>JACQYK010000174.1 GCA_016208255.1 Deltaproteobacteria bacterium | reverse complement strand
TCGGCCACTCCCAGGGGGATCGCGTACTCGCCATCCGGAACTTCTCCCGGCGTCATCAACAAAGCCTTGTGCCAGAAGAAAAAAACCGGGTTATTGTCCCGTATGGCTGTTTTAAAAAGGCCTTTGGCGTCATAGGGTGTAGAGGGTAAGACGCATTTGATACCGGGAAAGTGTAAAAGAGGGGCAATCGGGGTCTTGGAGTGCTCGTTGGCCAGCATCCTGCCCGCGCCGACCGCGCCCAGGAAGGTCACCGGCATATCCACCTTACCCCCATGCAGGAATCGCCACTGGGGCGCCTTTAGAAATATTTCATCCCCGGCCACAAACATGAAATCGGAAAACATGAGATCAACCACCGGCCGGTAGCCGCAGAGGGCGGCCCCGATTCCCGCACCGGCCACCCCGGTTTCGGAAATAGGCGTGTCTAAGACACGATCGGCTCCGAACCTCTTAACCAGTCCGCCGGTAATACCGAAAGATCCGGCGCGCACACTCTCACCCACCACAAATACCTTTTCGTCCCGTTGCATCTCTTCGGCCAGGGCTTCAGCTATCGCCTGAACATAAAATTTTTCAGCCATTTTTTATCTCCTTATCGTGCATAGAGCACTTCATCAAATATGGAAGGATCGGTTCTGGGACTCTCCTCGACAAATTTCTCCGCCGCTTCAACCTCGGCATCGGCCGCGGCCTGGATGCGGGACACGTCCTCTTCGGTGAGCAATCCCTGACTTAAAAGCTTTTGACGACAAATCGTAACCGGGTCTCGATTTTCGCGAAGATATTTGATTTCCTCAGGTGTTCGAACCTCCGCCCCGCTGTAATCCGGGATTCCCACGGCATGGGCGCAAAAGCGTTCACATTTGGCCTCGATCATCGACGGCCCTTTTCCCTGACGGGCCCGATCCACCGCTACTTCAACGGCCTCGGCTACGGCAATGACGTCCTGTCCGTCGACCACCACTCCGGGCATCCCGTACCCCTGGGCCAGAGAGGCGATATCGGCCACCGGGTGAGAGTCTTTGACCGGCACAAACATTCCCAGTCCGTTGTTCTCGCAGAAAAAAACCACCGGAAGCTTCCAGTTGTTGACCATCAGGGCGCATTCATGGAACGTACCCCGGTTGGAAGTTCCGTCGCCGAAACAACTCATCACGATTTGGCCGCGGCCATTCATTTTCGCTGCCAGCCCGTAACCCACCGTGACCGGAAACCCGGAACCGATCGTTCCCGCCGCCCCCATAATACCAAATTCAGGGGCGACGGCATGAAAGGTGGAAATCCCCCGACACAACCCTGTTTCCCTGCCACTATGTTCGGCCATAAAGAATTTAGGATTAACCCCCTTACTGATCATGTGGGGCAGGCCGTGTCCGCGGATATGCCCCCAGAGATAATCTTCATGACGCAGAAAACTGCAGGCGCCCACACCGGGGGCTTCCCCGCCGTCAGCCGGGTGAAAAAACCCCAACAATTTACCTTCACCCAGCCTTCGAACAAAAGCCCGGTCAAAGGCCCTGGTCCGCACCAGATTGGTGTAAAGGGTAATAAGATTTTCCTTGGTTAGAGCCATGTCACGCCTCCTTTGGATTTTAATTTAAAAATAGGGTTCGAGGATTCAAGGATTCAAGGGTTCAGGCGGTCGGCCCGCTCGACTTTGTCGAGCTTTAGAAAAGGTTCCCTCTCCGACTCCCACAGGGAGTCTCCCCAAAAGATCGGGATCCGGCATCCTGCCGATCGGCTATGCCGATCTATTGGTCAACTCCCCGGGGGAGTCTGACGGGATGCCTTCTTTTAGTTCAACAAAGTTGAACGACCGATCGGCCGGGAACCGCGGGGTGTTAACTTCCATGCCTTTCACTTGGCCCCTTGAACCCTGATGTGCCTGCGTGTGAGATTGGGGGCCTATCATCTCCCCTTTCTCATTTTTTCATTGATTTATTTCCTCATGAAACAAACAACAGGTGCAACCTGTCTCAACCGCCTTTTCAATATCCACCACCCATGGACCCGCCGGGTTGATCCGAACCGACCATTTTTCTCCCGGTCGAATGGCTATTTCTCTTTCCCCATCAAGGGCGATCATGGCCGGACTGCTTTGGATGGCGATTTCTTCCCTGACGCCGAATTTTTGATAAGAAGCGATGGGAACCCAGCAAATATGTCCGGGAGCGATGGCGGATTTGACCCGTTTCCTGCCGGGCCCCAGGACCAGGTGCAGGCCCAGACCGCTGTTGAAGGGCAGGGGACAAACATACCCTCCCACCGCGGAAAAACCGGTGGCCGACGGCTTAGACCGGGCCAGAAAAATTTCCTTGACTTTGTCCACGTCCCAGATGGCCCGAACCCCGGTAAAGAGGTCGTCGGTGACGACCACATCGACCAGGGCCACATCCTTCAACTCTCCGTCTTGGAGGATCTCCAGCCTGGGCGCACGGAAACCGACGTCCTTTGTTTCGACCTGACCGGTGGCCACCAACCCGGCAGCCAGACCGGCCACGGTACCTTCCACCAAATATGGGAATACATTGTTGGTTCCGCAGGAAATGGGGACGAGGGGGGTTTCTCCGCAGGTCTTGGCCACCACGCGATTGGTGCCGTCCCCGCCCAGGGTGATCAGACAACCCACCCCCATTTTAACCATCAGGGCTGCGGCCAGAGATGAATCATTTTGGGTTCCCTGGGCTTCCATATCAAGTAAGGATACCTGGAGGGACAGGTCAAGGTCTTCCAGGGCCCTTATTCCCAGACCGGCAAAATCAGGCATAATAAAAACCCGATCAACATCCACCTCGTCCAGGGCCTTGAGCACCCTCCGAATAATGTTGATTTTTTCCTGGTTGTCAAAGACCGAGCCATGGGCGACCAGGCGCCGGATGTCCCGGCCTGAAGCAGGATTGGCTATGATCCCTACTGTTTTTTCCAATGAGTTGCCTTTTCAAATCCCTGAATTCTTAATCCAGGGGATAGAATTCAGAATGAGAATTAATAAAAAAGGGATTTTCCTTTTTTCCCGGATTCTGGCTCCTGACTTCTGGATTCTTATCTGGGAAAAAACTTGAGCATCCAACTATTACATAACATGAATAGGCAAGGGACCTCCGAGTCATCAACTAAAATACATTCCGCCGCAGACATTAAGGGCCTGACCGGTAATTTCTCTGGCTTCCTCCGAGGCCAGAAAGACCACCGCTTTTCCGATATCCTCCGGAGTCTGATAGGTTTTAAAAGGGATCGAGGTCTGGACCACCATGTCCAGTGCCTCTTTGGGGCCGACACCTGAACCGGCAAACAAAGGATGGACCTTGGCCAAGACCTGGGATCCTCTTTCCCAGATAGGGGTATAAATGATCCCCGGGCAGACCGCGTTGACATTGACATGGTGCGGCGCCATTTGCAGGGCCATGCTCTGGGTAAAGGAGATGACTCCGGCCTTGCTGGCACTATAGGCCGGGAGCATTTCGGATCCCTTTCTGCCGGCGATGGAAGCGATGTTGATGATCCGGCCTTGATTTTTCTTGCGAAAAACAGGGGCGGCGGTACGGTTACAAAGAAACACGCCCCTCATATTCACGGCGAAGGTCTCGTCCCATTGTTCCACCGGCAGGTCTTCTATAAGGATACTGGAGGCTTCCCGGTTGGAATATCCGGAAATACCGGCACAACACACCAGAATATCAAGGTCGCCCATTTCCTGGATGGTTTGATCCACCAGCATTTTGACCTCGTCTTCCCGGCTGACATCGGTCTTGATCGCCAGAGATCTAGAACCTATCTCCCCAACCTTGACAGCCACGGTATCAGCCAGTTGCCGGTCAAGATCGCTGACCACCACCTGAGCCCCTTCCCGGGCCAGACAGAGGCAAATCCCTTCCCCCAATCCGCCGCCTCCGCCGGTCACAATAGCGATTTTGCCTTTCAGTCTCATAAAGTATACCTCCTTCAATTATTCCCTGCCCAGGATTAACTGCCAGATAGTGGGGTGATCTTAGCAAAAAAACGGGATGAAAGGTATTTTTTTTTCATCGTTCCTTTTTAATTCGAAAATAGAGTTCGGCATCTAATGAACTCTGTTTTCATGTCCCGGCTTCCTTTAGGAAGCCTCTTGTTAGGTCAGTGAAACTGACCGTATCGTGGTGCCACGCCCCAAAAGGCGGGGCATGGCGGTTTATCTATTTCCCTTGACTCATTCTGAGGCGAATCCTATATTATTCCATCATTGCAGTCCAAAATGAGTCAAATGTTTTAGGCGTTGTTATGGTAATAAATCTAAACCCTCCAAAGAGGCCGGGATATGAAAATAGGTGAATCGAAAAATGGCCCTGGAACTCTATTCTCGAATTAAGCACTCATGCCCTGGGGGGCACCTGAAGCATGAAAAAAGGGGTTCGCCTTACGCCTTACGCTTAACGCCTAACGTATTTTCGAATTAAAGAGAGGAAAAGATGAGTATACCCAATCTATCGTTAGAAGGAAAAACCGCGCTGGTCACCGGAAGCAGAAGGGGCCTGGGCAGGGCCTTGACCGAACGGGTTCGGGAAAGGATGGATCCGGAAACCCGAAAAAAAGCGGAAAAAAGTTATCCCTTGCGCCGCCTGGCCGGTGTGGAAGAGGTTCTTGCCCCGGTGCTCTTTTTAGTCTCGGAGGCCTCCAGTTATATTACCGGGCATACCCTGGTAATGGACGGGGGCTTGCTGGCCTGAGGAGACCTTGGCATATCACAGGAAGCAAAACAACGCTAAAGGATAAACCCTCATGCCCAATGGGGCGCGGGGAACCATAAAAATATTTCTTGAACAATGGGTAGGTTGTCATTCCGGCGGAAGCCGGAATCCAGGTTAATAAGAGCAACTTAATTCCTGGATGCCGGATCGAGTCCGGCAAGAGGGAAACAAAAACCATGGAGTTTATAACAAAGCTATTTCGAGCTAAAATAAAGAGAGGAAACCGTTTAGAAATCTCCAAACCTCGACTGGGAGACCGGTGTGAATGTTATTTTTGATCTGGGCGGGGTGGTATTCAGCTGGAAACCGGAGAAGATTATCGGCCGGGTTTTCGACGATCCGGCCGTCAGGACCCTGGTCAGGTCAAAAATATTTAATCACCCCGATTGGGATGAACTGGATCGCGGAACGCTTCTCTATCCGGAGGCCACGTTGCGGGCGGTGGAAAGGACCGGATTGCCGGCATCGTCTATTACCCGACTCTTTCGTCAAGTGCCTCTGGCCTTGGTGGGACTGCCGGAAACGGTAGCCCTGCTCCGAAGTCTGAAAACCAAAGGCCACCGGCTTTTCTACTTATCCAATATGCATACGGCCTCAATCGACTATCTGGAGAGGGCCTATACTTTTTGGGATGTCTTTGAGGGCGGGGTCGCTTCTTGTCGCGTCCGATTTATCAAGCCGGAGCCGGAAATCTATGCCTGTCTGGTGGAGCGGTATGGGTTGGATAAAACCCAAACAATTTTTATCGATGATCTGCCTGCCAATCTTGAACCGGCCGAAAGGATGGGGATTCAAACCATCCAGTTCGAAAATTCAAAGCAATGTGAGCATCGACTCGAAGTCTTGGGGTGCCTTTAAGACACCAAGTCGCCCCATCGACGATAGAATTTTTC
>JACQYK010000173.1 GCA_016208255.1 Deltaproteobacteria bacterium | reverse complement strand
TCTTTTCAGAATCTGACGGGCAAAACCGCCGATGGCGATCAAGGGAGTTTTCATGTCGTGACCGATACTGGCAATCGCCTGACCGATGGCCGCTAAATTTTCCGACTCCCGCAGCCGCTCTTGCTCGGCCTTTTGCCTGTCTGATATAACCCCCAGGACCGCAGCGATAGAATTGAAAATCAATACCTCGATCAAGTTGCCGAAATCCTCCGGAGTACTGCTCTGCCAATGCATCAGGATCAGAGGGAGATAAAGAACTGAAATAGTAAAAGAAGTGCTGAGCGCTCCCCGCAACCCAAACCAAATCCCGGCCAGTATTAAGGGCAAGAAATACAGTTCGCGGTAAAAAATATGATAATAGGTTTGGTGTCGGGCTGTCAAATAATGGAGCAGGGTAATGAGGATCACCAGGGCAGCCACCAGGACAATTTGCATTTTTCGTGTAAGAGGTTTCAACAGGAAATGCCTCCACAGGACAATTAAAGTTCGGAATTACATCGTCAGGCCTACTATAGTAATATTATCCTGACCACCGGCCTTCAAAGCAGCCCGGATAAGTTCTTCGAACTTTTTCCGGATACCGATTTCCTTCCTCAGGATGGAAACTATTTCCCTCTCAGGAACCCCATGATGAAGTCCATCCGTGGAAAGCAAAACCAGATCTCCCCGGAAAATCTTGAATCTACCCGAACTGATCTCCAAGGGATCACAGCCGATGCAGTGCAGCAGAATATTTTGCATGGGATGGACGTCGGCCTCTCCCTGGGTTATGGTCCCGTCCTTTACCAGACTGTTAACAAAGGTATGATCTTCGGTCATTTGAGTCAGGCGTCCTGCCCGCCAGAGATAAAGCCGGCTGTCGCCGACATGGGCCCAGTAAGTGATCCCATTCTCTATATAGGCCGCAGTCAGGGTCGTCCCCATTCCTTCTAACTCAAGATTCTTTTCAATTTCCTCCTGGACCCTTCGGTCGGCGGCCTGGTATATTTTTTTAAAAGAAGCCTCCATGGCCAGCAAATCCGGAGTAAAATCTTGGACTGCCTCTATGGCTATTTGTGCCGCCAGCCCTCCTCCCGCTTCACCGCCCATCCCGTCAGCCACAGCCATCAGAAGGGTTTGTTTATCAAATTCCCGGACAACCAACCGGTCCTGGTTTTCTTCCCTTTTCAACCCTGGATGAGAAATGGCGAATGGTTCCATCATTTCTCCGGGATATCTGCCACACACCGGAAACCGACATCCCTAAACCCCTCCCAAGGCAAGCTCGAATGGATTTTAATCTCTTTACCGGGATCGGGTTTCCCCAAAAAGAAACTGTCGGCCGTAACCTTATCCCGTCTATCGGTTTGGCCTGTTTCCTGAAGCCCTTTTTGCCGAACAGCCCATTCAAATATTTTTCCCTCCATATCTTTTAAGACCAGCCGGCTTTCGGAAGGTCCGGAAGAAGAGGAACCGGCCGGGGACCTGATTTTTAACAGGGCATATTTCCATTCCGATTCAGAAGGCAAGCGCTTTTTATAATGCTGGGCATAAGCCAAGGCCCCCTGCCAGGTGACTCGAACTACAGGAAGGGGGGCAACCTTGGGATCGCGAAGATGGAAACGGCCATGTTCAAAAATAATGGTCGCAGAGGGCTCAGTCCCCTGACCCATTAAAAACCAGATCTGTCCTTTGCTTTTGACTACCCCGTTTTCAACGGTTACCACTTTTTTTACTTCATTCAGAAAATCTTGAAAGTGATGAAAGTCCACTTTGGTCTCATCCATATAAAAGGATTTCATTTGCATACTTCTTATTGACCCCTTTGATACTTCAGAAACTACAGGCAGGGGACCTCCGGGGATCAAAATCATGGTCATTCCGTCTTCGCTCACTATGGATTTGGGCAATCCTTGGACCAGCGAAGATGGGGGATGACTTTCAACGGTTTGAGGCGCTGCCTGTTTTCCTTCATTCGCCGCCCGGTGTGTCATTCCGGGGTTCCCCAACAGGTGCCAAATGGTCATTCCTAAAACGGCAGCAAGAACAAGGGCAATGCCACCCCAGATCCATCTTGGGTGGGCCCACCCGTAACCGGATACCGGCAAAGCTGTTATATTCGGTTTATTCTTTTCTGCCTCTAATTCTTGGATTGCTTCTTTAAGCAATTGGCGCATTTTTTCAACCGAATCCAGACGTTGTTCCCGTTCTTCCGCCGTGGCCCATTGGATGATTTTATCCAGCTTTTGAAAAAATGGGGTATTCGGATTGGCCATCTTTACTGTTTTAAAGGGAATGGTCTCTTTTGAGATTTTCCCGGTTATAGCCTCATAAAGAATCCTTCCCAAAGAAAAGATGTCGCCTCGCTGATCCACCCGTTTAAAATCAATAAATTGCTCCGGGGGCATATAGGCTAATGTCCCCTGGGCGTCTACCGTCTGGCAAAGGGGTTTGAGGCGGGAAGAACGGGCTAATCCTAAATCGGTAATCTTGGGGATGTTCCCATCCAAAAGGATATTTTCAGGTTTCAGG
>JACQYK010000054.1 GCA_016208255.1 Deltaproteobacteria bacterium | reverse complement strand
GTTCCAGTATCCGGTTCTTTGACCCTTAAGCTTTTTTTCTGGTGTGAGCCTTCTTGAACATCAGGAAGGCTCATGACACCAGGGGGTTTGTTCGGTTATAACAAAGCAACTTATCGGGCACTGCGCTTGGAGGCCTTCAGCGGATTGATCTTGGCGGCGGCTTGAACCGGGGTCTTTTTTATATGAGTGGCTAAATTGCAATTTCCCAATTTCCATTTCTGAGAAGGATCGGGAGTGGAAAGGCAATACATTCCACTGTCAAAGGTCTTGCTCCGGTCACAGCCTCCACATTGTTCGATTACCGGATAACAGGATCCTCCATTAAACGAACACCCCTTGGGGCTCATGAAGGTACAAGCAGTTCCGGATTTTACGGTAGAACAAACCATGGTAATCACCCCCTTTCATTAAACGTTAAATTATATGCTTCTATTTTATATTTGTCAATGGATTTAATAAAATTTTTTTAAGAAAGTTTTTTTAACCTGGCTGACTATGATGTTTAAAAGTAACCGCATTGGAGAATTATTGCTCCGGGAACAAAAGATCACGGCCAAACAGCTGGAAGAGGCCCTGGCTGAACAAAAGCGCCAGGGTGGCCAGCCCAAGATAGGCAACCTATTGATTCAGAAAGGATTTATCGACGAAGAGACCCTATTGCTTTTTTTATCCAAACAATTCGGATTGCCCATAATCGACCTTTCCCGATTAGAGTTTGATCCGGCGCTGGTCGACATTATCCCGGACAACATCGCCCGAAAATATGAAATCCTGCCCATCGCCAAAGAAGGGCCCACCCTAAAAATGGCGATTTCCGATCCTTCCAATATCTTTGCCCTGGATGACCTGAAGTTTTTAACCGGCAGCAACATTCAATTGTTCCTGTCCACTGAAAAACATCTTAGAGAGGCCCTGGACAAACACTACAACCTGACTTCCACCCTGAACCAGGCCCTGGAAGATCTGAAGGGTTTGGAAGTTGATTTTATCCATCCGGATGAAGAACTGGATGAAATCAGTCTGGAAATTGCCGCCAAAGAGGCCCCGGTGGTTAAACTGGCCAATCTTCTTCTGATCGATGCCATCAAAAGGGGGGCCAGCGATATTCATTTTGAGGCTTATGACCGCGCCTTCCGGGTACGATATCGCATAGACGGCGTCCTCTATGAGATCATGAACCCTCCGGTTAAACTGAAAAACGCCCTGGTGTCCCGGTTAAAAATCATGTCCAACCTCAATATTGCCGAAAGAAGACTCCCGCAAGACGGCCGGTTGAAACTCCGATTTGGTGAAAATCGTGATATGGATTTTCGGGTTTCGGTTTTGCCGACTCTGTACGGAGAAAAGGTCGTTTTACGCCTCCTGGACAAAACGAACCTGCAGGTCGACCTGGAACGGTTGGGTTTTGAAACGGAGGCCCTGGCCAAGTTTTATGAGGCCGTTCATAAGCCTTATGGGATGATCCTGGTCACAGGACCCACCGGAAGCGGGAAGAGCACCACCCTTTATTCTACCCTGGGTGAATTGAATAAAGCCACCCAGAACATCTCCACGGCCGAGGACCCGGTGGAATTAAACATATACGGGATCAATCAAGTTCAGGTTCACGAAGAGATCGGCTTGACTTTTTCCCATGTGTTGCGTTCTTTTCTCCGCCAGGATCCCGATATCATCATGGTGGGTGAGATCCGGGATAAAGAAACCGCGGAAATATCCATCAAAGCGGCCTTGACCGGACATCTGGTTCTCAGCACCCTGCACACCAACGATGCTTCCAATACCGTGACCCGCTTATTGGATATGGGGATTGAACCGTTTTTGGTCGCTTCTTCGTTGAATTTGGTGGTGGCCCAGCGACTGGTTCGAAAATTATGCCTCAACTGCAAAAAAAGGGTTGAGAAATCCACCGATTTGCTGAGAGAGTTCGATCTGGACCCCAAGATCCAGACCTTGTCGGAAACGGTGGGCTGTTCGTCCTGCAATTTTTCAGGATATAAAGGGCGAACCGCCATTTATGAGGTCCTGCCAATTTTTGAAAAACTGAAAGAGCTGATCTTCGAAAGGGCCTCGCCGGCCGAAATAAAAAAGGTGGCTCGGCAGGAGGGCATGAAAACCCTGCGGGAAAGTGGAATCACCAAGGTGTTGGAAGGGGTGACTACCCTGGAAGAAGTTATTCGAGTCACCGACAAGGATTGATTCGTAGGGGCGACCCGCCGGTCGCCCTTACAGGAGGCGACCGCCGGTTGCCGTAATCAGAAAAAGGAATCGATTATGCCAACTTATATCTGGCAGGGAAAATCAAAACAGGGTGAAGCTAAAAGAGGGGAACTGGTGGCCGATAATCCAGCGGTGGTCGGTTTGCAACTCCGGAAAATGGGTATCCAGCCCAACCGTATTCAGGAGAAACGGGAGGAGTCGGGGAAAAGGTTCTCCTTTCGAAAAAGAATTCCTAGAAAATTAATCGTCGTCTTTACCCGCCAGTTTGCCACCATGATCAACGCCGGTCTGCCTTTGATCCAATGTTTAAATATCCTGGCCACTCAACAGGAGAACATCGCTTTTGCCAATGTCATCATTAAGGTCAAAGGGGATGTGGAAAGCGGGCAATCCTTGCATGAGGCCCTGAAAAAACATCCCAGGGTCTTTGACGAGCTTTATACCAATCTGGTGCAGGCCGGTGAAACCGGTGGGATCCTGGATGTCATTTTAAACCGGCTGTCCACCTATATCGAAAAGAGCGAGGAACTCAAAAAAACAGTCAGAGGGGCCATGGTCTACCCGGGGGTGGTCACGAGTGTCGCCGTGATTGTTACCTCGGTTATCCTGCTTTTCGTGATCCCGGTTTTCGAAAAAATGTTTTCCGAAGTCGGCCAGTCCCTCCCGGCTCCCACCCAATTTGTAATCGCTCTCAGCCGTTTTGTATCAACTAACTTTTTTTATATTCTCATCGGCGCCATGGCTTTTATTTATCTCCTTCGCCGGATTTATCGAACCGAAAAAGGCAAGTATTTAATGGATGACCTTTTTCTGAAATTGCCGATTTTCGGTATATTGCTCAGAAAGGTGGCTGTGGCCAAGTTTTCCCGGACCTTTGGGACTATGGTCAGCAGCGGAGTACCTATCTTGGAAGCCATGGATATTGTAGCTAAATCTTCGGGAAACAAGGTGGTGGAAAAGGCCATTTATAAGGCTAGAGCCAGTATCGCCCAGGGAAGGACCATTTCCGAACCATTGGCGGAAAGCAAGGTTTTCCCCCCCATGGTAACCCAGATGATCGGAGTAGGTGAGGCTTCCGGGGAACTGGATACCATGCTGAATAAAATCGCCGACTTTTATGATGATGATGTGGATGCGGCCGTCAATAACCTGACTTCCCTGATGGAGCCGGTTATGATGGTCGTTCTGGGGGGGATCGTCGGCGGATTGGTTATTTCCATGTATTTGCCGATTTTTAAGATGGGGGAAGCTATCACCGGGTGATGAATTCCGGCCAGGTCCAAGGATTGTCCGTCTGAATAGTTGCATCAGGGAAAACAGACCCCATGCCTACGGACCCTGCTTGGAAGGTTAGACCCTATTATTCTGAGATGAATGGTCCATGAAATTTCCTTTTTGGATAAAACCCGCCCAATCGATGGATGAATCCCCTTCACAGAATTGGTTTTATATTGAAGAAGATTTATTACGAAGAAGCCGATGGCTTGTTTTATGGCGGCTGGTTTTTATTTCCTCCTTCCTTTTCCTAACCGTTTTCCTGCATGAAAAAGGGGATTCTTACCGCTTCCCTTTTTCTTTTACTCCTGTTTATTCCCTGATTGCCCTGCAATATTTTTTTTCAATCCTTTATCTTCTTATTCTATCGCGGGGAAAGGTCATTAAAGGAATTGCCTTTGGTCAACTGGTAATAGACGGGCTTTTTGTGACCAGCGTCGTCTATTTCACCGGCGGCATTGAGAGCTTTTTCTCTTATCTTTATTTTTTGGTAATTCTGGCGGCCGGTATCCTTTTCCCCCGGCAGGGTGGACTATTGGCCGCCCTTTATGTGGGAGTTTTATACGCCCTTCTTCTTTTGCTCCAAGGTTCTGGGAAAATTCCTTTTTATTACGGGCTTGTGGATCAACCCGCGTCTTTTTCAACAAAATACCTTTTTTATCAGGTCATTATGAATGGACTGGGCTTTTTCTTTGTGGGAAGCCTCAACAGCATTTTTGCCAAACAAGCCCAAAAACAACAAAGCCAGATTGAAAGTCAGAGGAAGAATATTTTTCAACTGGAAGAACTGAACCGGATTGTCATCGAAAACTTGGATATTGGATTGATCACCCTGGATAGGGAAAACAAAATCCAGAGCATCAATCGGGCTGGAGAGAAAATTCTGGGCCGAAGTCCAAAGGATTTGCTCCACAAGCCCCTGATGTCTTTGTTTCCTGATTTGAATGGGGGCCTCGACCTCAACGATACCGGGGAGGGAAAGCGGATGGAAGCCGCCTATGACACCCCTGACGGAGCGGTCATCACCTTGGGTTTTTCCTTCAACCGGGTTAAAGAAAACCGTTCCCAGGGGATAGGAAAGATATTTTCTTTTAAAGATATTTCTCAAATCAAAATCATGGAAAACCACCTGCGTCAGGTAGATCGTTTAGCCTTGATTGGAAAGATGGCCGCCGGAATCGCTCACGAAGTAAGAAATCCCCTGGCTTCAATCAGTGGATCGATCCAAGTTTTAAAAGATGATCTAAAAGAAAAAGGAACCGGAGAACGCCTTTTAAATATCATTTCCAGAGAAGTTACCAAATTGGATTCGTTGATGAATGATTTCCTGGCCTTTGCCAAACCGGTCCAAGTAATTGAAAGCCGGTTGGATATTTCATCCTTAATCTTTGAAACGGTTGATCTGATAAAAAAGAACAGGAGGTTTTCACCGACCGTCGTCTGGCAATTGGATGTCGCCCCTGATCTTTTCCTCAAGATTTCTGCGGGAGAATTGTCTCAGATTTTATGGAATTTACTGCTGAATGCCCTCCAGGCCATTCCCTCCGATGGCGAGATCTTCATCGCGGCCAGACAACTTCGAAGAGAAAATGATGAAGACTGGATTGAAATAAAAGTAAAAGACAATGGTTCCGGTATCAGCCAGGAGAATAAGGCTAAAATTTATGAGCCTTTCTTTACCACCAAAGATAGAGGGACCGGGCTTGGTTTGAGCATTGTTCAAAAACTTATTTCAGATCTTGGCGGGATAATTCATTTAGAAAGTTCTCCTGGAAAAGGGACTGAATTTACCGTCCAATTTCCTAAAGGGGCCGCTTAACCCGCCATGCCCCGCCTTTTGGGGCGTGGCACCAGCCGGTCGGCTTTGCCGACCTAAGAGAAGGCTTCTGTGCAGAAGCCGGATGAAAAAAGGCAAGTTGGACTCGAAACCTATTTTCGAAATATTCGACAGGGAACATTGACAGGAAGGGCTGTTTGGGTTAAAAATCTAACCAAACCTGTTTGGAATTGTTAAAAGGTCTAAGGGGTCCTTAGTATCGAAAGTTAGAAATAAATTATCGGAGTTCCAGTAAGGAATATGATCAGTATTATAGACTATAAAGCGGGCAACCTGACCAGCGTGGAACGGGCTTTAAAAAAGTTGTCGATCCCTTGCCGGATCACCCAAGATCCTGATTTGATACTGCAGTCGGACCGGGTGATTTTCCCGGGAGTGGGTGCCGCCGGCGAGGCTATGAAAGTTCTCCAAACCAGCGGACTGGGTGAGGCCCTCAAAGCCTATTTTCGTTCCGGACGTCCCTTATTGGGGATTTGCCTGGGCACCCAGGTTATTCTGGATTTCAGCCAGGAAAATGAAACACCCTGTCTGGGGATTCTTCCCGGAGAGGCGGTTCGTTTCCCGGATCCACACCTGGACGAAAGCGGAAAGGTCTTAAAAATACCGCATATGGGGTGGAACCAGGTGGAATGGAACCGGAGGCATCCTCTGATTAAAACCCTAGCGCCTCAGAGCACCTTTTATTTTGTCCATTCCTATTTCCCTGTTCCCCGGGGAGAAAATCTGATCCTGGGCCGGACCCACTATGGATTTTCTTTCGCTTCGGCCTTAGCTTACAAGAACTTAGCGGCTCTACAATTCCACCCCGAAAAGAGCGGGCCTCCGGGACTGGCCCTGTTACAGGCCTTTTCCGAATGGGAGGGAGAGGATGCTGACTAAACGCATTATCCCCTGTCTGGATGTTCGGGACGGCAAAACCACCAAGGGGATCCGCTTTAAAAATAATATCGACATTGGAGACCCGGTAGAAATGGCCCGCTTTTATTATGAAGAGGGGGCGGATGAATTGGTCTTCTACGATATCACGGCTTCTGCGGAAAAAAGGGCGATCATGATTGAGGTGGTTGAGCGGGTTGCTGAGTATGCGGCGGGTCCTCTTAGCCGGGGCGGAAAAAGTCAGCATTAATTCGGCGGCGATAAAAAACCCCTTATTGATCCGGGAGGGGGCTCTGGCCTTTGGAGGACAATGTATTGTTTTGGGTATGGATGTCAAAAAAGTCCCGATCCGTTCAGCCGTTCCCTCAGGATATGAGATGGTCATTCATGGGGGCCGGACCTTTACCGGGATAGATGCCTTGTGGTGGGCCAGAGAGGTGGCGCGCCTGGGGGCCGGCGAAATATGTCTGAATTCCATTGATGCCGATGGGACTCAAAAAGGCTATGAAATGGATTTGACGGCCTTGATTTCTGAAGCCGTTTCCATACCCGTCATTGCCTCCGGCGGGGCCGGTCTCCCGGAACATATCAGCCGGGTTTTAGTAGAGGGGAAGGCGGATGCGGCCCTGATCGCCTCCATGACCCATTATGGGGCGTTTACCATTCGTCAAATCAAAGACTATTTAATAGAACAGGGCGTACCCGTCAGGTATATCTGGTAGTTCATAGCTCATAGCTATGAGCGGTCAGCTAAAAAGGATGGTCTTATGTTCAGTCCATTGGATTTTTTTGATTATTCGGATTGGGAACACCCGGAACTCTTCTCTGAGGTTGAACAGATCTGGGAAGTTTTGCCGAAGATAAAACCCTACTTGAGGTCCAGGGCGGTTTCCAACCTGGAAGGGCTATCCCTGGAAGGCTTTTTTTTACCCCGAATGGCTGTTATTTATCAGGGAAGTGTTTTGGAGAAGGGGATATCTATTATTCCCGGAGATGCCACTAAAGGGCAATTCAAGGTTGTTTATGAGAAACAGGAACTGAAAGAAGCCATCGTGTTGTTTGGGGGTATTACCTTGCTCGGCAAAGATATTCAGATAGGGCCGGGGACCGTGGTGGAACCCGGTGCCTATATTCAAGGACCGACCATTATCGGCCGGCAAACCGAGGTCCGCCAGGGGGCCTATCTTCGCGGCGGATGCCTGGTGGGAGATCGTTGCGTGGTTGGCCATGTAACCGAAATGAAAAATTCCGTTATGCTTGACGGGGCCAAGGCCGGTCATTTTGCCTATATTGGAGACAGTCTTTTGGGAAAAAATTGTAACCTGGGGGCCGGAACCAAACTCGCTAACCTAAAAATGGTTGGTAACACCATTCAGTTGAGGGGCCTCGGCAAAATCTACGACACCGGGCTCAGGAAGTTCGGGGCTGTTTTGGGCGATCATACGGAAACCGGGTGCAATTCGGTCACCAATCCCGGAACCCTGTTGGGACCGAAGAGCATCGTAGGACCCAATGCAACGGTTAAGGCCGGATTCTATCCCCGTCGGTCGATCATAAGATAATTTTGATTTAGGAGAACGGTCCGAGTATTCCAATACGGCTTCCACCGCAAAACCATCTCTCGCCCGCTCCGCTAGGGCCCAAAGAGATCACTGAGGACGAATTGATTTTTTCATTGCGGTTGAGGGGACCGCAATGAAAAACCGGTCCAGCGCTGATGCGATCCTTGCCAAGGGCCGAGTACGAGGGTCTGAATCCTCTTCTCAGGGATTCAGACCTGTTAATGGTTTCTCTGGATCCTCTGCGCTCTCGATCGAAGCCCTGCACTGCATGGTGTTCAGGGCGAAGCGGGCGAGAGATAAACGACTTTGACCTTTTATCTATTTTCAGACTAAAATGAAATAATCCCGGATTTTTTTTTATGACTAACGGATTACGTATCGCCTTCAGTCATCGGTATAAAGAGTGCCCGGGGGTAGCGATCATCCAGGCCAAACCCAATTTTTCCGATTATACCCCGGAGGAAAAACAGCAGATAAAGGCCGCCGAAAAGATCTATTACCCGACACCGTTTTATGTTGATTTGTTTATGACTATGCGGAAGGCTATTTTCCCCGGCAGGGAAACCTATGTTTATTCAGGAGACAAGATCAAACAGACCACCTTGTTTGACTTTCTGCAGATTCCTCATCCCCGGACGCGCGTCTATTTCGGGCAGCAAAAAAAAAGAATTTTAAAGGATTTTCCCCTTCCGTTCATCGCCAAGATCCCCCGGGGATCTTCGATGGGATGCGGGGTTTTTCTGATCCGTAATGACGAAGAGCTAAGACGTTATCTGGTCCGGTCCCCGGTGGCCTATATTCAGGAATATCTTCCCTTGGATCGAGATCTGAGGGTGATCCTGATTAATCATCAGGTCATCCTATCCTATTGGAAAGTCGCCCCACGTGGGGAATTCAGGAATAATCTGGCCCAGGGAGCTTCCATCCGCTTCAACGGGATACCCGATGAGGCCCTGGCTTTTGCCGTCCAGGTCACCCGGATGTGCAATTTTGAAGACGTAGGATTGGATCTGTGCCATACTCCCGATAAAGGGTGGATGGTCCTGGAGGCCAATATGAATTACGGACTTCAGGGATTAAAGGAAAAAGGCCTGGATATTCGGATGGTGTTGAAGGAGTTATTGATCCAGGGGAAGATTTAAAGAAAACTATTTGAAATCTTAATTCTGAAGATTGTCTTTAAATGGGCCGAAGTGTTACAATTAGCAGAATAGAATATTCAGGAAAAACTGGTGTAATTCATTATGATGGTCCTTGATTTACAATGCGCGAACGAACATTTTTTTGAAGGCTGGTTTGGCAATTCAGAGGCTTTTTATCGCCAAAAAGGAGCCGGTGAAATTCGATGTCCGGTCTGTGATGACAATCAAATCAATCAGGTTTTATCTCCGGTAGCCATCAAACGGTCTCCCCGTTTTTCAAAGGAAGAGGAAGCCGTTGATCTTGCGGCCGGACAAGTTCAGCAATTTTATAAATTTATTGAAGATAATTTCGAAGAGGTGGGGACCGATTTTACCAAAGAAGCCTTAAAAATGCATTACGGGGTTACCGATAAAAGAAATATTCGGGGATCTTCAACCACCGAGGAGGAAAAAATATTAAAAGAAGAAGGGGTCGAATTTCATAAAATCCCTTTCCCCAAGAAAGAAAATTAGGTCCCTATGGACCTGACCACAGCGAAACGATGGGCTTCGGGCGCTCTGATTACCCTGGCCATCCTTTTTATAAAAACCTTGTTTAATACGTGTCGAATAAGGTTATTACGAGGGGACCTCCATAAAGAGTTTTTCCTGGGGGACCGCCAGTTTATCGCGGTGACCTGGCATCGGGCCTCCATCTTTTTTTGCTATTATTATGGTCCCTTACATCCTGTGGTCATGTTCAGCCGAAGTCAGGATGGGGAATATCTGACCCGGTTTGCACAAAAATGCGGTGTTATTCCAGTCAGGGGCTCCTCCCAACATGGGGGGGGAAAGCCCTGATCCAAATGATTCGTCATTTAAAAGCGGGAAACCGGATTTGCAGCACCGTTTTGGATGGACCCCAGGGTCCCCGTTTCAAGGCCAAGAGAGGTCTTTTGTTACTGGCTAAAAGGAGCCGTGTCCCCTTGCTTCCCATTATATGGTCGTCTCCAAGGCCCCTGACCTTGGAAAAAACTTGGGATAAGACCATGATCCCCCGTCCTTTCAGCGAAGTCTTTATCAACTACGGTACCCCCCTGACTATTCCTCCAGATTGTAATGAGCTGGAAATGGAAGCCTTGCAACAGGAATTAGAAAACCGGCTCAATGCGATTATGGTCGAGGTGGATCAGTCCTGCGGCTACCAGACCCGGTGGGAATAAAAAGGGGCGATTGCGTATTACGAAATAAAAAAAGCGAAAAGGTCCCGGGTCTCAAATTCCTCATTCCAAAATCGGAAATTCGAAATCGTTAATGATGATGGATTCGTAAAAAGTCGCCCAAGGCCCGTTTGCGTCATTCCCGTGGAAACGGGAATCCAGTTTTTTAATTACTTAAAGTTTGTCTGGATTCCCGTCCCCGATCAGGTCGAGGACAGGCTCTGCGCGGGAATGACGATTTTTTACGAACTTATCAATGGTAATACCCGCTGTGAAGCATGCCTAATTTTTTCAGGTAGAAAATCTTGGTTAACTCTCGAAGGAGGTGATTGGTGGATTCTTCAATTTTCTCCAAATCCTGCTCACTGAGAAATTCAGGTTGAAAGTGAGCGATCAATTCTCTTAGGTTTTCCAGTTGACGGACAATATCCAGATGGATAGCCTGCCCTCCCATAAACTCATGGACTTCCAGGATGGTCTGAAGGCAATTTTGTAAACGAAGGTGCCGCTGTTGTATTTTCATATTCGATGAAGCTATAAGGATGGATTAGTGCCCGACCCTCATCGAGCGCTTTGAAAAAATTCCTTACCTGAAGGCGGTCGCCGGAGTGTTATTAAGTCCCGGCTAACTGAAGACGGGTCTGAAGAAAAACCTGGTAAAGGTCCTTCCATTGGGACCATGATTTTTTCATCAGCCTGGTCATTTCCGGAAGTTGTTCCGGTTGAAGCACCAAGTTGACGCTGTAAGAAAAGGCGGACAGCATATCTCCCGGTTTGACATTCCGGCCGACCCAGACCACAAAAATCTCCCTTCTCTGGCCGGCGGGCATTTTTTGAATATATTCCAGAAGGGAAGCTGACTGGGAACCTTCCCGCCCCAAGCCCTCTGAAAGAATAAAAAACTCGGGTTGTTCAAATTGAAGGCAGGAAAAAACCTCTTCCTCATTATTGACCGGCAGGGGATGCCCCCCCTCTTCCTGAATGGCCTTGATCAAAGTGTCAAGCCAGAGGGGTTGAACGGCCATTAATACGGTTCTATTGGCTAAAGGATTCTTTTCTGGTGCTGTCCATAACCGGTCCATTTTTTTTCTTTCTTTATTTTAGATATTCCTGATCCAAAGCCAGATCTTTTATGGTGGTTGTCTTTTCCCCGCGGCGGCTTTTAATCTGATCCATACCCCGCTGAACCATGGCCCTCTTCGAAGCGAAGAGGCGGGCGGTTTCTTCGGAAATAATTCCCTTCTCAAATTTTTCAATAATATCCTGGTCGAAGGTTTGGCAGCCAAAGGGTTGACTGGTTTCCATAATTTCATAAAAGGTTTTATCGGCCGATTCTCCATGAAGGATGAGATCTTGGACGCGGAGATTATTCAGCATGATCTCAAAGACGGCCACTCGTCCTTGATCGATTCGTGGCAGGAGTCGTTGACTGACTACCCAGCGCAGGGCACCGGAGAGACGGATTCGAATCTGCCTTTCCTCTTCCTGATCGAAAAAGCCCAAAATCCGGTTCAGGGTCTGGGTGGCATCGATGGTATGAAGGGTGGTTAACACCAGGTGACCGGTTTCGGCCGCCGTCAGAGCGATTTCCATGGTTTCCCGATCCCTGATCTCTCCCACCAGGATGACTTTGGGGGCTTGACGCAAAGCGGCCCGCAGCCCATGGGAAAATGAATCAAAATCGGCCCCCAATTCCCGTTGATTAAAAGTCGCCTTCTTGTGGTTATGAACCAGTTCTACCGGATCTTCCAAGGTGATGACGTGAACCGCATCGTTTTCATTGATCTCATCCAGGATAGCCGCCAGGGAAGTGGTTTTTCCGGAGCCGGTGGCCCCGGTGAAAAAAACAATTCCGTTTTTTTCCCGGGCCATTTTTTTAAATACCCGGGGCAGATCCAGGCTGTCAACCGTGGGAATGTCGACCGGGAGCTTACGCATGATGATGCTGTAGTTATTCTTTTGAGAAAAAACGCTGACCCGGAATCGCACCTTATCCAGGATGGCGTGGGAAAGATCGCAGGAACCTTGTTTAAGCAAGGTTTCAATTTTCCGGCGGTCCGAACGTAACAGATTCAGTGCAATAACTTCGGTTTGAAAGGGGGTTAAGACTTGGGTCGATAAGTTTAAGTGAACCGGCACCAGGCTCCCGTACACTTCCACTTGGAACGGACGCCCGACGGTTAAGTTGATATCCGAAATTTGAGGGTAATTCTCAACGATCTTGGACAGGATGAAATCAAGTTCTGCCAGACGCATGGGTTGTTGCTCCTTAATGATGATCCCGGATACCCGATACCGGATGCCGGAAAAACAGATTAAGTTCGACGGCCATTGAGGACAGCATCTCTAAGGTTCAATCATTTAGACACACCCTGTTCTTATATTTCCTTAAAATCAGTGACCAGATCTCCCGCAAAGGATTTAAATTTCTCTTTGTCGATACACTTAATATAGGCTTCTTCTCCTGAAATCCACCCTTTTTTCAAAAAATCCATAATGGCATCATCCAGCGCTTGCATCCCAAACTTTTTGCCCGTTTGAATCACCGAAGGAATTTGGAAAGTCTTTCCTTCACGGATCAAATTACGCACGGCATGGGTGGCGATCAGAATTTCCAGCGCGGCTATCCGCCCTTTTCGGTCGATCCGCTTGAAAAGGGTTTGGGAAAGGACCGCCCGCAGGGCATCAGCCAAGGTGGCCCGAATCTGAGCCTGCTGATCGGAAGGGAAGACCTCAATGATCCGATCGACGGTTTTGGAGGCGCTGATGGTATGGAGGGTGGCAAAAACCAGATGCCCGGTTTCCGCGGCTTCGATGGCCAGGGAAACCGTTTCCAGGTCTCTCATTTCCCCTACCAGTATAATGTCCGGGTCTTCCCGCAGGGCCCCTCGAAGGGCCGCCCCAAAAGATCGGGTGTGTCGGCCGACTTCCCGATGATTTACCGTGCAATTAATATTTTGATGAACAAATTCGATCGGATCTTCTATGGTCAATATATGATCTTTACGGTCACGGTTAGCCTGATCGATAATGGCCGCCAGGGTGGTTGATTTTCCGCTTCCGGTCGGGCCGGTAACCAAAACCAGTCCCTTGGGTAATAAAGCCATCCGTTTTATGACCAGAGGGAGACCCAATTCCTCTATGGTGGCGATCTTGCTTGGTATTTCCCGGAAGACCGCACCTACTCCATGGAGCTGGCGGAAATAGTTGGCTCGATATCTGGCCAGCCCTGGAATTTCATAGGCAAAATCAAGATCGCCCGTTTCTTCAAATAGTTTAATCTTTTCTTCAGGGGTAATTTCATAGAGGAGGGTTTTCAGGGCATCATCCTCCAAGACGGCATATTTTATCCGTTCCAGTTCTCCCCGTATCCGGAGAATTGGCTGAGAGCCGGAAGAAAGATGCAGGTCCGAAGCCCCCTGTTCATGCATTAATTTAAAAAAAGCGTCTATTTGAGCCAATGTTGATGTCCTTTTTAATTTTTTTAGAACAAACCTTTTGTGATCGGGGGGAGAGACTCCCTTAAAAGTATTTTCGGTCCCAATTTACTTTTTCTTAAGTTTTAGGTTTAATACGAAAATAGATTTCGAGTATACCATCGCCCAGCCCTATTTTCATGCCGGCTTCCGTACGGAAGCCCCTTAGGTCGGCAAAGCCGACCGGCTGGTGTCACGTCCCTGGCGTGACATGACGGTTTAACAGGCGAACTTTTGATAAAACAGGTGTTTTTCTCCCAGGGTTTTTTGCCCTTGATGCAAAACGGTTTTAACGTACGAGCCAATTAAAAAGCCAACTGACCAGGCTGATTATCAAGGCCCCGACTATCGCCGGCCAAAAACCTTGGATCACAAATCCTTTGATAATCAATGAGACAAACCAGAGCATAGCACCGTTAATAATCAAGGTAAAAAGCCCCAAGGTGATGATATTGATAGGCAAGGTCAGTATAATCAAGATGGGGCGAATAAGGGCATTAAGAATGCCCAGCAGGGCGGCGGCCAGAATCAGAGAAGACGCCCCCGTAACCTGGATTCCTTTGACGACATAGGCGGTTACTAATAGGGCCAGGGTGTTGACCAGCCATTTGAGCAGAATACCACGCATAAAATTTAGGCAAGTCTAATTGAAATTTGGGGTCAGGGCCTTGTTGTAGGAGCTGCCCTCTAAAAACAATCCATCTCCCTTACCGACCCAATCTCATCCCGGTCGGGATTGTTCCGGAAGGGGTCGCATCCCTTTGGGGAACCTCCCCAGAGATAAGACTCCCTCCTCTGTTAAAACCGGACTCAATAATATTACTTATCATATTTGGGACGGAGAGTAAATTTTATTTTTATTGACTCCTGACCTGTAATTTTGATAATAAAACAGGTGGGAGTTCGCGATAGAAATATTCAAATCAGATTTGAAAGGAGATGTTCATGGCCGCAAAAATTATCAGCGGGGCTGAAGTAGCTAAGCAAATTAGAGAAGAATTAAAGCAGGAGGTGGAGGATTTAAAGTCCCGTACGGGGGTCGTTCCCGGATTGGTGACCATCTTGGTTGGAGAAAATCCGGCCTCGGTCAGTTATGTCACCGGTAAACAAAAAACGGCCAAAGAATTAGGCTTTTTTTCTATTCAGGACAATCAGCCGGCCGATATCAGCGAAGGAGCCCTGTTGTCCCTGATCGATAAATATAATAAAGATCCAAAAATTCACGGCATACTGGTGCAACTACCTCTTCCTAAACAGGTCAATGAGACCAACATCCTTTATGCCCTCGATCCTAAAAAGGATGTGGATGGTTTTCATCCGGTCAATGTTGGCAAACTGATGATTGGGGAGGCCGATTACCTGCCCTGCACACCAGCCGGGATTCAGGAACTCCTGGTCCGTTCCGGTGTCAAGACCAAAGGGGCCGAGTTGGTGGTTGTGGGTCGGTCCAATATTGTTGGAAAACCCATCGCCAATATCATGCTGCAGAAAAAAGAAGGGGCCAACTCCACAGTGACCATCGTCCATACCGGGACCCCCCCCGAGAAGGTCATTGAACATTGCCGCCGGGCCGATATTCTAATTGTGGCTGCCGGTGTGGCCAAATATGTCAAGGCCGACTGGGTAAAAGAAGGGGCTGCGGTTATTGACGTCGGGGTCAATCGGATCGGTATGAGCGATTCCGGTAAGGCCATCCTGGCCGGAGATGTTGACTTTGAAGCCGTTAAGGAAAAAGCCGGATTGATTACCCCGGTTCCGGGCGGAGTTGGACCGATGACTATCACCATGCTGATGAAAAACACGGTCAAGGCCGCCAAGTTGGCAGCCGGCAAATAAGATAAAGGACCCTTTTCGTTTTCAGCGAAATTTAGGATCAAGGCAAATAGCTTTTCATTCTTGCCTTATTCGAGAGCCGAAAGTCTATAGCATTTAATAAAATACCGCTTGGATCCAGAAGATGGACTGGGACGGGAGATGGATGTTAAAAAACCCCGGACTTTGTCCGGGGTTTTTTATTAAACCCCCCTGAATCCAAACCATCGAATTCCCAATTTAGAATTCCAAAGATCTTCAAGCCGGGCTATTAAAAATTTTTACCAATTTAGGAGGGTTTTATGGAACGAAAAAAAGTGACTCCTCAAGCTTTGCTGGCCAAAAAGAAGGAAGGCAAAAAGATCACCATGCTAACCGCTTATGATTTTGCTTTGGCCTCTTTTATTGATCAATCAGGGATCGATATGATCCTGGTGGGCGATTCGCTGGGTATGGTGGTTCTGGGATATGACTCCACCGTTCCGGTGACCATGGATGAAATGATTCATCATTGCAAGGCCGTTCGCCGAGGTGTGCAATATGCCTTTATCGTCGGGGATATGCCTTTTATGTCCTACAATATCAGCCGGGAAGAGGCCATCAGAAATGCCGGTCGTTTTATAAAGGAGGCCGGGTGCGATGCCGTGAAACTGGAAGGGGGACTGGAGGCCGCCGAAACCGTCAGGGCTATTGTTTCGGCCGGAATCCCAGTAATGGCCCATATCGGACTGACTCCTCAAACCGCAGGCCAGTTAGGGGGCTTCAAAGTCCAGGGGAAAGATGCCGTCTCGGCCCGACGGCTATTGGACTCGGCCTTGGCCCTGGAAGAAGCCGGGGCTTGTTCCATTGTCATGGAATGCATCCCTGATAAATTAGCCGGTTTGATTTCCAAATCCTTACGAATCCCAACTATCGGAATCGGGGCCGGCCCGGAATGTGACGGGCAAGTTCTGGTAACCAATGACCTTTTGGGTCTGTTTGAAAGATTTACTCCAAAATTTGTAAAACAATACATAAAGTTATTTCCGATAATTAAAGAAGCGGTTCAAGCCTATAAAAAAGAGGTTGAAGCGGTCAAATTTCCATCATCCGAACATACCTTTGTAATGGAAGCTAAAGAGTTGAGCGGGATAAGGGTCAAGAAAAAAGGGAAATTAAAAAATGATGGACCTGTAAAAAGCCGTCATTCCCGCGCAGGCGGGAATCCAGGCCCTGCCTAACCAATTAAAACACTGGATTCCCGTGTTCACAGGAATGACGGACGTGGGCTTTCGGCAACTTTTTACGGTTTCGTCAAAAAATAAAGCTATTTGAAATTGGGGTGATTAAAAAAGTTAAGATGAATTGTCGAATTTATATTATAACAATATAATTTTAAATAACTTATTTAAATTGTAACAAGGAGATGCCAATGAGGATTGGGATTGTCGGCCCTGGGGCTATGGGTTGTCTTCTGGCCGGAAAAATAGCTCAGGCCGGGAATGAGGTCCTGCTTTTGGATCATAACCCGGAGCGAGTCGAAATCATCAATCAGCAGGGATTGATCATCGAAGGTCTTCAAGGGGCCCTTCAAGTCAAAATTCCGGTTACCTTGAATCCAGGGGATTTGCAGGGAACCGAATTGATACTGGTCTGTGTCAAGGCCTATGATACCCGCACCGTTGCTCAGATCCTTGAGCATCTTGGACCTGGCCCATGGGTTTTGACCCTCCAGAATGGTGTGGGAAACGTGGAAACCCTGGGGGAATTCCTACCCAAAGAAAAAATCCTGGCCGGGATTACCTCACACGGGGCTACCAGTCTGGGCCCCGGTCAGGTGCGCCATGCCGGACAGGGAGATACCTTTATCGGCTATGGATTCCCCCAGGGTGAGAGCGATCCAGAGAAAGACCCTTATTTAAACCGAGTGAAAATGTTATTGGATAAGGCCGGTTTTGCCACCAAAGTGGTGCCCAAGATTGAAAATTTGATCTGGAGTAAATTGTTAATCAATATCGGGATCAATGCCTTGACCGCGCTGACCCATTTGCCGAATGGGAGACTTATTGAATACTCAGGGACGAAGGAAATCTTGGAGGAAGCCGTTCAAGAAGGCCTTTGGGTTGGGGAAAAGAAAGGCATTGAATTCATCTACTCCGATCCCCTGGACCAGGTTAAAAAAGTCTGTCAGCTCACCAGCGCCAATGTTTCTTCCATGCTCCAGGATGTGTTAAAGAAAAAAAAGACCGAAATTGATTTTCTTAACGGAGTGATTTTGCGTGAGGGGCAGAGGTATGGGATTCCGGTGCCGACTAATTCCCTGCTGACCCGTCTGGTAAAAACAATTGAGGAATCCTATGGGCAGACGGTCTCTGGGGAAGGGACCTGATATCGAAGGTTGGATACCGGCTGAAGGATGGGGGACGATTTTCCATTTCGGAACGTGGAAAAAAAGAGGAGGAACGATTCGGGTGGCAAGATGCCAATGGAGGAAGGACGAAGAACGACCGCTTTGCCTAAAACGTTGTTCAAAAATCATCCCTTGTCTTTCGGAGACCTTTGAAAAACGCTCCCTTTTTGCTCAATCTCTGCCTCAGACTCAAATTTCAATCCTCGAAATACTAAATGTATTCCTCCGGTTAAAATTTTCGTCTTCCTTGACCTTGAACAAAATTGAACATTTTTCAAAGGTCTCTTTTCGTTTCCTTCTTCCGGCATCCCAAATTATTTATAAAGTCTTTTTATTTATTGGAGTTATATCATTTTAAGCTTGGGGACCGGCCGCTGCTTCTTTGACCGCCTTTGCCGCCAACTTTTTCCTCTTTTCACGGCGTTGTCGTCTTCGTTCAATTTCCCGGACCCGTTCAATCTTTTTATGTTTTGCCAAGAGATTCCCTCCCTTCCTGAATATTTAACTTCCGATTCCATTATCGGAACAATCAAAGATCCTGTCAAGTACCATATTTCTTTTGGGTAAACCCCGGCTTTGCCGGGGGACACTCAAAGTTTGACAATTCCGGGAGTAAGAATTGGACAATATTCAATGAAAGCGTATCAACAATTTTTCCAATACCCGGGCAGAAATATTTATCGAGAATGAATCAACCTCTGGGCCGTCATTCCGGCGAAAGCCGGAATCCAGGAACTTTCCGGGCTTAAGAATAACCTGGACCCCGGCTTTCGCCGGGGAGACGGATTTACGGGGTTTGGGTTGCCCCCCTTGAGGGGCTAATATTTTCAAGCCTCCGGCTCTGCCGGAGGTACGGTGACTGGTCTTCATCCGTCTTATTTTTTAGATTCAATCTCTAAATATATCCTGGTGTTAATTTTATGACTGTATATCAATAATATTATGATATTTAACATTTTTTTGTGTATGGGCCCCTCCAAGCCCTGATGGCCCAAAAAATAACTTATTGAAATATTAAAAAAAAATAAATTCGGATTTATGGCACATGTTTTGCATTTATTATGCTAAAAAACCGGGCAAGGTCTCTTTTCTTGCTCGAAAACTGAAAACCTTTCTTTTAAAAACAGGCCCGATCAGCAAAATATCCTGTGGCCTGGGGACGAAAGAAAAAGGCCTGATGATCCCTGTAAGAGAGGAGAGGGACTATACCGAGGAGGAATGCAATGGCCCAAGCCGATCTTTTGATAAAGGAATATTATTCTTTAAACCAGGATAAAATGATCGACTGCCCTTTTCAACCTGGAAACCTGAAGATATCACAAAAAGCCTGTCTTAAGCGACGTAAAGCGGCTCACCGGAGAAAGGTGGAGAACTTTAGGGTGGAGGACCTTTTCAATTTTTTCATTTCTCAAGGACTTTCCCGCTGCCAAGAATGTCCGATCGTTGAAAACCCTGTTTCAGCGATCTGACCAAGATGTAAAAAGATTCCTTTTTTTCATTTCCCCCGGGGAATACAATTGAATAGGGGACCAGTTGTTTTTGGGATTATTAACCCTTTAACTGTTTTGAAAAGGTAAAAAAAAATCATGGACCCTAAGTTAATTTTCTATTTAGACCAGGACTATCAAGTCACCTATTGGGTTATTCAAGAGGATGTTAAAATATTTTCGCGGGTTACCATTCCCCAGGCCATCCAATTATTAAAAAACTATGAGTTTGACCTGATTATCTCCGATCCCCAAAAAATAGCCATTCTTAAATCCTCATCACCCGACACCGTTTTTCCACTGGAAGGAGGGGAAAAAGAGGCCCCTTCTGAGAAGTCTCTAATCCCCAGCCTTGGAACTCATTTCTTCAGATAGGGCAACAATCCTCCGGCAAAGAGGACTTCTATTTTTTCCCTTGGGACCGGGGCGTTGAGGATGATCTCAATTTTTTTTGTAAGATTGAGGGCCCTGATTTTCTGTCCTCTCCGTATAGTCATTTTTAGTTTATCAAATTCAAGCAGGTCATTCTGGTCAATAAGCTCAAAATCATTGGGATTGTTAAAAAGCAAGGGAAGGATCCCATAATTGATCAGATTACTTAAATGAATGCGGGCAAAAGATTTGACCAATACGGCTTGAATACCGAGAAACATAGGGGCCAGAACAGCATGTTCCCTGGACGAACCCTGTCCGTAATTTTCTCCTCCGACAATGATTCCTCCCTTGGCTTCCCTGGCCCTTTGAGCAAAACTCCCATCCAGCCGGGAAAAGGTATATCGGGAAATGGCCGGGATATTCGACCGGAAAGGCAAAACCTCTGACCCGCCGGGAAGGATATCATCGGTGGAAATGTGATCCCCGGTCTTCATCAAAACCGACACCTTCAAAGAATCCGGCAGGGGTTTTTGGGAGGGTATGGCCTTGATATTGGGACCCCGGATGATCTTTACCTGGCTCGGGTTTTTAGCAGGCGGTTGGATCCAGGGGTCAGGCCAGGTAGTTTGAGGAGGATTTTCTTTTAGCGGGATAGAAATTTTGGTCCGGCGAGGACCAACCACTTCTCCTTTCAGGGCAATCCAGGCGGCGACCAGCGGATTGCACAAGTAGACCCGGGCTGAAAGGGTTCCGCTTCGGCCTTTAAAATTCCGATTGTAGGTCCGGAAAGAGATCCCCCCCTCGGGAGGGGCGCCTCCCATACCGATACAGGGACCACAGGCGGATTCGAGAATACGGGCCCCCGAAGCGATTAAATTAAAAAGGTCTCCTTCAGCAGCCAGGGATTGCAGGACCTGACGCGAGCCCGGATTGATCAGGAGGCTGGTATGGGGATTTATGGTTTTTCCTGACAGCAGGGCCGCCACTGATTTTAAAGCGGCGTAGGAGGAATTTGAGCAACTGCCGATACAAACCTGGTCCACTTTTAAACCGGTTAATTCTTTCAGAGGCACCACCTGGTCGGGGCTGAAGGGCTTAGCCACCAGAGGTTCCAGCTGTCCCAGATTGATCTCCATATTTTCATCATAGACGGCGTTCGAATCAGGCAGAAGCTCCCGCCAGTCCCCGGCCCGGCCTTGCGATTCGAGAAAAGAACGGGTAATCCCGTCACTGGGAAAAAGGGAAGAAGTGGCTCCCAGTTCGGCGCCCAGGTTGCATATCGTGGCTCGTTCGGGTGCCGAAAGATCAAGGCAGCCCGGTCCATAATACTCGTTGACCCAACCCACGCCCCCCCGCACCGTCAGACGACGGAGCATTTCCAAGGCTACATCCATAGCCGAGACCCAAGGGCGGTTCAATCGGCCGGTCAGCCAAATTCGCCTGGTTTTGGGGCGAACCAGATTATAAGGAAAACCAGCCATGGTCGCTGCAATATCCAATCCTCCGCAGCCCATGGCCAGCATACCCAGGCCCCCGGCGGTGGGGGTATGACTGTCCGCACCCAGCAAAATTTGCCCCGGTTTGGCAAAACGTTCCAAATGGATTTGATGACAAATTCCGTTTCCGGCCGGGGAGAAAAAGGCTCCGTATCGGGCGGCCGCGGTTTGAAGATAGAGGTGATCATCCGGGTTCCGAGAATCGGCCTGCAGGGTGTTGTGATCCACGTAAGCAACCGCCAAGGGGACTTGGATCCGGGATTTTCCGATGGCCTCGAACTGCAGATAGACCATAGTCCCGGTAGCATCCTGCGTCAGGACCTGGTCCACCTTCAGGGGCAGGGTTTCGCCGGATATTTGTTTTTTATCCCAGAGATGCCGTTTAATAATATTATCGAACAGGGTCATTTTCATGAATTTTCTCCTGGAGTCGCAATTTTTTATTCTTGATTCCGGAATATGAAATCGGCAAGTATCCTCTATCTTCTTCCTTCACTTGCCTAAGATTCTAAAATCATAAATCTGAGAATTTATCTCTCACTTTCGATTCAATATTTCAAATAGGTTTGGTTAGTCCTTAATCCTCATCTTCCAAGCTCACCCTTCCTCCACCGGTAATATGACCGTCATCGTCGTTCCCTGTTCCGAGGAGGTCACCTGAATGTCTCCATTATGGTCCTGGATGATTTTATAGGAAACCGCCAACCCGAGACCGGTTCCTTTCTTTTTAGTGGTGATAAAGGGACGAAACAGGCTCTCTTTGATCTTGGGGTCTATCCCCTTCCCGGTATCCGAAACTCGAATCAAAACGGATCCGCCGTCCCTTTCGGTTAGAAGGGTTAAGGTCCCCCCTTCCGGCATGGCCTCGACCGCATTCTTGGTTAGGTTAAGGAGAACCTGCTTGATCTGTTCCGGATCAAAGGGGAATTCTGGAAGATTGGGGGCCAGCCGGGTATTAATTTTTATTTGCTGTTCGGCCAATAAAGGACTGAAGAGTTGAATCAGGTCTAAAATGATCGGATCAAGCCGGGTTTTTATTTTGTAGGGGGTGGTGGGGCGGGTAAAATCCCGGACCTCCACCAGGATTTTTTCCAGACGGCTGATTTCAGAGGTGATCAAATCCAGCTTCCCTTTTTCCTTTTCCCCGAGGACCGGAGCTCGTTTTAGCTGTTGGGCCAGACCGCCGATGGCGATCAACGGGTTCTTGATTTCATGCGAGACATGACTGGCCATGGAGCCTACCGCGGCCAGTCTTTCGGATTGGATCAGCTTTTCCTGTGACTTTTTGAGTTCTTCGGTTTTTTTATTGATCTCGATTTTGAGATAGCGGGACCAGCGATTAGAGATAAAAACAAAAAGCCCCGTACTCCCAATGATGATCAATTGAAAGATCCCAATCAAAACGGCCTGGTAATAATTGAGGTTCCGAACCAGACCCGAAACTTCTTCCAGGGGGGCGACCACGGCTACCGACCAGAATTCGGAGGCCATCATCGGTTTGGAGCGCCTATTTCGATCCGGCGTCTCGTAAAAAGGGATCGGCGTATAAGCGACCAGTTTATTCGTTACGGCTATTGATTGACGATGCCAACCGGTAACATAAGTTGAGGTCCCCTCTTTTTTTTTTAAGAGCTCTTCCCGGGTCAGGTCATCTATTTTTTGGTAGGAAATGTTAGGATTCTTTAGGCCGCGAACCACAAAGATGTTTTTGCCGATAAAATTCGGATCAAAGTGATCAAGGAAAATCCCCTCGCTGTTAATGATCCAGGGATAACCGGAACTGCCGGAGATAACGCCGCGGTCAGCCTCGCTGGCGACCTGAATGGCATCGACGATAAAGACCAGAGCCCCTGCAATTTCAGCCTTGGGCCCTGTTTTGTTTTTGAAAGGAACAGCCAGAGGCAGGATCCATTTTCCTTCCAGGGCGAAAGTCTTTCCTACCCAGACCCGGTTGCCGAGGATGTCGGATTCCTGGTAGCGATCGAGAGACTTTGGTTTAGGCAAGGGGATTTCTGTCGGATTCCATCTCGGGTCACGGACCTGGGTGATAATCCGGCCCTCATGGTCCTGAGCCAGAATGGCCAGTAAATCTCCAGTCGTCAATTTTTGAAAAGGGAGAAATATTTTTTCCGGGTGATGGATTTCTTTCCCCCCTTCCAATTCCCAGACCTGACGCAGTCCTAAAAGGGAAGTCTGAAGATAAGCTATCTGGTTTTGAATTTGATCAGAGATCTTTCGGGCCAGAATCAGTTGTTGGGTATTAAACTGCTGGGTGACGACCCTATGAATTTTTTTGGAAGTGGAGAAACCGATAAAAACAATCAACAGGGTCAATAGTAAAGCCAGGGCATAAACCAGTGGTAAGGATTTTCTCAGAAGGGTGGGGAAACTGATAGCTATCATTGCTGAATATTCAGGAGCAGATAACCGCCGATAAATAAATACAGGATATTGGAAGACCAGGCGGCCCAAAGGGGGGGGAATATGCCGTTGAATCCCAGGGATCGAGAAAAACTGAAAATGATCCAGTAACTAAAGGCCACCAATAAGCTGACGACAATACCTTGCGCGATTCCGATGCCTTTCTCTTTGCGCAGGGCCAAAGCGATTCCGAAAATGGCCATGATCAAACAGACGACCGGGAAGGCCAGACGGACCTGTTTCTCCACAATATAGCGGGTCGCATCATAGCCTTCTCGTTGTATCTTTTGGATGCTGGCTTTAAGCTCCGGATAGGTCATTTCCTCACTGGTTTTTTCTTGATATCGGAAATCTTCAGGGGATTCCGGGAGGCGGAGGGCTTGTTCAGCGAAGGGGGTCTGGAGATAAGAACCATCCGGCTGAAAGGTTTGGGAAAGGCCGTTTTTAAAAATCCAGACCCCATTTTTCCAGATCACGTTTTCAGCGTCCATCCGGGACCTTAGATTAAACTGGGAATCAAAAAAATAGAGGGTTGCCCCCTCTGCCGATTGATCTTTAAAATTAAAATTTTGAAAGGAATAAATGGCTTGATCCCCTTTGTACCAAATTTTCTCCTGGAGCAGGACGGCGCGGGGTTCGATTTTTTTCACCTGATAATTCCAGATCTCCTGGGCCCGGGCCTGGCTAAAAGGGACCAAGATTTCCCCCAGGATCAAAAGAAAAACAGTGGAGCCCAAGGAAAGCAGAATGATCGGAAAAGACAGGCGGATCATATTGATGCCGCTGGATTTAAAGGCGATGAGTTGATTATTTTTTGAAAAAAAACCGAAGGTGAGTTGGGTGCCCATTAAAATGGCCACCGGGATCATTTGTTTGATGATCAAGGGGAGGGTGTAGATAAAATATCGGATAATAAGGCCTGGGGCGACCCCGGCCTCATTGAAATCATACAGTTTGGCCATGATGTCCACCAGGAGGAAGATAAAAACAAAGATCCCCAGGCAGAGCAGGGTCATTTTTAAGAATTCTTTGGATATATAATGACTGATAATTCGCACCATTAAATATTAAACAAGGTTGGTCATTTTGTAAATAAAAATAGCAGTTCGAGAAAAGGGTTTATGTTTTCATTAAAAATTGGTAATAGTTATATAATTCCGGGATTCGGCAAAGATCAAATGATGACAGGGGCCTTCCATGACCATCCGAGAAACCATTGAGAAAAAGGAGAAACAGATCCTGACCCCTGGAGCGGCCTTAAGTTCCGAAAGCCGGGGAAGAAAGATTCCCGAAGAAGAATGCTCCATCCGAACCGTTTATCAAAGGGACCGGGACCGGATCATCCATTCCAAAGCCTTCCGCCGTCTGAAACATAAGACCCAGGTATTTCTTTCTCCCACCGGGGATCATTATCGAACCCGATTGACCCATACCCTGGAGGTTTCTCAAATCGCCCGGACTATCGCCCGGGCACTCGGCTTGAATGAGGATCTGACCGAAGCCGTGGCCCTGGGGCACGATTTGGGCCACACCCCTTTTGGCCATGCCGGAGAAGAGGTCCTGGATCAGATTGTCCCTGGCGGTTTTGTCCACAACCTGCAGAGTCTGCGGGTTGTGGATCATTTGGAAAAGGGCGGAAAAGGCCTGAACCTGACCCTGGAGGTAAGAGATGGCATTGAAAAACACTCCAAAGGGAAAGGGGAGATTCTTCCCCAGGACCCGTCGGAGAAGGCTATGACCTTGGAAGGGCAGGTGGTTCGAGCAGCGGATATCATTGCCTATATCAGCCATGACCTGGATGACGCCATCCGGGGGGAAGTGATTTCCTCGCAGGATATCCCGAATTATTGTTTGAAGGTTTTAGGGGACCGGAGTTCGAAACGGATTGATACCATGGTTCGTAATCTGGTTGTCCACAGTTTGGAGGATCGGAGGCTTTCCATGGGGGAGGAAGTCTTACAGGCCATGATCCAATTGCGGGAATTCCTTTATGCCCGGGTCTATGACCTGGGCCGGATCCATGATGATTTTATCAAGGCTCGAAAGGTGATCAGTGAATTATACCAGATTTTTCTGGAAGACCCTAAACTTCTGAATGACTATCTGGGTCTGTCCGAATCCCCCCCGGAAGTGGATCCGCAGAAGATAACGGATTTCATCGCCGGCATGACCGACCGCTATGCCTTAAACATCTATGAGAAAATATTTCTCCCCAAACCCTGGGCCGTGTTGTGAACCTGGAGATGGATTTCCTAACGCCGGAATTTTTTTACCGGGCCGAATTATGATGGACTTGTAAAAAGTCCATCAACAGGCCGAGGACGATTAAGTCCCGGCCTGGGGTGAAGGTGGAACCACTTGAATTAACTTCAAGTGGCGGAAGAGGGGAAGCCCTTTCCCGCCTCGTAAAAAGTTGTTTTTTGACTTTTTACGAGGTAGGTTGTCAATTATGATGTGGTTCTTGGCAAATTTTTCTGATATAAAAACATAATTCGATATATCCTCAATAAATACCAGATAATTAATTCTGCTTATTGAAAAGCAGTTTTTCGCCTTATTTAGAATTTGGAATAAATTAGAAGCAAGTTTCATTTGTTTCGGTTGTTCCCGTTCCTCTTGAAAAAAAGGATTTAGCGGTTTTTAACCCACATTCTAAAAGGAGGAGAATTATGAAGACAAAATTATTAGTTATCTGGACATCCCTCTGTTTTTTTATCCTGACCTTTTTTGCACTTTCCCCCCTCATGGCTGCTGAAAAACCTATTGTAATCGGCGCCCCCCTGGCCACGGCCTTTCTATATGGATGGGATGCCGAGCGGGCCATGCGCCTGGCCGTTGAGGAGATAAACGCCAAAGGCGGGGTCAATGTGAAGGGAACCAAGCGACCTTTTGAGATGGCGGTCATGGATACCCGAGACCTGGAACCCGGAGTCCCGGTCAGCGATGCCCTCTTGACCGTGGAAAAACTCATTTTAGAGAAAAAGGTCGATTTTATTGTCGGAGGCCCGGTCCGATCCGAAGCCGCTTTGGCGGCCATGGATTTGCTTTCCAAATATAAAAAGGTGTCCATTCTGACTACCGGGGTCTTGACCCCGGCCTATCATGCCCGGGTAGCTGAAAATTATGATAAATTCAAATATTGCTTCAGGATCAGCGGCGAATCCAAATGGATGGTTGTTGGGGAGATCATCCCCTCTCTGGTAGAAGTGGGGAATAAATTTAAACTAAACAAACTCTTCATTATGGTACAAGATGTGGCTCATGCCCGGGCAGGCGGGGAATTGATCGCCAAAAATATGGCTGAAAAAGGCTGGACTGTTCTTGGCAAACCCGAAATTTATCCTACCGGGACCTCTGATTTTTCCATGGGCCTGTTGAAGGCCAAGAAGGAAGGGGCCCAGGTCATCCTTATCTGGATGGATATGCCGGAAAGTTCCATCCTGTTAAAACAGTGGTTTGACCTAAAGGTCCCGGCCTTACCTTTCGGCTCCATTAACGCCGCTGTAGAACAGCCTGGGTTCTGGAAAGCCAGCGGAGGTAAGGGGGAATATTCTATTGCCAATGTGGTTAATGCCGGCAATGTTCCGTCCAAGGCCACCCCATTGACCATGAAATTTTATGATGCCTATGCCAAACGATGGAAAGTTGAACCTGAAGGATATGGGACCTCCAGCAGCTACCAGGCTGTTTACACGCTGAAAGACGCTATCGAAAGGGCCGGTTCCTTAGATCCGGATGCCGTTGTGGCTGCCCTGGAAAAGACAGATATAATAGGTGTCTACGGTCGGATTCGCTTTGATCAAAAATCCCACCAAGTCATCCCCAGCCTGGATCCAAAGGAAGGCGCTGTAGGGAGCATTTTTCAATGGCAAAAGGGGAAACGAATAGTGGTTTTTCCGGAAAGCATCGCGACCGGCGATATTTTGTTGCCTCCCTGGATGAAGAAATAAAGAGTGCTCAAAGCTGAAAGTTGAAAGCTCAAAGTTGGACATCACGAAGGATGAACGACGATCGTTCTTTCGGCCACTCTGAGGAAAAACATTGTCCTCATCCTTTGTCCATCATGGATTTATAAATACTATTTCAGGTCCTGCCTCTTTGGGAGTTAGATGGAAATCCTTGTTTACGGTATCATCAACAGTATGACCCTGGCCTTGATGGCCTTGGGGTTTACTTTGGTTTACGGAATTTCCGGTCTGCCCAACTTTGCCCATGGGGCCCTTTATATTGTTACCGGATTTATCGTCTGGAGCCTGATTCATACGCTTAACCTGAATTATCTGCTGGCCATGTTTTTATCTCTTTTCATCACCGGCCTTATCGGGGCGGCCATCTATCGGTTTATATTGATCCGGGTCCGGGGTATGGCCACTTCGGAGATCATCGCCTCCTACGCCATCGGCCTGGCCATTCTGGAAGGACTTCGCTGGGGCGGGTTTAAGGGCATGACCTATACCCTTCCGGTGTTCATCGAAGGAAGCGTGGAATTCTTTGGGGTCCAGGTCGACATCCAAAGGATCATGGTAGTCGGCATTGGGGTGGTCGTCATTGCCTTACTCTGGCTGTTTACCCACTTTAATCGTATCGGATTGGCCTTGAGGGCCATGGCCCAGGATGAACGGGCGGCCCTGATGCTGGGTATCGATTCCGACCGGATGGCCGTCATGGCCATGTTCCTGGGCTCCTTTTTAGCCGGCCTGGCGGCTGTGGCCTTGCTCCCTTTGGGCAATATCGTGGTGGAAGCTGGCTATAATGTGCTGATCATGGCCATTGCCGTTTGTATCGTAGGGGGCTTGGGCAGTTGGGTGGGGGCCATCGCGGCCGCTTTCTTAATCGGCTTTTTGCAGATTTTGACTGTGGTTTATGTGGAGTCCCACTTCCAGATCGTTGTGGCCCTGCTAGCGATTATCGTCACTTTGATCTTGCGGCCTTCCGGGCTTTTCGGCAGACAAAAAGAACTTGAGGAGCGGGTATAATCTTGAACAAATCAGAGGGACGCAAAGAGCGCATCGATCGCGGCATCAAGGTTCGGACCAGCGGAATCTATGCTATTTCTTCCTGGAAGGAAATCAGCTATCTTCTGATACCCAGAGCGGCCTTGATCGTTGGGCTTCTGATCCTGCCCCTGGTAATAACCAATGTCTATTGGCAGAGGGTCCTTTCCATGGTCGGAATCTACGCTCTGCTGGCTTTAAGCTTCGACTTTCTAACCCATTTCGTCGGACTCGTTTCCTTGGGCGGTGCCTTTTTTGTCGGTGTCGGAGGCTATATGGCCGCCATTTTAAATACCAAGCTTGGGTTGTCTCCCTTGTTTACCATCCCCTTAGCCACCATCGGCGGGGCCCTGTTTTGCACTGTTCTTCTATTACCCTGTCTGCCTTTAAGAGGGGTATATTTTTCCATTGTCACCCTCATGTACCCCTTGCTGATGGCCCGGGTCATTGAGGCCTTGAATATTTTAGGGGGTACGGAAGGGATTGTCGGTGTGGCCAGTTTTCCCAGCCGCTGGGTGGAACAATATTCCCTTTTCGGTGTACTTTTAGTGGCTTTATTCGGCCTGCGCCGTCTGGTCAATAAGGACATCGGCCTGGTTTTCCGCGGGATCAAGGACAATGATCAGGCCGTCAAGGCCTCAGGAATCAATATTACCTTTTATAAGGCCGCCGGGGTCTTTATCACCGCAGCTATGGGTTGTCTGAGCGGAGCCGGCCTGGGGTGAGGGTGGAACCACTTGAATTCACTTCAAGTGGCGGGAGAGGGGAAGCCCGTTCCCGCCGAGTAAAAAGTCGCTTTTTGACTTTTTATGAGGTTATCAAGATATGAATCCGGATGTTATTTTAGACGTGCAGGAGATCAGCAAGTCCTTCGGTGGAATCCAGGCCCTCTTAGATGTAAGTTTCAGCCTGAATCGGGGGGAGACCCTGGGGGTCATCGGTCCGAACGGCTCGGGGAAGACCACTTTAATCAATTGTATTACCGGTTTTGTCCATTGTGATAAGGGCCGGGTCTTTTTTAATCAACGGGATATCACCAATTGGCCGCCCCATAAGATCGCTCATTCGGGCGTTACCAGAACCTTCCAGGTCATGCGGCCCTATTACAGCTTGCCGGCTTACAAGAATCTGATTATACCTTTGTTTTCTCCACGGGCCCGCCAGACCGGAGGTTGGCGCGGCGGAGGGAAATTGGGCGATCGTAATACCGTCAGCATCGATATCCTGGAAGAGATCGGCTTCGAGCGGGATTCTTTTGTTCCCTACAAGCTGGCCTCAACCCTTCCCACCGGCTATTTAAAACGCCTGGAATTGGCCCGCTGCCTGGCCTTACGGCCGGAAGTTATCTTTTGTGATGAAGTCTTTTCCGGATTGAGTGCCAGTGAAATCGCCAGTATGATTCCCTTAATCGAACGGTTGCAGATGGAGGGCATCACCCTGGTCATGATCGAACACCGTTTAAAAGAGTTGTTCCGGGTGGCTAACCGGGTCATGGTTCTGAATTTCGGCCTGAAACTTACCGAAGGAATCCCGGCTGAGGTTATGGAGGATGAAAAGGTGAAAGAGGCTTATCTGGGATCGGAGGATTTATCCGATTATGTTTGAAGCAAAAGGACTAATGGTCTTTTACGAAAATATGCTGGCCTTGAACAACATCAGCATTAAATGTCAGGAGGGCCAGATTGTAGGTGTCTTCGGCGCCAATAGTGCCGGGAAATCGACCTTGATGTACACCCTTTCAGGTATTATGCAGGACATCCAGAAGAAGGAAGAGATGGCTGGGGGGGAACGAATAACCCTTATAGGAGAGGTTCTTTTCCAGGGTGTGAATATCATGAACTTAAAACCCAGCCAGCGGGCCAGGAAAGGAATCATCCTTTGCCCGGAACGGCGGCGGATCTTCCCGGAAAGCACGGTCCTGGAGAACCTGAAGATGGGCGGCTATCTGGCCAATGCCGGTCAGATTAAAGCTACCTTGGATTATGTTTATAAAATTTTCCCCGCCCTGATCCCCTTAAAAAAAAGAGAAGGGGGGTTTTTGAGTGGTGGGGAACAACAGATGCTGGCCATAGGCCGGGCCCTGATGGCCCAGCCGAAGATCTTGTTGTTGGATGAACCCCTCATGGGCCTCAGTCCTTTGGTCCAGGCTATGCTGGTCCGTTCAATCAAGAACATTCGGGATGAACGGAAGGTCACCTTAATGGTCGCCGAACAGTATGCCCGCCCTATATTGCCCATCGTTGATTATGCGTATATCCTGGAAAACGGAGCGGCAGTCCTGGAAGGGACCCGAAAGGAATTGATGGATAATCCGGATGTGCGGATGGCTTATTTTGGAGTATAAAAAGATACAGGCGGGCAGTAATAATAGTTGCAACTTCCTTTATGAAAGGATGGAATTGTTGAATAAGTCTGAGGGGGAACTTATCTTTTCCCGCTTTGAGCGGATGGCTGAAAAATATCCGCAAAATACGGCTATTATTTTTCTGGGAGAAAAATATTCTTATGCCCGGCTGATGAACCTGATCGATCGCTTCGCCACCGGGTTGAGCCGTCTGGGGATCCGGAAAGGGGATCGGGTGTTGCTCTACCTGTCCAACAGCCCTCAATGGATTATTAGTTTTTTT
>JACQYK010000198.1 GCA_016208255.1 Deltaproteobacteria bacterium | reverse complement strand
GTGTAGGTGTGTCTCGGGTCTTCGTAGATATCATGGGCCGTCCCCTTTTCCACGATCTTCCCGGCATACATGACATTGACCCGGTCCGCGTAACGGGCCACCACCCCCAGGTCATGGGTTATGATGATCAGTGACGTCGATAAATCCCGCGTCAGCTTCTTCAGCAATTCCAAAAGCTGGGCCTGGACCGTCACATCCAGGGCCGTGGTCGGTTCATCGGCGATAATCAGCCGCGGTCCGCAGCCCATGCCCATGGCGATCATGGCCCGCTGCCGCATCCCTCCGCTGAACTGATGGGGGTAGTCCTGGATCCGTTTGTCGCCATCGGCTATCTGCACCTTGCCTAGCAGCTCCTTGGACTTTTCCAGGGCCTCGTGCAGGGCCATGTTCCGGTGCACCTCCAGCGGCTCCGCCAGTTGCCGGCCCACGGTCAGGACCGGGTTGAGCGAAGTCATCGGTTCCTGAAAGATCATGGCGATCCGGTTGCCCCGAACCTGCCGGATCTCCTCGTTGTTCAGCTTGAGAAGGTCCTGCCCTTCAAAAATGATTTGTCCGTCAACTATCTCTCCCGGCGGATCGGGAATCAAGCGCAGTATCGAAAGGGCGCAAACGCTCTTGCCGCATCCGCTCTCCCCCACCAGCCCCAGGGTCTCCCCCTCCTGGACGTCAAAGGAAACCCCGTCCACGGCCTTGATCGTCCCGTCCATCCCATAAAAATAGGTCCGTAAATCCTTTACTTCCAATAATGAAGCCATACCTTCAGGTTCTTTCTTGGTTACAGCATTTGAGTTTCATTCAAAAGGGCAATGGGCGATGGGCTATAGGCGATGGGAAAACCAGACTTTCTTTAAACCCATGGCCTATAGCCTTTTGCCTATAGCCTATTAATTAATACCCCATCTTCTTCTTCATTTCCTCGTCGACCCAGATGCGGGAAATGATCGGACCGGACTGGTGGGCACCAGTCCGAATTTCCCCGTAATAATTCTTAACCCAGGGCCACCAGGCTGTGTAGAAGTAAGAGGTGGGAAGGATGATGCAAGGCACCTGTTCGGATATATAAATCGACAGTTTTTTCATGGCCTCCGTGGCCTGCTTGTCGGTCAGGTTGGGGTTTTCCACCGTTTCCTGCCAGGTCTTGTCCACATAGGGATCGCTCATCATGTGCGGGTTCCAGGTCTGACCGGTCAGGTAATTCTTCCTGAGATTGGAGTAAGGTCCCCCATGGTCATTGGCAAAGAAATACCCTTCGGAATGGTTCTTTCTAAACATCCGGCTCATATAGGAAGGGTAATCCATGGTCTCTAACTCGAGCTTGACCCCTACTTTGTCCAGATAGGCGACTACCATAGCGGCGATGTCCAGGCCGACCTGGCTGGCGTTGGAAACCTGGGCCTTGAAGGCAAAGCCATTGGGGTACCCGGCCTCAGCCAGGAGCTTTTTGGCCTTTTCCGGATTGTAGGTGTACAACTCCCGGACTGCCGGGGGCAGCTTGTCCAGCGGGGTATATACTTCCTTAAAAGTCGGAGGGAAGGGGTAGGTGTGCAATTCGGCATTGCCCCCAAACATGGATTTGATAATTTCCTGCTTGTTAACCGCCAGGTTCATGGCCCGCCTGACCCGGATATCATTAAAGGGTTTCTTGTCCATGCGCAGGGCTACCGTAAAGTTGCCCGTTCCCAGATGTCTGGCCCATTTCAACTGGGGCACGTTTTTCTTAAGTTCATCGTAGTATTTCCAGTCCACAGCCATCATCAAGTCCAGTTTGCCGGTTCTTAAGGCGGTTATTCGGGTGGATTCATCCTTGATGAGCATCATGACAATTTTGTCGTTTAAGGGGAGCTTGTATTTCTTGCCGCCGATGGTTTCAGAGCCCCAATAATTCGGGTTTCTCATATAAGTCTGGGAATGGCCATCCTTATATTCGGTCAGCATATACGGTCCGGTCCCTGTGAGGTTTTGCCATTGCTTCGGCCCCCCCGGCCCTTTTTCCTGCTCCGGGGCCTGGATGCCATCGTAGTAGCCCCAGCCCAGCCGGTAATACCAGTCGGCGGCAAACTCGGGCATATCGATGACCACGGTATATTTGTCCGGTGCTTCCATTTTTCCGACAAAATCCATATAAAGAGGAATGGCTTTGGGGGATTTTTTGAGACGATTGGCAGTGTAAATCACATCGTCAGCGACAATCTCTCTGGCCTTCATAAAGGGTTTTTCCTGCCACAGAACCCCCTTGCGCAGATGCAAAATGAGCTGCAGGGGTTTTTTCTTTACCTCCCATTTTTCCAGAAGCTCTCCCTTCTGGATATCCAGAGGGATCCAGGCATTGTTTTCAAAGGTAAATTTTTTGGAGCCCCGCGGTCCCTTTTGCAGATCCCCAACGATCAGGTGTTCCATGACAAAATTCGTATCGTAGCCGTGTTTCCAAACCCAGTCATCAATGTCCCAGGTCATGGGGTTAACGGTTGGAACCAATTCTGTAAAGGTCAGGGAACCATTGGTCTTTACCGTTTCAGCCGCCCAGGTTCCGGAAACAAAAATCCCCAGTGATAAAAGAGTTAATAAGAAAAAGGGAATAATGATCCAAGAAAATTTCGTTTTCATCTATTTCCTCCTTTGGTTTAAGCGATCAAAATAAGGTTAAAATCTGCCTTAGTTATACCAAATTACCGCATATAATCAAAAGTCTTGATAAGGGACTAAAACTCACACCCCCTTTCAGGCCGATTGGGCTGCTTTCTTTTTTCTTTGCCTGACCGAATAACTGCCACCCCCGCCCCGCAGCCTCGGGTCCAGAAGGTCTCTCATGGCATCACCGAAAACATTGATCCCGTAAACCACGATCGTCAGGCACAACCCCGGAATCAGGGCCATCATCGGGGCGATCAGCATATACTGCCGGCCCGTCCCGCTCAACATCCCGCCCCAGCTCGGCGCCGGGGGGGGTATCCCCAGTCCCAGAAAACTCAAACTGGCCTCGGACAGGATGACCGCCGCCACCCGCGTGGTAAACAAAATGATGATCGGGGCCATAATGTTGGGCAGAATATGTCGCAGCAGCAGCCTCAGGGTCGACGCTCCCAGGGCATCGGCCGCCCGAACATACATGTTTTCTCTGGCGGCTATCGTCGACCCCCTGATGATTCTCGATCCGGCAATCCCAAACTGCAGGGCCAGCACCAGAATGATCTGCCACATCCCCGGCCCAATGATCGATACGGCCACAATCAGTATCACCAGTCCGGGAAAAATCATCCAGGCATCCACAAACCGCTGCATCACCATATCGTACTTGCCGCCGAAAAACCCACCCGTCAGCCCAATAAAAACCGATATGATCACCGACAGGGTGGTCGCAGCAAAGCCCACGATCACCGACAAACGAGCCCCATAGATTATACGGCTCAGCAGATCCCGGCCCAGGTTGTCCGTTCCAAACCAATACTGGGCCGAGGGGGGCTTCAGGGAATCCAGGGGACTGATGTCATTGTAGCCGTAGGGGGCCAGAAAATTGGCAAAAATGCCGGTGATCAGGAGAATCAGACAGATGATCCCTCCCACCGCCCCTAGGTGCTTTTCTTTAAACAGCCGAATAAAAAAATCAGCAAAAAAGCCTCGCCGTGTCGGCGCAAAAAGATGTTCCGAATCGATACTCACGGATTGATTGGCCATGGATAACGCCTCTGCTTATAAATATCGGTTTAAGGTCTAAGGTTCAAGGTCCAAAAAAAATTATTAAATCTTGATGCCGTTATATTTGTTGAACCCATAAAAAGTCGCCGGAAGCCCGATTTCGTCTTTCCCGCGGAAGCGGGAATCCAGGAAACTCAATTACTTCTGGACCCCCGCCTTCGCGGGGGTGACGTCTTTGGAGAATTTTTACTGATTCGTTAAACTCGACTGGTTATTCCAAAATCTTATCGAAATCTGATCTTCGGATCCAGATAACCGGAACATTGCAGCCGAACCCGATGATCATGGGGATAAACGATCTACCGTGAAGTCCGATCAGGTGCATGATCCGGTCCATTAAAAATGCAGCC
>JACQYK010000213.1 GCA_016208255.1 Deltaproteobacteria bacterium | reverse complement strand
CGGGGTATACCCCAGGGCGGTTTCCCCAAAGGAACGCATGGCATCCCGGTAGGACAGGGAAGGCATATCCCAGCGGTCTTTTTTTACCAGGAAGGGAGGCAGGACGGTCTTTTCATCAAGGCGGAAGACTTCTTTGCTTTTTTTCTTCTTTTCCTTTTTAAGAGGCTTGCCCTTCAGGTAATGATTGATAGACTTGGCCGCTTGATGCCCGGCGGCAATGGCTTCTACAATGGTTCCCGGCATCCTTACCGCGTCACCGGCGGCAAAAAGGCCCGGGACGTTAGTGGCCATGGTCTCCGGATCAACTTTAAAAGTTTTATTTCCGCCCAATTCCACCTCCCGGACAAAAGAAGGATCAGGGGCCTGCCCGATGGCGACAATGACGCTGTCCGCGGCCAGGATCACTTCATTTTCCGGACCCGTGGCCAGGTCCCAACTGAGTTTTCCATCCTGGTCCCTGGCCAGGCGGGTGACCCGGGTAAAGGCCACTTCCTTCACTTTTCCCAAGGTTTTGGGAATGATCTTCTGCGGCGCCAGAGAGTTTAGAATTTTGACCCCTTCCCCCTCCGCTTTTTCTATTTCCCAGAAAAAGGCCGGCATCTCGGGTCTGCTCTCCAGACAGACCAAAGTCACCTCTTCACTTCCTAATCTTAAAGCCGTTCTAGCCGCATCCACAGCCACATTCCCGCCACCGATGACCACCACCTTGCCCTTCAAAAATTTTTTTTCGCCTAATTTAACTTCCTTAAGAAAATTTAAGGCCTGGCAGTTCCCTTTCAGGTCGACTCCTGGGATCTTCAGTTCGATGCTTTGCCAGGCTCCGCTGGCCAGAAGAACCGCTTTATAGCCTTGATCCCAAATTTCCTTCAAAGAAAGATTTTTCCCGATCCGCATGTTCGTTCTGATTTCCACTCCCAGGCTTTTGATGGTGTCCACCTCATAATTGACAACATTCTTAGGGAGATTAAAATCCGGGATCCCGGCCGCCAGCATCCCTCCGGCCACAGGCAGGGCCTCAAAGACGACCACCCCATAACCTTTCCAGGCCAGGTCATGCGCGGCGGTCAAACCGGCCGGTCCTGATCCAATGATAGCCACCCGTTCTTCTTTTTTACGTTTTACCCGGGGCCTGGGGTTTCCATTGCCCTGTTCGGACTGAGCGATAAACCTTTTCAGCCATTCAATGGCAATGGGTTTGTCAACCAGAGACCGGGTGCAGGCCTCCTCACAGGGATGGTGACAAACCCGGCCGCAGATGGAAGGAAAGGGATTAGTTTGACGAACGATATCAATGGCCTCTTTTATTTTTCCCTGTGAAAGGGCAATGACATAACTTGGGATATCCATATGGATCGGGCAGGCCTCTTCACAGGGAGAAATTTTTTCCACCAGGGGCCAGCATTTTTCGCCATGAACCTGAGGAAGAATCATCGTCTTTTTTTTCGCTTTGTTACCCACTGTCATCTTCTCCTTGATGTTAATGATGCTTAATGAGAAACCGATTTTTTTCAAAAACGAGGGGGTTCGTCCATTAAAATCCCCCTTTATAATCCCCTGCAAAAGGGAAGGAAAGATGGTAACAGAAGGGGGAAAGACTGTCAAGGGTAAAAGGGATGTGAATTGAACTAACTATGATAAAAAAACTTTCCAATACCTTTAAACTTTTGGATAATATTTATCAAGGACCGCAAAAGCAATGCAACGCGAACCCCCGCGATTCTGAAACGTGTCTGCGGACCTTTCGCAATGCTGACTTTAGCCTCCCCCTTTGGAAAAGGGGGATTGAGGGGGATTTTTCTGGGTCTCAAATCCCCCCTCGCCCCCCTTTGCTAAGGGGGGTAATTCGGCTGGAATGCGCCGATGTTGCCTTACTTATGTTGCTCTCTATACGCTGGTACCTCTTCAGATTCCCAGTATTTTTCCCGGTCCAGGGCTTGAATGCTTTTTCCAGTAAAATAATCATCTCAAAAAAACAAGTCAATCATAGGATGGCGGAAGCATGGTTATTAAAGAGTCCAATAATTCGGTATGATGCAGATTGGGGGTTGCCCGCTTTTTGAAATTGTGGTAATACGACTTCAACCCCAAGAGGACAGCCGGAAATCACAATGTCCGTCTGGAAAAAAAACAGAAAGAACGCTGCCTGATGTTCAAGATTGATTTACATGTTCATACCATTTTCGGCGGTGATTCCATTATCAAACCGGATGAATTGGTTTCTCGTTCCCGCCAGGTCGGATTGGATGCGGTCTGCGTAACGGAGCATCATTCCTACTTTTTAAGCGATCCCTACAAAAAAATTGCATTGGAAACCGGCTTTCCTATTTTTCAAGGCCTGGAATACCGCGCCCAGGAAGGACACCTGTTGATTTTCGGCCTGAAGGTTGAAGAGGAAGACCTCCCTCCCAGACTGCCGATGCAATGGTCCGTCAATTGGGTTCACCAGCGCGGGGGATTGGCCATCCCGGCTCATCCCTTTCAAAATGGCACTATCAATGGCTTTCCCGGCGAACGAATCTTCCAAATCAAGGACCTTCTGGCCTTGGAGGCCCTTAATGCCAGTCTTTCCTCTCAGGAAAACCAGCAGGCCGTTCAGGCTGCCGCTCAATTGGGGATTAAAGGCATCGGAGGTTCGGATGCCCATGGGCCTTCGGTCCTGGGGAGGGCCTACACCCTGTTTCCCTCCCCGATCAGAACCGAGGAAGAGTTGGTTCAAGGAATGACGAATTCTACGAGTCCGACCACCTGGACCATTGGATCTGATTCCTTAACCGGCAGGCTCCGCTTTTGGTGGCCTAAGGCCCGCCCGAGGCAGGCCGGGACATGAAAATTGGGGTTCTCCGAAACCGAAATAAAAGCTTGACCTCTCGCCCGCTCTGCTAGAGCCCACAGAGATTACTGAGGACGAATTGATTTTTTCATTGCGGTTGAGAGGACCGCAATGAAAACCCGGTCCAGCGCTGCTGCGATCCTGGCCGCAGGCTGAGTACGCGGGTCTGAATCCCCTTCTCAGGGATTCAGACTTGTTAATGGTTTCTCTGGGTCCTCTGCGATCTCGAGCGAAGCCCTGCACTGCCTGGTGTTCAGGGCGAAGCGGGCGAGAGATAAACGACTTTGACCTTTTATCTATTTTCGAACTAAACCAAAGGAGTCATCAGGAAAAAAATAGGGTCGCCTTGTCGGTAACTATTTTTTGTTTAACCATGGGTTCCGTGTTTGCGGCCGACCAGAATCTCCCGCTTTCCGGCCCTTTAAACGGGGCCAGTTTATATGAAAGCGTCTTGAAATATTCGGAATTCGGGGATCATCAAACCGGACATCAAGGAGATATCGCCACCTCCAGGTGGATCGCCGAAGAATTAAAAAAAGCCGGACTGAAAGCGGAATTGAAGCCCTGGAAATTGAATCAGTTTTTTCTGAAAACCTGCGAATTAAAAGTGGGGGCCCATCGTATCGAGTCCTTCCCCGGCTGGTTTCCCAATATGAATCCGGTTAACGGCCGGCTGGCCCTCTTCGATCCTTCCAACACCGGCAATCTAAAAGATCGCCTAGTCTTTGCCGGCCTCAGGTATGGGGCGGTTTCCAATACCGGCCTGCTGGTTTCATCTGGGCGCGGCCATAGCCTGCCGAACCTGGAAAAGGGCCGGAACTTCTTTTGAACCCCAAAATGAACCGAACAAGGTTTTTTATCTGGCCGCTGTCCCCGGGCTGCTCGATTCAGTCAAAGCCGCCTTTGGCGAGGTCAAAGGGCTGACTATCGGCAGCGGCCGCTATGCCGGTGAACTGTTCAATATCGTCAAAGACGGATTTAAGGCCTGCGGCTTTTTCGGGTCCAATTATTTTTTCCACACCCGGCAGGATAAAGCCACTGAAACCAGCCCTGAACTTTTGGACCCGGTAGGAAAAGGACTCGTTAAATTTTTCAAGAACCTGGAGAACCCCCAATAGCAGGTGGAGTTCTGGAGTTCCAGCGTTCAGGCGGTAGAAAGAGTTTTCCCTGCCTGACCAAGGCCCTAGCTCTTCTTTCTTTTTTTGATGATATCCTGGGCCCACATGATGGCCGCCGAGACCTTGGGAAATCCGATAGTTGAAATAAGCAAGACCAGGGCCTGATAGATCTCTTCCGGGGTGGCGCCGGCTTTAAGGGCCCGGCGGGTATGCGAATGGACCGAACCCTCCAGTTGGGCTGAGGCGGCTCCCGCCAGCTGGATCAGTTCAGCCGTCTTTTCCGGGATCGGGCCTGCCTCCCGGATGGCCGAACCCAGGTTTTCCACCGCGGACATGACCCCGGGCAAGAGTTTGGATAGTGCCTGATAATGTTTGATGGGGACTTTTTGATTGGCCATGACTCCCTCCTTATTTAAAAATGGTTGGATTCTTAAACTTGAACTCTGAGAATTTATCACTTTTGACAATTTCAAATATTTTTGTTTAGCACTTGCTCCGCCACGAGCAATGTCAGTACGGGTCTCTAACCCAACGAATGGCATAATGCGCGAGAGCCAGAAAGGCGGTAACGATACCTGCTTCAAGGACCTGAGTGCCTATGGCCAGAATGGCGCTCGAGTCGATCATTCGACTGACAATCAGGAATAAAAATCCAGAGACATAGAAAAACATCTTGATCTTCCCTAACAGGGATGGGCTAACCCTTTTTTCAGGGCTGGTAAAAGGCCTAGGGCTTTCATTCTTAAAAAGATGATAAGCAAAAGAGAGGGCAGGAATAACAAGGATGTGAGACTCTGCCAGGCCCACGAGCAGAACTAAAAATAGACCGATGGTGTTTTGGAAGACAAGGACACCAAGAAGGGCGAGCATTAAAAGTTTGTCTGCAATCGGGTCAAAAACCGTCCCGAATCTCGTTTTTTTGTTTTTCGATCTCGCTATCACTCCATCAAAAAAATCTGAGAGCCCGCCCAGAGCTATGATTATAAAGAGGACAAAAAATGGCAACCTCGATCCGAATCCGATCAGGAAGGCGGAAACCATCAGTCGAAAAATCGTGAGATAGTTAGGAACCCAAATCGGGGGTATTATAGAGGCCATCGTATTTTCAAACCGTTTGTACCAATCTCCGTGAAACGAATAATCGGATTCTGACACGGGCAAGGCTTCACAAAAAAAAGGACTACCCAGCCCGTCTCTCAACCATCCTTTTTTGAAATAAACAGTCAGGGCAGTAATTGCTTTCATTCAATCGCCATGCTCCAACGTCTTGTGGGTCGTTTTTTCTTTCATCATTGTCCTCTGTCAAGGGCTGGCCCCTGCCTCTGCAAAAATTGCAGAATCTGCTCTCTCGCCCCGGTGTTGATATTCATCATCAAAGCAAGATGGCCGCCTTTTTCCATAGGGATAAACTGTGCCCCCGGGATCTTGTTGGCAGTGAACTCGCCCTGCTCGAAGGCAACCAGTGTGTCATCACGCGCGTGTAATACCAGGGTCGGTACCCGGATATTTCGAATCTGCCGGGCATCATATTCCGACATCTGTTGTTCAAGATTCTGCCCCTTCTTCCGGGGGGCCATGGGCTCTGTTGATTCCAGAAAACCATACAGTTGTGCCACTTCCTGGGGTGAGAGCTGCTTTTGAACCTCAAGGGGAACCCCGAGCGCAAGCAGAAGGCCTTTTGGGCTCAGACGCACCATCGACCAGAAGACAAAGTCATTGAGAAAGATGTTGAAGACAGTCGCCAGGATAGCCGGGCGTGGTGGAATGGCGTGGCTGACGGCACTAATCAGGACCAGGGAGGTGGTGCGTTGCGGATGGCGCAGAGCGAATAACAGAGAGGAGGGTCCGCCCATCGAAACCCCGACCACACCCACACGGTCAATGCCCAGGGCATCCAGAAGGCAGGCATAGGCATCGGCTTGTTGCGCTGAATCAGCCCCGGCGGGCACGGGGGTTCCCAGGAATCCAAAACGGGACGGAGCAATCCAGTGATAATTTCCGCCGATTAATTTCGCAAAGAATTCACCCTGGTCGTACCCGCCACCGGCTCCATGGACGATCAGCATTGGGGGTCCCGCACCAAATTCGGTGTATTGGATCGGTCCGCAGGCGGTCTTGATCACCTTGCCGCCGCTTGAAATTCGCTGGTAGGCCCGAGACATACTCTGCCGGTATTGCCAATAGATGACTCCTCCGGATATTACCACGGCAAATACTACCGCTCCAAGGATGATGCGTTTAAAAAGTTTCTTGGTCATATTGTCTTCCAGATATCCGGTCAGCTTATGATGATGCGCATTGCGGGGGCCAATTCTTTCACATAGCCCCGGGGTCACTATCGATCTTCTTTTTCACGCGGTTTTTATGGATTCCCCTTTTGAACTGGTTTCCATTCCCCGCCGCTGCCGTGATAGGTCTCAGCGGAGAGCCTGAATAACTGACCGCACCTTGAACACTGGAAATAATAAATCATCACGTCAGGCCAGGGCCCTTTTTCCGGCACCTGTCCAAAGGGTGGATTGTCAATCCGCAAAACCTGCTCGGGCCAGTAGGAACTTTCGATGATAGTAGCATCCTTAAGATTATCTCTTACTACAGCAATAGCCTTCGCGATTTCGCCAGGAGTGATGATTTTTACCTCGAGGCAGAGCTCCTGACAATATTCGCAGCCCCAATCATTCATCGGTCCCCATTCCCCCTTTCCTATAACGAAAAGCTCAGCCGGAGGTGAAAGCGCTATGCGCTTTCTCCGATTGGTTACAGCACCGAGTTATGGCGCTCTTTCTTGGATGATTAACTTTCCAGTATGCCAATCTCAAAGCGTGCCTTTCGATGCTGAAAGAATGAGGGCCAGTGGCAGCCCTTGGTAGCCATCAAGAAAAGGTAATCGTTCCACCAGCCAGCTCTCGATCTTTGGCTCACGGAGTTCTTCGAGCCTTAGACCTAGTTCTTTGAACAAGACCCAATACTCTTCAATAAGATGTGAATGTTGAGGAATGCGGTATTCTTGACCCGTGGGATCAAAGAACTCTACGTAGTCGTGCCCCGAGACGGCCCAGTAGGGATGGATATCTGATAGAAAAAAGCGACCACAACTTTTCAGCACTCTGGTTACTTCCCGAAGGAAAGGATCAAGATCGGGCAAATGACTTGCCACCAATGCAGAGACAACAACATCAAAAGACCCGTCCTCAAATCTCATATCGTCAATAGTGCCGTGGGAGATTGAGACGCTCGATAATGAAGAGACCTTGTCTCTAGCTTGGGCAACCATTTCTGTCGAAGGGTCTATTCCCACAATTGACGCTCCTTTATCGGCAAGCAAGGCTGAGTAACGGCCGGTACCACACCCCAGATCAAGTATTTTCTGGCCGGACACATTCCCAATAAGATCCAACATCACTTGCTGTTCTACGGCAATGAGGGGATTGGAGCCGTTGTCATAAGTCGGCGCCCATCTATCGTACCCAACGATCGTCTCAAGCGTTTGATACCCCGGCCTGTCATCTGGTCCTAATCTTCCCATATCAATTTCCTCTTGTTCGCAAATCTTCTTGACATAACGTAGAAATCAGCCGGAGCGTAGCGATCGGCTGGGTTGACTTTGTTAGAAACTTATATTTTAATTTTAGCTTTTTTCACTGCTTTAATAATAACCTCCACGTCTGCCCCATCATAAACATATTGAATGAACGGCTTGTTGTAGGCGGAAAGGTGGAGTTCTTTGAGAACTTCCCAAAGTTTTTCCATTACTGAATTAAAAAATGAATTTTTTATTTTCGCACCTTTCCAAATAGCCGAAGGATTGAAAACTGCACTCTTATCGATATGAAAATGTGTTTTGTCCCGAATTTGATTTAATTTGTCAGATAAAACTTCAATATCTTCATATGGTAATTCATATTTATCCGATAAAAACTCGAATTCTTTTTTATTACATCTATATAAATATAGAATAGAAGACGCATCTTTATGTTTATCCAAGACTTTAATAGCATGAGCAACCATATCATTATACAAGGCCAGATATGCATATGAAAAAAAAGTCCAGGATGTCTTCGGTACGGATTTTACAAGCGCATTAAAACTGCATTCCGATGCGACAAGCAATGATACACTTCGTAAAGGTTTCTTCTTAATGCCCTATAATATCTGTCAGGTTTATTCATACTCAACTTCAAACGACAAGCTCACCTACGAGGTACGGCCACTGTGCGGCCGTACCTCGTAGGTGAAACATCTTGTTGGATGTTTTTGGTTTTCGAGCGACAGCGGTTCATATGGGCCTACTCTCTTCTCCGTTCTACCCTTGGCCTACCAACAGAACGTTTTGGAAAACTACCGATGTAGCCTTCAATGAACTCCATTATCTCATTGTGACTGAAGTGCTTCTGTATCTTAATTCTATCGAAGTCAAGGCATAGATTAAATGCTCCGAAATCCCGCCAGAAATGCTCAAATGTAACGCCCTCCATTTCTGCAGTAGACCTGGGAAAGATTGCGCGAATGGTAAAATTTGCATTTGCAGGTATTCCATATATCTGACCTGGGTGATAACTATCTATTAGAATTTCAAGCCTATTCTTTGATTCAACGAATTCGAGATATCCGGATATATTATTAATCTTTCTACCTGTTTCGTTCTTACCCTCTATATAGAAGCCTGTAATTCTCCACTCAGGTTCGGAATAAATAGCAGTATCGCCACGGGTTCTTACCATTTCGCTGCGGGAGCTTAAGTTCAACCAATGTTCGCCAATAATTAGAACAACTCCATCTTTTGCAGCTAGAATATCTGGCACCTTTCCTGCTCTAACCCACCCCTTCAGTTTATAATCTGCGGCAAGCCGAGGAACAGTCTCTAGTACGGCGAGCTTCACATCCTTCGGATCGCTGAAGAACGACGACATCTTAGATAGGACCTTTGTCCTAAATGCCTTCAACTTCTCGGGGTGGTCCCCCTCGCGCACACCGCTATCAAGGTCGTGCACCTTTTTCTTTAGAGCCGCCTCTTCGATAACAACAGCAAAATGTGGTTTTCCACTCCGTACAGCAAAGTCGTACTCCAATTCAGTATAACTTAGGCCTGAATCTGGCTCGATCGAACCATATCGCCCCCCAAGTATTATCATGTAAATATCGGCGTCCGTAATCCAACGCTGAATTACCTCCCACTGGCTTCGATCGCCAGCGGTGAATAGCTCCATTCCCGCAGGAATATGTCCCGCCTTCAGGATGGCTTCGACAGCGGCCTGGCGCTCGGCCTTCAGGTCAGTGTATGTCGAAGATATGAAGATCTGAAGCTTCGAATTCATTTGTGAGCTGTCCAGCCTTCCAACATTTAATATACGAAATTCGCATTATTAAAAAGCTTGATATAAATTATAACACGTATAAAAAAAATATAAAATATTTAAGGGGTTCTATTTTCATTATTTCGTAATTAGTACTCAATAAACCCTCCACCTCTGGTGGAGGACCCGGATAGGTTCTACCGATACGGGGAAAAATAAATTAGGCTCTTCCTCCGGGAAAGTTCCGTAAGCTCGGGAGGAGGAAGAGCCTATGCACGAGTGGCAAAGTT
>JACQYK010000212.1 GCA_016208255.1 Deltaproteobacteria bacterium | reverse complement strand
TATTTTGACGGGATCCAAGAATTGGATCACCTTCGCCCAGGTGGCCGATGTGGGAGTTATCTATGCCTATACCGATCCTTCGATAAGGTATAAGGGCCTTTCCGCTTTCATCGTGGAAATGAAATCTAAGGGAGTCAGCACCGGGCCGACGGCGGAAAAAATGGGATTGAAGGCCTGCCCGACAGGTGAAGTCTTTTTCGACGAGGTGGAGGTCCCGGCGGAAAACCTGTTGGGCGGACAAGAAGGAAAGGGCTTCGAATGCGCCATGGCCGGACTGGACAATACCCGGCTGACGGCCGCAGCTGGAGCCCTGGGCGTTTGCCAGGGCCTGATCGATGAAGCCGTTAAATATGCCCGGGAAAGAGAGCAGTTCGGCAGCGCCATTGGTACGTTTCAAATGATCCAGGAGGAATTGGCGCGGATGATTGTGGAAACGGAAGCCGCTAGGCTGATGACCTATAGCTGTGCCCAGGAAAAGGATGCTGGAAATATTTATAACACCCTGGAGACCAGCATGGCCAAATATTATGCCTGCGATGTGGCCTCCAGGGTGGCTGACGGGGCCCTGAGGATCCTCGGGGCCTATGGCTATTCCAGTGAATATCCGGTGGAAAGGCTCTTTCGAGACGCAAAACTTTATCAGATCCTCGAGGGCTCGGCGAATATTCTGAAGATGGTTATCGCCACCGATGCTTTGGGATACCGTAAGGCCAACCGCTAGTGTACTGTAACAGTAATAACTTGACAATTAGTAATATTCATGCTAAGTGGTAAGGCATGTGGAAAAAAACAAAACCTTTGCCGATAAAGTCGGAAGAAAAAAAGACCCTGGAGGCGTGGGTTAGAGCCAAGACGACGCCTCAAAGAGTGGTGTTGCGATCTAGGATTTGTCTCCTTGCCGCCGATGGTATGTCCAACAACCGAATAGCCCGCGATTTGGGAACCTCTCGGCCCACGGTATTGCTTTGGAGGGAACGATTTAAGAAACAAGGACCCCAAGGCCTTTCCGAGGATGCCCCACACGGCCCCAGTAAGAAGCAACTGGGAAGCCAAAAAGTCCGAAATATTATTGAGACCACTTTGCATACTCTCCCGAAGGGAGCTACCCATTGGTCGACGCGGATGATGGCTAAAGACCAAGGAATTAGTCATACCACGGTGGCTCGGATTTGGGATGCCCATGGACTTCAACCCCATCGAGTGCCGACCTTCAAGCTGTCCAAGGATAAGCGTTTTGTGGAGAAGCTGACGGATGTGGTGGGCGTCTATCTGAATCCACCCGATAAAACGATAGTTTTGTGCGTGGATGAAAAATCGCAGGTACAGGCTTTGGATCGAACGCAACCCGGACTGCCGATGAAGAAGGGACGTTGCGGGACTATGACCCACGACTACAAGCGCCATGAGACGACCTGTCTGTTCGCCGCCCTTAATGTCTTGGATGGAAAGGTAATCGGCACTTGTTACCCGCGGCATCGCAACGTGGAATTTTTGAAGTTCCTGCGGAAGATCGACCGGGAAACACCCAGTGGCTTGGACCTTCATTTGATTCTGGATAACTATGGGACTCATAACCATCCTAATGTCAAAAAATGGTTGGGGAAGCATCCTCGCTTCCATCTTCATTTTACTCCAACCAGTTCCTCCTGGTTGAACCTGATTGAACGATGGTTTGGGGAAATTACCCGAAAACGTATTCGTCGGGGTGTCTTTCATAGTGTTCCAGATTTGGTTGCCGCTATCGAGGAGTTTATTAAAATTAATAACGAAAATCCAAAGCCTTTTGTTTGGAATAAAAAAGTAAATCAAATCTTGGAAAAAATCAGCCATTGTAAACCTGTTATGGAAACACTACACTAGGAATTTCGGTTTTAACACATAAGTCTGGTGAAGCTTACCCCTTTTACTCCCTTTTTATCATTTTTTAACTTTTGCAAGAGGCTCAAGTTATTTTAAATTTTTAATCCTATGGTACCCCAAAAGGTAAAGCCCATTAAAGAGGAGACCAATAAGATGAAGTACCAGACCATCCGGTTTGAAATAACCGATTCCATTGCCCTGATTGCCATGAATATCCCGGAGACCAGAAATGCCCTAGGTCTGGCAATGCGGACAGAATTGTTGGAGGCCTTTAACCGCATACGAGAAGAGGATTCGATTAAGGCGGTGATCCTGACTGGTGAAGGGAAGGTTTTTTCTTCCGGGGGGGATATCCGGACCTTCGAAGGATTAACACCGGTGGCCACCCGTTTACGTCTTAAACAGGGCAAAAAGATTATCCAGGCCATGGTGGAACTGGAAAAACCGATCATCGGAACGGTGGACGGTTATGCCGTCGGGGCCGGAGCCAGCATTGCCCTGGCCTGCGATATCCTGATCGCTTCCGAAGAGGCAAAGTTCGGGGTTTCTTTTGTTAAGATCGGCGCCGTCCCCGATTTGGGGGCCTTTTATTTCTGGCCCCTCCGTCTCGGGGTGGCCAAAGCCAAAGAACTGATGTGGACCGGAGACCTGATTGATGCCCGGGAAGCCGAACGGTTAGGTCTGGTCAACCGGGTCGTTCCGACCGAAAGGCTGGCAGAAGAGGCCCGGGCTTTAGCCAACCGACTGGCCCAGGGACCCAGCCAATCTTATGCCATGATCAAGGCGGCCTTAAATCGCTGGCCGGCCAGCTTGAACACCCTGCTCGAGATGGAATCCACTATGCAGGCGGTGGCCTTCAGCAGCCGGGATTTCGAAGAAGGCCGGAAAGCCTTTTTGGAAAAAAGAAAACCCGTCTTTAAAGGGCAATGAAACGATTGCCTGGAGGAAAAAGGATCGAGGAATTTTTGATGGCCAAAGGAAAAGGGATGCATTCGAAAGCCGACTGCCAGCAAAAAGGTCACCCTGTAAAAACAGACTCCCCTTCGGGGTCAAAACGGGCCAATATAAGGCTGTTGCAGATTGTTCGTCTGGTCCGACCCCCCTAAGTGAAAAACAATATCCCCCTTTAAGGTTATCGAAAATCAAACAAGATCTTGAGGGTCCCTCGTTCACCAGCCTTGACAAAGGCTTCCTTGCATTGTTCAGGTCGGTAAATCCCGGTTATCATTCGCCTGAGGGGAAGGCTACCCTTAGCCATGGTTCGGAGGGCCGGGCCGAAGGGGCCGCAGCGGGAACCCAAAAGGGTAATCTCATCGATCACCAGGGGGGTGAGGTTCATCTTTTTACCGGCGGCCATGGTGCTTTTCAGCACGATAATGCCCCGGGGACGCAGGCATTGAACGGCGGTCTCGACGCCGGCTGCCGACCCAGTGGCTTCTATCACTACATCGTAATTCTTTGCAGGTTTGAGGTCAGGCCGGTGGATGGTGATTAGACCCTGTTCCGAGGCCAGGAGGAGTTTTTCCGCGTGGTTTCCGGAAACGGTTACATCCAGGCCGGCCAAGTCAAGGACGAAGGCGCAGAGCAGCCCCAGTTTTCCATCGCCCAGCACCAAGACGCGACCGGTGGGGGATAGATGTATCTGTGCCAGGATCTCGAAAGCGGCTGCGAGGGGCTCGACAAAAACGGCTACCTCGTCCGGCAGTTGGGGAGGGACGGGCCAAAGGTTGGAAACCGGTAAGGTGAGGTACTCGGCGAAGGCACCATCTTTGTTCATGATGCCTAAAGTGAAGCGGTTGGGGCAATGGGTCTTCATTTCCTTTAGACAATAATCGCAGGTGCCGCAATAACAGTTAATCTCTCCCACCACCCTCTGCCCGACCAGATGCTGATCCGGCCCGTTAATCTTCTCCACCAAACCAACGAACTCGTGACCCAGGACGCCCTTGAATCCCATGTAGCCCTTGGTAATTTCCAGGTCGGTATTGCAAATCCCAGCCATCAGGACTTTGACCAGGGCCTCATTCGGCCCCGGTTCGGGAAGGGGATAGTCTTCGAGATATTTCAGTTAAAGCCTGTGGCGGTCGCCAACACCGTAGCTGCAAAATAGTCATAAGGATTACAAAGATCCAAGGAAGTATTTTTCTTCAAGAGCCTATTTCCTGAGCGATGGCTGTAATGAATTCGTTGGCCTATGCCAGCTTTTTCTTCGAAGGTTTGACCTCATAGAGGGTCTGATCTTCCATCACCATATTTCTTTGATTGGTGTTGATTTTCTCAAAAAGGAGCTTGGCTGTTGAAAATAGATCGGAGCTTTCGGCTTTGAGGTATCGTGCTGCCATTTGACAGTATTCTGGATCGATATCAACTCCCACACTGTTGCGGCCGGTTCTTAGAGCGGCAATCATGGTAGTGCCTGATCCGCAAAAGGGATCGAGCACAGTATCTTCAGTGAACGAGAACATCCGTACGAGCCGGGTTGCCAATTCCAGTGGAAACGGTGCAGGATGATGCCTGGTCGATGCTCCGGTGATATTCCAGATTTGCTGAAACCAGCGGTCGAACTCGCCTTTGGTGAGTCGACTGGCCTCCCGCTGTCCGTTTGTTGGTTTTCGATAACCACCGGGTTTCCTCTGCATGAGTATAAACTCGATGTCGTTCTTAATTATTGCGTTAGGTTCGTAAGGCTTGCCAAGAAACTTCGATCCATTGGGAACTTCATAGGAGGCATTGGAGATCTTGTGCCAGACAATAGGGTTGAGATTGTCAAATCCAATGCGCCGGCAAATGACAGAGATGTCGGAGTGCAGGGGAAAAACAAGATGACGGCCGAAGCTTCGGCGCGAGACGCAGACATCGCCCACCACACAAACTAAACGCCCACCAGGAACAAGGACCCGGAATACATGACGCCACACCTTCTCCAACTCAGCAAGAAATGTCTCGTAGTCTTTAATATGGCCGAGCTGGTCCAAAATCTCGTTGTACCGCTTTAAGTTCCAATAGGGAGGAGACGTAACAACGAGATGCACAGACTCCTCCCCGAGGAATGATAAATCACGGGCGTCTCCGTTAATCAAACGGTGGGTTGTAAAGGGCATGGATTTAAACGAAGGCGGCGACATGGGCAATAAGAGTCCTTGCAAAACGTTCAACCGAAAGATCATCGGAAGGGATGGCGTATACGCCGTTAATCCCTTCGTTAATTGAGGAGGTCAGGAAGGCTGAAGCAGTATAGTGTCGCTCCAAAACCAACTTACGGCAGAATAATTCGTATCGCCGCATATAAGAGGCGCCTACGAATTCGGGAAAGACCTTGAAATG
>JACQYK010000211.1 GCA_016208255.1 Deltaproteobacteria bacterium | reverse complement strand
CAGCGTGTTTCCCTGGGTATGTAAATTTGCCTGCACCGTTTTAGCCAGGTCACTATTACTTTCCATATAGGTTTTAATGGTTTCATCAAAGTGCTTTGTTTTCAATTCCATGGTCTTTTCAATAAACTCTAATTTCTTCTCCATATAATTCATGTTGTCGCTTTGGTTGCGTACATTTTCTTGTATCATGTTAACAAATTTTATATTATTTCCTGAGACCTTGCTTATGTCTTCCAACAGCTCCGGCAGTTGTTTTTCCAAGAACTCTATAACTATATTTATTTTTTTAGTTAGTTCTTTATATTGAAAATCATGGTAATCTGCGTTTATCTGCGTCCAAATCCGGCGTCCCCGACAGGAATTCTCTTTTATAGATGTCAAAGAGGGTCATCAAGAAAGAAAGGACCACCGGGCCCAGTATAAAACCTAAAAAACCGAAATAAATCAGCCCTCCCAGCACACTTAGAAAAGTCAGCAAGGGATGAAGATTGGCCTCTCCCTTGAGTAAAAAGGGCCTGAGGACGTTATCGGCGCCGGAAATAATCAGGGTCCCCCACAAGGCTAAACCCAAGGCCATCCAAAAGGAAGAGGTGAAAGCCAGATAAAAGGCGGCCGGAACCCAGATAATACTGGTTCCAATCAAGGGGATCACCGAACTGAAAACCATGCATGCCCCCCAGAAGGCGAAAGAGGGGACTCCAAAAATCCAGAAACCGACGCCTCCCAGAATTCCCTGGGTTATGGCGACGATGATGGATCCTTTTAAGGTGGCTTTTATGGTTCGTTCTAATTGGAGCAGGATTCGGTCATGATGAGAGACTTCCAGGGGGCTGAAGACCTTAATCTCACGGAGAAATTTTTCGCCGTCGATCAACAGGAAAAAGCTGATGAACAGGACGATAATCAGATCAAACAGGATCCCGGCTACTCCCTTGGCCAGAGCGGTCATTTCTGTATAAATGAATTCCGAAAAGGTAGTCAGAAATTTTCCTACGGACTCCTCAAGCCGCAGAGCTTGAATATCGATCTGCCAACGATCAAAAAATAAATTAAAATAGACTAATCTCAAATCGATTACCTTTTTAATGGACCCGTCCTTAAGACCCTTGGATATTTTTTCGTATAAATCCAAAGATTGGCTGGTAATGACTCCCGACAAAAGTGAAATCGGGATAAGAAAAGCCAGTATCATGATCAAGACAGTCAGGATAGCCGAAAGAATTTTCCATCCTTTAAAAACCTTGAGCAATTTTTTATAAAGAGGATAAAAGATCATGGCGGTTACAGTGGCGACAAAGATGTCGGTCAGGAAAGGACGGATGACCAGATAAAACAGATATAGGACCCCGATAAGAAAGGCCATAAAAACATAATTGGAAAAAGGGGACGAGGAGTCCTCATTTTTTTTGAAATAGGGGCGGCTCATAAAGTCCTTTCAAAAAAATAGAGCTTCCTATCTTGTTCAATTAAGGAAGTAGGGAGAAGGGGCGGAAGAAATTTGGATTGCGACCAAGACCTGGCCGAATTTTTGGTTAGGGGTCATTGTCCTGGTCCGCTGCCGGTTCCGCAGCTGCGGCCCAGCCACAAGGCCATCAAAACAATGGCTGCTATTAACAGGAGTTGACGTAGGTGAAACATGTCGTCTTTCTTGAGACCTTTGAATTATAAAATATTAGACAGGATTTACAGGATTATCCGGATTTTTGTGCCTTTCCTGAAGAAAGGCACAAACCTTATCGTCCTGCGTACAAAATCCCCCTTTCTGCTGAAAGCGGATAGAGGTTGCTCAGGATCGTCCGGAGCCTGAGCAAAATAAAATGTAAATCCGTTCGGTCGGCGCATCGGCTCCTCAAGGGAGCCTCTTTAAAAGCTCGGCGAAGCCGAGCGGCCCGACCTCAAAAAAGGTTCCCTTTTGGGAACCGCTTAATCCTGTCAGATAATTAATTTTCATAAAACTAAAGTATTATAAAATATTCCATTTATTCCCATGCTATTTTCGGTAAGTATATCTTATTTTTAATCGTTAATGCAATCAGGAATTAAAGCCCCGGGAAGAAAAAACTATGGATGTCCCGATGATTTTGGTATAAGGATAAATATTTACAAATTTTGATTAATTCAAGTTTAATGAATTCGTAATAAGTACTTCAGGAGAGAAAGACATGGAAGAAGACCGCCGTCCCTGGGGCTATTATCGGGTCCTGGCCGATGAACCCGATCATAAGGTGAAAAGGATCATCGTTTATCCAGGGAAAAGGCTGAGTCTGCAAAAACACCGGCATCGAGAGGAACATTGGTATATCCTTTCAGGTCAGGCCCTGGTAACCAGAAACCAGGACTTAATCCCGCTCGCAAAAGGGGAGGCTGTCGATATTCCGCAAGGGGCCATTCACCGGATTGAAAATACCGGTTCAGAAAATGTGACCTTTATTGAAGTTCAATCCGGGGAGTATTTCGGGGAAGACGATATCGAGCGTATCGAAGATGACTACGGCCGACTGTAAAGGCTTTTTTAGCCACAGACCGACACAGACAAGGGCTGGACAAAAACACATCTCTCACAGAGCCCGCTGAGGGTCCAGAGACTATTCCTTCTTTTCATTGCGGTTAAGAGGACCGCAATGAAAACCCTACCGTCGCCTGACGGCGAAAGGGATTTTTTATTCCTGAAGGATTAGAATGGAAAGAGCCGGAATCCGGTCGACCAGGCCGTGAAAATCTATCTGGCGGTCAGGGACGGAATTCGTTCTGTTTGTTTACCATGGATATACGGATTTTTTCCTGAATGGCAAATGGGTTAAAGCCACTCCGGCTTTTAATAAAGAGCTTTGTGAACGGCATAAAGTGGCTCCCCTGGAATTTAATGGCTTGGAAGATTCGGTTTTTCAACCTTATAACCGGGACAACCATCTTTATATGGAATATATTGAATTTTTAGGTACTTATGCCGATATTCCGGTGGATATCATTGTGGCCGGCTGGGAAAAGGCTTACGGCCGGGAAAAGGTTCAGACCTGGATTAGAGAGCTGGAAGAGGCTCAGGGAAAAACAATCTGGAATTTTTATCAAGAGGATGTCGTTTAGATAATTAGACAAAGGGTATCTGATTATCTTTTTAAAATTCAAATCCTTTTTTAGACAGGATTTACAGGATTAATTGGATTTTTGCGCCTTTCCGCCTGCGGGCAGGCAGGGAAAGGCACAAGCTGAATTCTCCTGCGGATAGGAGCCCTTCTTGCGCTGAAGGCGGATCGGGGTTGCTCAGGGTCCTCCGGAGCCTGAGCAAAGAACATGTAAATCCTGTAAATCCTGTCAGACAAATTTTTTTCAAAAGCCTAAAGTGTTACGCTAACTGAAAAATGCAGGTAGGAGGACTCATGTCGAATCGGGGATTAAGGGAAACTCAGTTTGACGGTTTGAAACTTGTCAACCGGGGAAAAGTGCGGGATATTTATGATTTGGGAGAGCATCTATTAATCGTGGCCACGGACCGGATCTCGGCCTTTGATGTGGTGATGCCTGATCCCATCCCGGGCAAAGGGATTATTCTCACTCAAATATCCAAATTCTGGTTCAAGATCATGGAATCCATTATCCCCCATCATTTGATTTCTACAGAGATTAACGAATTTCCAAAAATCTGCCGGCCTTATGAAGCGGAATTAAAAGATCGAAGTATGCTGGTCAAAAAAGCCAAACCCCTGCCAGTAGAATGTATTGTCCGCGGTTATCTGTCCGGTTCCGGCTGGAAAGATTATCAGGCTACCGGTCAAATCTGCGGCATTCCCCTGCCTCCCGGGTTAAAGGAAGCGGATCGCTTAAACAGTCCCCTCTTCACCCCTTCAACCAAGGCGAAGAAGGGGACTCATGATGAAAACGTGACTCTGACGGAGGTCGAAAAATTATTGGGAAAAGAAATGACTGATCAGATTGCCGGAGCCAGTCTGGCTATCTATGAAAAGGCCCGGCTTTTAGGAGAACAAAAGGGCATTCTAATTGCTGATACTAAATTGGAATTCGGGATTTTTGAGGATCGGGTGATCCTGATCGATGAGGTCCTGACTCCGGATTCTTCCCGGTTTTGGCCCAAGGACCAATATGAACCCGGCCGAGCCCAAAGCAGCTTTGACAAACAATTTCTCAGGGATTATCTCGAATCTATCCGCTGGGATAAAAGACCTCCGGCCCCGAAATTACCGGCTGAAGTTATCCAAAAGACCAAGGCCAAGTATGAGGAGGCCCGGCGGATATTGACAGAATAAAAAACTCAGGTAAAAGGTGCAAGGTATAAGGTTTAAGGTTTAACCTTGAACCTCAAACCTTGAACCTTGAACCTTCTTAGCGGCTCTGAATAAAAACGGCTAATGGACCGATCATAAGTTTTCTCCACGGCATCAGGGAAAAAACAGGCCGGGAGTTCCCCGTTGCGGCGATGATAATGAAGGCATTGACAGCAGAGCCCCTTCCTTATTTAGAATCTCCTGTCCAGGACAGCCAGGAATTTTTTTGTTTCGATCTGCCCACCAAACCATGGCCGGGAACCGGTAAAATATTAGTGACCGGCGCTTCCGGCTATATTGGCGGCCGGCTGGTTTCTGAATTACTGGCTCGGGGGTATCGGGTCCGGGTGATGGTCCGGGGTGCCCCCGCCTCCAATCGGAATTTATGGCCGGATGCCGAAATGGTCATTGCCGATGCCACCGACCCGGTTCAACTCCGGCGGGCCTTGGAAGGGGTTGATACAGCCTATTACCTGATTCACTCCCTGCGCCTCTGTCCCAAGGATGCTCCTTCATCGGATTTAAAGGCTGCTTCGGCCTTTCGAACCGCCGCAGAGGAAAAACAGATCAAGAGAATTATATATCTGGGAGGGTTGGGGGATGTCCGTAATCCCTTTTCTCCCCATTTGGGAGGCAGGATGGAGGTCGCCAAGGAATTGCGTAGAGGCACGATTCCAGTGACGGTTCTGAGAGCGGCCCTCATTATCGGTTCCGGCAGCGCCTCTTATGAGATCATTTCCCATCTGGTAAAAAAACTGCCGATCATTTTCGTTCCCCCCTGGGCTAAAAACCGTCTCCAGCCGATTGGCATAAGGGATGTCATCAAATATCTGGTCGGATCGCTTGAGGTTCCCGAAACTGCCGGAAAGGATTTTGAATTAGGCGGCCCGGATATCCTGACCTTCGAACAAATGCTTAGGATTCTGGCTGATGTTCTTAATTCGAAGACATTTTTCATCCCTTTCTTTTTTTCCTATCTCCCGCTTTACACTTATCCCCTCAGCTTGCTGACCCCCGTTCCCAATACGATCACCCAGTGTCTGATGGAAGGATTAAAAAATGAGGTGGTCGTTCGGGATAATTCCATTAAAAGGTTTGTTCCCTTTGAACCTATCTCCTACCGAGAGGCCATTATTCGGGCCATGTCCCGTGAGGAACAAGACCGGGTACATACCCGGTGGTCCGATGCCTATCCGCCGGCCCATGTCCTGGCTGTTAAGCTGCATGAGCTTCATGGGCAAGTGGCCTATGGCGCTCGCTATTCATTGCTTACCCCAAAAGGATCCGCGGATCTTTTCCGGTCGATCTGCAGAATAGGGGGTAAGGAGGGCTGGTTTCATGGTAATTGGATGTGGAGAACCCGGGGAATGCTGGATCGAATCCTGCTGGGGGTGGGATCCATTCGTGGCCGAAAAAGCCCTACTTACCTGGAGATCAATGATGTGGTTGATTTTTGGCGGGTGGAAGATCTTAAACAGGCCGAACGGCTTCTTCTGAGAGCCGAAATGAAGTTGCCGGGGATGGCCTGGCTTGAATTCCATATCCGGGAGGAAGAAGGACAGCAAAGGTTGTCCGTGGTCGCCTACTATGATACCCATACCCTTTTCGGGAGAATTTATTGGTATCTATTCCTGCCCTTTCACCATTTTCTTTTCAAAAATCTGCTCAAAGAGATTGAGAAGAGGAGTTAGATCCCTGACGTGAGTTCAAGGTTCAAAGTGCAGAGTTCGGAGTTAAAGGAAACCCGAATACCTTAGTAACTTAGGAATAAAATTCTACTCAAAAT
>JACQYK010000210.1 GCA_016208255.1 Deltaproteobacteria bacterium | reverse complement strand
CTTTCGAAATCCGCCTGATTCCCACCGGACTGGCCCTGGCCATACCTCCTGGATTTGAAGGCCAAATCCGGCCCCGCAGCGGCCTGGCCTTGAAGCACGGCATCACCCTGGTCAATTCCCCGGGCACCATCGACTCCGATTACCGGGGAGAACTCGGATTAGCGATTATCAATCTGGGACAGAAGCCCTACACTATCCGCCGCGGAGACCGCCTGGCCCAACTGGTACTCCATAAAGTCTATCAAGCCGATATTCAGGAGGTCCAAAATCTGGATGACACCGACCGGGCCGACGGCGGCTTCGGCCACAGCGGGATTTAACCCCTTCAGGTTCTAGCAGTCCCCTGATTTTTTCTCCGGACTCCCAACTCCCCACTCTGAACTTTCTTTTGACTTCACGCCTCACGCCTCGCGCCTCTCCTCTCCGACCGTTGTTTTTTAGGGTTGATAATTGTGTTGCAATGTATTACAATGCGATTCTAATAAGAATTTGAGGAGAAAATCATGCAATCACAAATATCAGTCAGGCTAGATGAAACCATTCATGAACAAATCACCAGCGTCGCCAAAAAACTTCGGCGTAAGCGTTCCGATATCGTCCGGTTGGCTCTTGAAAAATTTATTTCTGAAATCAATGGACCGGATGAATCAAAGCCTTATGACCAAGTCAAGGGTCTGATCGGCTCTGTATCGAGCGGGATTCCCAATCTTGGGGAGGCCCATAGAGAATATCTTGTCAATAAGTTCAAAAAAAATGCGTAGCCTGCTTCTCGATACCGGGCCTTTTGTGGCTCTACTGGACAAAAGCGAAAACAATCATAAAAAGTGTGTTGGTTTTTTTAAATCTTTCAGAGGCAAAATTCTGACCACAGAACCGGTTCTGACCGAAACCATTTATCTTCTCGGTCCATCCGTGAAGGCCCAAAAGGCGGCTGTCGAATTCATTCTGAAAGGCGGGGCCATTTTAGTCCCCCAATCGACCTATGGTCTCTCAAGAGCATCGGCCCTGATGGAGAAATATGGAGATGTTCCAATGGATTTTGCCGATGCGACCCTGGTCTGTCTTGCTGAAGAGACCGGTATTAACGAAGTTTTTACTCTCGATATTCGGGGTTTTTCGGCCTACCGTTTCCAGGAAAAAAAGGTTTTTAAAATCCTTCCGGAATTTTGAAACTTGAAAGGGAAAACCGGTCTGCGGACCAATAGAGAATCAAAAAATATTTATCCCAATAAACCGCCATGCCCCGCCTTTTGGGGCGTGGCACCACCAAAACATGAAAATAGGCCGGATCAACGATTAGTCTCGAAACCTATTTTCGTATTAATAATGGAAAGGAGAATCGAAATGAAAAGTACAATTCTAAAAATTTGCTGTGTGGTCATTATAATGATGATCTCCATGACGGCAACGGGTCAATGTGCGGATTTCCGTTTTCCCGTTGGGCTGGTTTTCGCCTCCGGGGTAACCCAGGTTGTGGATAAGATGAAAGAGAACTTTTTTCTGGATGAGGATTATATCTGGCCGGCGGGAGTGGCTTTTAATCCTTATCTGGAATTTGGAAATGGATTAGGCATCGGAGCCAGTTTGGGTCCATATATATTTATGTTTATTGAGTCACGTTATGAGGATGACTCCTTTTCTTATATAATCCCGGTCGGCCTCGATCTTCGATATACCTTTTTAAAAAAGAGCGACATCACCCCTTATGTCCGGGCTGGTTTCCGTTATCCGATTGCCGGCGGAGATTATTTCCAATCGGGTAAAATCGGCGCTTTCGGCGGTATCGGGGTGGAATTCTGGAGGACCAAAAGAATTTCCATGGGCCTGGAGATTTCCTATGATGATTCAAAAATGGAGATAAAAGCCGGCGGTCCAGGCGCGAGGCCCAATACCAGGGAACAGGAAGTAAGGCCGGGCGGTTTTATGTTTGGTGTCTTTGCTGTATTTTAAATCGATAAAAGGATGCCGAAGACCACGATCATTGGCAAGCGTTTGGCACCTCCGGAATGTGTATGGGGAAAGAAAGACTATAAGGTGATGTTAAGAAATTAGTATTATATCCTCCGATTTCGCAACCAGATTCAATGATTCCGGATTTCCGGAGAAAAAAACCTGATCGGGAGGTACGAGAATGAGAATGAAGGTAAGGGCGGTGGCAATTGTTTCAGCCCTTCTGATGAGCATCGCGATCGCTCTTCCGGTTTTCGCAGCCGGAGAGATGAAACACCAGAAGTCATTTGAAGGGGGCAACCTCTACCGGGCCGGGGAGGTCCGGGTTTTGGAGCTTACCGGCAGTTACCGGCAGATGGGGCGGCAGTACGGGGCACTTGTGAAGGACGATCTGCAGGCGATGCATACTACAATCGGTGAGGTTTTTCTAAATAATCTGGATAAAAAAAGAAGGATGAGCGGGGACGAACTGAACACGATTGCCCGGGCCTTATTCGACCGCTACCCCCGACGCTACAAGGAGATTCTATTCGGAATGGTGGAGACCTCCGACATCGAACTAGATAAGATCCTCCTTGTCAATGCGCTCGAATGGTTCCCAAAAATCAATAGACTGTCTTACGGGAACTGTTCCGGCATAGCGGTCTGGGGTCCCTATACCAAGGGCCCGGTCATATTCGGAAGAAATGACGATGACGATCCGGCCTACTTAGCTTTCGCCCGCCCGGTTGTAGCCGTTTTCAAACCGAATGACGGGAGCATCCCCGCGGCCCTGATCAACTATCCCGGCGTAATCTATAACGCAACGGGGATGAACGCCGACGGCTTGTTCATGGAATTGAATTCCGGGAACGAGATGGGATTCTCCCTGAACCGGATTTCCGTCTTCACCACCCTGTTTTCGTATCTGCAGGAATACAGTAACCTCGTCGATCTGGACCGTGCCATGCGTTCCACACTGGTGGATATGAGTTCCATTATCAATGTAGCCGATCCGACCCGCGGCTATTCCTACGAATGTTCGCTCTGGGATACAAAGCGACGGGACCAGGATGCTGAGGGAATCGTTGCGGCGGCGAACGAATACTCGCATCCGGATTGGAATATCACGCCGTTAGACCCAAAGAAGGATCCCGGCGCGAACCAGTTCCGGAAAGGGAACCTGCTAAAACTCGGCGCCAAGTACAAGGGAGCAATCACTCCGGAAGTGATGATGAAGAAAATAATGGACGTGGATATCAAGGACGGTGGGGCAACCCACGCCGGGACCATCTTCCAGGTTGTAGCCGCACCGGCGGATCGGAAGATCTGGGTAAAAGTACCGGGTCATGTGGACTGGACGGAAGTCCCACTTGGACAGATATTCCAGAAAAAGTAACAGACACAATCTATCTGCCCGGAAATCCGAAATCTAGGGACACCTTCCTAATTGTCCGACCCCCCCGTTTACCTTACTTCCCTCATATGGATTCCCGGATGGCATCGATTTCCTTTACTAACGACTGGCTGATATCTAAAGTGATTCGGACTTTTTTGGCCGGCTTATTGATAATGACCTTGGAAAGGTCGATGATTTGATGAAGGTCTTCGCCTTGATCAAACCTTTGATCAAACTCTTTGTTGGTTTGAGCCAACTTCTTCTTTTTCATACCCATGCTTTTGCCGGTTGAGTCCACTTTTATGGGGGTCCCAATCAAATTACATGTAAATACAGGCTTTTTCATCGAAAAATAGGATATTCACCTTATTTACCCCTCAAATCACTATGATATATTAAACTACACATATTTGTTTCTTCGAAACCACCAGGCCCCGTCTTTTGGGGCGTGGCACCACGATACGGTCGATTTCATCGACCTTAATAGGAGGCTTCCTTTGGAAGCCG
>JACQYK010000181.1 GCA_016208255.1 Deltaproteobacteria bacterium | reverse complement strand
AAGAGGCTCCCTGTCCGACTTTCTTCGAAAGTCTCCCCTGAGATCGGCCAAAGCCGATCGAACGGGAGCCGATGACCCGACCGTATCGTGGTGCCACGCCCCAAAAGGCGGGGGCATGCGGTTTCCTCTTGACGCTGCCTTTTCAATCTAATACTCTTTTATGCCAAAAAACCATTCTTGTCAATTTCTCAGTCAAAAGGAGGGTATGATGTCCGAGTCCCTGGTGCTCTATGAGAAAAAAGGTCCTGTGGCCCTGGTCACCATAAACCGACCGGAAAAGATGAATACTTACAACGGAGAGGTCTGTTTATTGTTGGGAGATGCCTTTTGCGATTTCAGGGATGATCCCGATCTTTATGTTGCCATTCTCACCGGAACCGGAGATCGAGCCTTTTGTGCCGGGGCCGACATGAGGGGAATGGTCCCCCCCAAAGAAGGGGAAGCGGCTCCGATCCCCTTTCCCAGGGGACGGATGTTCCATGAAGGGGATATCAAGATTTATAAACCGATTATCGCGGCCATCAACGGCTACTGCCTCTCCGGCGGGTTGTGTCACGCCCTGATCTGTGACATCCGGATTGCCGCCGAACAGGCCACTTTTGGCTTGCAGCAGGTCCGGTTCGGCGCCCATTCTCCCTCTTCCACCCACTTATTGGCCCGCAATATCGGAATGTCCAATGCCATGTACCTCAGCCTCACCGGTTTGAGGATCGACGCCCGGGAGGCCCTGCGCCTGGGAATCATCCACAAAATAGTGCCCCAAAAGGATTTAATGCCGGCGGCTTTTGAAATGGCGGAAACCCTGCTGGGTAATTGCCCCTCCCATTTAAGGGCCAGAAAAGAACATCTCCTCAGGTGGTATAACCTGCCCTATGACGAGGCCCGGGCCATGGGCGGGTATCTTGAAGATCAGGTCCCGGTAGAAGAAAAGAGAGAAGGTATCTCCGCCTTTTTCGAAAAAAGAAAACCGGATTGGAAAAAAGTCCGCAAGTCGTAAGCAATTTCGATAATACAAAAAAACCATTCGGCCTTCAGTGTTCGGTGTCCGTCGAACTATAATTATATACTTGGTGACGCCCTCCTGGGAAATAAGGGGTTAACATGGGGGGCATGAGGGTTTAATAAGAAAGCTAAAATGAAGAATAAAAATACGGCAGAAATTATCGCCATCGGATCGGAACTGCTGTTGGGGCAGATCATTGATACCAACACCCCCTATCTGGCCTCCCGGCTCCAGGAGATCGGCCTGGAGACCGCCTTTCAAACCATGGTCGGGGATGATCGTCAAAGGATGATCTCGGTCATCCGCCGGGCCCTCAGCCGTTCCAGATTTATCATCACCACTGGAGGGATCGGCCCTACTGAAGATGATTTGACCCGGGAAGTTGTGGCCGAGGTCTGCGGGAAGAAGCTTATTTTTCATCCCAAACTGTTTAAACTCATCAAATCCTTATTTTTCATCCCAAACTGTTTAAACTCATCAAATCCTTTTTTTACCGGGACGGTTTTGTCATGGCCCCCAACAATCGCAAGCAGGCTTATCTTCCGGCCGGAGCCCGCCTCATTCCCAATCGCCAGGGAACGGCCCCCGGATTCATGGTGGAAACAGGGAAGGGGGGGTTGATCGCCGTCCTCCCCGGGGTTCCCCGGGAAATGAAAAAGATGATGGAGGATACGGTCCTGCCGCTGTTCAAAAAGAAACTGGGGCGGGATCAGGGTCTGATTGAATATAAGGTCCTCAAGGTCTGCGGCCTGGGGGAAAGCCGGGTGGATGAACAGATCGGTGACCTGATCCGGGGAAGTAAGAATCCGGTAATCGGCCTTTTGGCTTCCTTGGGAGAAATCCGGATTCGGATTACCGCCCATGGTCGTGACTTAAAAGAAACCCGGGCGATTATAGCCGGCATGGAGGCCAGGATTCGGGAACGCCTGGGGGTCTTGATTTTCGGTGAGGGGGTTGAAACCCTGGAAGGGGTATCGGCCCGCTTGTTGGAACAGAAAAAATGGTCTCTTAGTATAGCGGAGACCTTCACCGCCGGTAGGATCAGCCAAAGGCTCCAGGCCACGGACAGTCCTTTTTTTAAGGGTGGTCTGGTATTGCCCCCCGGCCCCGAATGGCCTTTTCCAAAACCGAACCTGGAAAAGGAAGCCATGGCTGCCTTCCTGGCGGAAAAGACCAGGAAAATATTTTCTGTTTCTTTAGGACTGGGGGTCTGGGTGGAAGGCCCGGCAGGAGAGCAAACCTTGTCTCTGGCCCTGACCGGAAAAAAGAAAGAAACCTTTTCTTATAGAATCGGTGGTTTTGCCGAAACCCTGCCCGACCGGGTGTCGGTCATGGCCCTGGATTGGTTGAGAAGGAAATTATTAGAGGGCTGAATCCGGGGAATGAAAAATGGAAAAGGAATTGATCCTATGCCCCCTTGGGTGAAAATATTAATAAGGTCTGCCTTAAGCCTCGGCTTAGCGATCTTTCTGAGCCGCTGGTTTTTTCAGCGCACGTCTTATCCCGGCATCATCAGCCTGTTTGTATTTTTCCTGGCCATGAGCTACCTGTCGGAATATATCCGCAAACGCGGCTAGCCGGGGTACATCCCTTTTACCTCCCCTGAGATTTCTTTCATCCCCCTACCGCCCAAAACCATCCTACGGGCAACCACCCAAAAAAGAATTATTTGATTGTTTTTCAACAGGTTGCTATAATTCTTCCATCTTATCCAAACGGTGCTCCTTTTCAATATCAGAAAGGCCATGACTACCGACCTGACCTTCATCACCAATGAGGAAGCCCCTTCCCTTTTGGGACATTTCAAGTTTCTGGGTAATAAGGCCAAATTTAGGCATAGATTATCACTGTGATAAGGTGGAAACCCAATGAAAACGAAAAACGAGATTCTAACGATTTTGAAAATGATGAGACCGGAGCTGGAAGAAGACTACCATGTAAAGTCTATCGGCCTCTTTGGCTCTGTGGTGCGCGATGAAACGCCCGGCGGCAGCGATATTGATGTGCTGGTGGAGTTCCGGCATCCGATCGGGATGTTCAGGTTTTTGGAATTGGAAGAACTCCTTAGCGAACGACTGGGCCAAAAGGTGGATCTTGTTTCGAAAAAGGCGCTGAAGCCTGAGATCGGGCGGGCTATTCTCTCTGAGGTTGAGCTGACATGAAACGAACATCCATTGACTACGTGGCTGATATTTTGACTTGTTTCCAAGAGACTCAGGAATTCACTCAGGGTATGGATTATGAAGCCTTTTCCAAAGACCAGAAAACGGTTAATGCCGTTGTTCGCAGTCTGGAGGTCATGGGAGAGGCGGCCAAGAGAATTTCATCAAAGATACGAGAAAACTATCCGGAAATCCCTGGAAACGGATGACCGGCATGCGGGATAAACTGATTCATGAATATTCCGGTGTGGATTTGGAGATTATCTGGGGCGTGGTTACCGAAGAACTCCCGCCTCTGAAACCTCTATTCGATCATTTGAAGCAGTACCTTGAAAAGCAAGAATCTTAATGGGCCTTAATGAAAATTAAAATAAATCATCAAATGGTCAATCTCGTCCAGGCTATTGGAGTACTGGCGAGGGAACACCGCCAGCTCACTCATCAGGCCGTCCTGGAATATGCACCTGAAGTTGAAGCTATTCTGAGAGATCAATGTCGTGATTCCCGGCGCATTGAACATCTGCTCGACGGGATACTTGATTTTTGTTTCGACTCTGAGATGTTATACTTGTACAAAAAGCTCTGCCGCTATTACTTTGAAATAGATCCCTCGGCAACAGTTTCATATGTCAATGCTTATCGAGAAATGTGGGATGAAAAAGAAGAAGGAAATGCCCTTCTGGACGTGTAATCGATGGGCCACCAAAGGGGGCATACTGGCGATATGCAAAGGAAAAATTCCTTGAACTTGATGCAGATAAAAGGATTTGGTGGGGGGAAAAAGGGGAATTTATAAGGCAATCAACGAAGTGATCGAGCAGAGAGGTTTGACGGTTGAACAGTTAGCCAGGGAAAAATTTCGATTAAGAAATGCCATAGAAACCAAGATCCAAAATTATCGTTTATCTCAAAACCGAAAGGCCTACCAACAATGCTTATTTGGGTCGGATTCAGAAAAGATCGAAGTCAATCCCGAATTTAGTTTTAGTTTTCTGGAAGAAAAATATGCCCCTAATTGGTATTATGAGGGGAGTTTCAAGTTCAGAAAACATTACTTTAGAACTATTGGAGAGTTAAAAACAGAAGGGGAAGAGCAGGAGTGTGCCATATTCTTGGACGGTTTATCTCAAGTAAAATATTGGGTACGCAACACCGAAATCAACCACCTCGTCTATGACCTTTACAACCTATCGTTTGAAGAAATTGAGATTATCGAAGGTAAAGAAAGATAAAAGTTTTATTTTGTGGAAGTTGTGCGCTGGTAACTATTTTTGAAGATTTCTGAAGGTCCTTCTTAAAATGGCTAAGGCATTCATCTTGGCTGAGGTTTGGAAATAGTGATGGCCTTCGGAGGCCCTTATTTTTGATCCCCACCCAGTATGCTTGCGGCAATAAATTAAAATATCCCCTTCAATTGCATCACCCGGCTGTCTGTGGATCGTCCCCACATTTTTATATCGATCTTCAACCAATTTTGCCCTCTTCAAGAAGTTCGCTACAGGCTTGAACGACCATTCGGGGGTCGATTCTCAATTCTTCAGTCAGCTCTTCATAGCCGATTTCTTTTCCATCATTTTTAAGAAAATATTGGGCTATTTCCTCTTTCACTTGGGGATATGAAATATCTCTTAAATCTATATAAGTGACCGGGGATTTTTCTGATTCAAGTTCGGCAATTCTTTGTTCCAGCCGGGCTACTTTCTTCTTCAGTAGTTCGAGTTCTTCCCAGTAATCTGTCGGGGCTGGTTTTGCGTTCAGTTCCATCATTTCAACCTTTGATTTTATGGAGATGCCGGAATAGGGGCGGGAGTCCCAACAATTTAAATATCTTACATTTAATTCTAATATGCTGAAAATTATTAGAATTGTCAAGAAAAATGAGTTGTCTGATTTCCTGATTATGACCTCCCCGAACCTGCGAGTTGTCGTTAATATTCGCGGGAAGGTGATAAACGGACAATATACCCGGCTATTGATGGAAAGAACGGACTTTTTTCAAGAAAAGAGAAGCCTTATGGCAGAGAAAGGGTATTAACCTTAAAAGAGGTAATAAGATCTGCTATTATTCCCCAAAATAAAAAGGCAGGACCTTCAAAGAGTTCCTGCCTTTTAGTTAAGTAATATTTAAAGAATCGGATAAAACCCGCTTATCTATTCTTTTTCCTCTTCCTTCTTCCCACCCGGCATCATGCTTTTCACTTTATCCAGGGCTTCTCCAGCTTTACTCTTCTTCTTTTTGGTCTTTTTGGCCTCGGGACGATCGACCAATTCGATCACCGAAACCGGAGCGCCGTCTCCTTTCCGATAGCGGAGTTTGGTGATCTTGGTATAGCCGCCGTTTCGTTCCAAAAAGCGGTCTTTGATTTCGGCAAACAATTTATGGACCATCTGGGTGTCCTGGATATAGGCCAGCGCCTGCCGCCGGGCATGCAGATCCCCCTTTTTGGCCAGGGTAATCATCCGGTCGGCCTCGATCCGCAGTTCTTTGGCCTTGGCCAGGGTAGTTTCGATGCGTTCATGTTCTATCAGAGAAGTGACCATGTTACGCATTAAAGCCTTCCGGTGACTGGTATCACGGCTTAATTTTCTTCCGGAACAATTATGTCTCATTGTCGTCTTCCTTCTTCTCTTCTAAAGGGGGGGGAGAGTCAAATCCCTCCAGCTTCATCCCCAAATGCAAACCCATTTCTTCCAATATGGCTTTGATCTCATTCAATGATTTTCGGCCGAAATTTTTTGTTTTTAACATTTCCGGTTCTGTTCTCTGGACCAGCTCCCAAATATACCGGATATTGGCATTTTTAAGACAATTGGCCGATCGGACGGAAAGCTCCAGTTCTTCGACGCTTTTATATAAATTTTGATTAATCTGTTCTTCCGGATGAATAACCTCTATCCGTTCCGGCTCTTCGACCTCCTCTTCAAAATTGATGAAGGGGGTTAACTGTTCCTTCAATATTTTGGCCGCTATGGCAACCGAATCCTCCGGGGTGATGCTACCGTCGGTCCAGATCTCCAAGGTCAGCTTGTCATAATCCGTAATCTGACCGACCCGGGCGGTTCCCACAACGTAAGTAACTTTTTTTACGGGAGAAAAGGCACTGTCCAAAAAGATCGTCCCAACGGGGACATTTTCCACTTTGTTCCTCTCCGAGGGCACATACCCTTTTCCCATTTTAACCGTCATTTCGGCTTTTAATCGGCCGTCTGCCGAAATAGTGGCAATGGGGAGATCGGGATTTAAGACCTCCACTTGAGGATCACAAATAAGATCCTTGGCCCGGACCAGCCCTTCCTTATTGGCATTGAGCTTGATGGTCCGAGGCTCTTCCCCGTGCATTTTTAAACGCACTGCTTTAAGATTCAAGATGATATCGGTAACATCCTCCACCACCCCGGGGAGAGTGGAAAATTCATGGAGAGCCCCATCGAACTTAACGGAGACAATGGCCGCTCCTTGAAGTGAAGAAATAAGAACCCTTCGCAGGGCATTCCCCAAGGTAATCCCAAAGCCTCGTTCCAGGGGTTCGCAGATAAATTTTCCGTAGAATCGACTGTGGCCTTCCGGGTCCACTTCCAGTCTTTTGGGCTTGATCAATTCTCGCCAGTTCCGATACATAATCTCTCCTTAATCTTTTCCAAATAGAGGTGATAATTACTTGGAATAGAGTTCGACAATAAGCTGTTCTTGCATGGGCATGGTTAAATCTTCACGAACCGGTAAAGATTTAACGACTCCGGAACAGTGAGTCTTTTCGAGTTCTAACCATTGAGGAACTCCTCTTCGGGCCACCGCCTCCATGGATTCGATAATAGACGCAATTTTCTGGCTCTTCTCTTTGACCGACACCGTATCCCCCTTTTTTAAAACAAAGGAAGGGATATTGACCCGCCGTCCGTTCACCAGAAAATGATTATGTCGTACTAACTGTCGAGCCTGGTTTCTGGAATTTGAAAAACCTAACCGATAGACCACGTTATCCAACCTTCTTTCCAAGAGCACCAAAAGGTTGGTCCCGGTAATCCCTTTCAAACGGTCGGCCCGGGCAAAGGTCCCCCGGAATTGAGATTCGAGTAACCCGTACATCCATTTAACCTTTTGTTTTTCCCGAAGCTGAATTCCGTATTCAGAACGCTTGCCGCGCCCCTGACCGTGTTGTCCCGGTGCATAACTTCGGCGTTCGAAAGCACACTTGTCGGAATAACACCGATCCCCTTTAAGAAACATCTTTAAATTTTCCCGCCGACACAAACGGCAGACCGAATCTCTATATCTAGCCAACCTTTTCCTCCTATGAATGGTTGATTAAGGGGTTAAACCCGTCGTTTTTTGGGGGGACGACACCCATTATGGGGGATGGGGGTGACATCCCGGATCAACTTGACCTGAAAACCGGTCGCCTGCAAGGCCCTCAAGGCCGCTTCCCGGCCCGCCCCCGGCCCTTTAATAAAAACGTCCACAGAGCGCATCCCATTTTCCATTGCTTTTTTGGCAGCCTCCTCGGCGGCCAATTGGGCGGCAAAGGGGGTGCTCTTTCGAGAGCCTTTAAACCCTTGAGTTCCGGCACTGGCCCAGGAGACCACATTTCCAATCGGGTCCGTAATCGTAATGATCGTATTATTAAAGGTGGACTGAATATGGACAATCCCGATGGGGATATTTTTCTTTTCTTTTCTTTTCTTAACGGTCTTTTTTACCTCTTTGGCCATGGTTCCCCCAGAAAGTTATTTTTTCTTCTTGCCAGCCAGCGTTCGACGAGGGCCTTTGCGGGTTCGAGCATTGGTATGGGTTCGTTGTCCGCGGGCTGGAAGGGATTTTCGGTGCCTAAGCCCCCGGTAAGTACCCAAATCCATCAACCGCTTTATGCTCATGGAAATTTCTCGCCTCAGATCTCCTTCCACCCGGCAGGTACTGTCCACCACCTTTCGAATTTGGGCTATCTGGATTTCCGTCAATTGATCGGTCTTGAGGTCCAATGGGATTTGGGCTTCCCCCAATATCTTTTTTGAAGTAGCCCGTCCGATCCCATAGATATAGGTCAAGCCCACTTCAATCCGTTTATTTTTCGGTAAATCAATTCCAGCTATTCTGGCCAAACCGGTCCTCCCCTTCTTATCCCTGGCGCTGTTTATGTTTGGGGTTTTCGCATAAGACCCGCACCACCCCTTTGCGCCGAATTATTTTACATTTACTGCAGATTTTTTTTACGGACGCCTTTACTTTCATAATACCCCACATGTTCTAAGGTGTAAGGTCCAAGGTGTAGGGTTTAGGGTTAAAAACCTTGTACCGTAAACCGTATACCTTATACCGTTTTTTTATCATTTCGATCGGTACGTTATTCGACCCCGGTTGAAATCATAGGGGGATAACTCTACCGTCACCCGGTCTCCCGGCAATATTTTTATAAAATGCATGCGCATCTTCCCGGAGATGTGGGCCAGAACCCGGTGGCCATTATCCAATTTAACCCTGAACATGGCATTCGGTAAGGTTTCAACAACCGTACCTTCCACTTCAATTGCGTCTTCTTTGGGCATAATTCCTAAAAAAGGGCTGTCCCCTGACAGTCCTGAGTTAAAATCCGACAGCCGTTATCAGTAATGGCTACCGTATGCTCAAAGTGGGCCGACAAACTTCTGTCTTTGGTAACGGCGGTCCAGCCATCGGCCTTGATTTCCACCTCACTGCCTCCGGCATTGACCATTGGCTCTATAGCCAAGACCATCCCCGGCTTTAAAAGAATCCCCCGTCCCGATTCCCCAAAATTCGGAATCTGGGGGTCTTCGTGAAGCGCTTTGCCTATGCCGTGCCCCACAAACTGGCGTACTACCGAAAAACAGTGGCCTTCGACATGCTGCTGAACGGCTGAGGAGATATCCCCCAACCGCCTCCCGGCCCGAGCCTGTTCCAAACCTTTGAACAGCGCTTCCTTAGTGACCTGGATCAATCGTTCCGCCTGCGGGGAAACCCTCCCCACGGCCAGGGTCAAAGCGGCATCTCCATAATAACCATCCAGGCAAACACCGAAATCCAAGCTGACAATATCGCCGTCCACCAATCGGCGTCCGGAGGGAAAACCATGAACGACTTCCTCATTCACAGAAACACACAAGCTAAAAGGAAACCCGTGGTATCCTTTGAAAGCCGGACGGGCCTTCTTTTTTACGGAAAGCCTGAGGGCCAGCAGATCCAATTCCTGGGTGGTTACCCCCGGTTTGAGCCGACTTCGAATCTCAGAGAGAATTTCCGCCACTAACTTCCCCGAAGCACTCATTTTTTCTATTTCTTCCGGGGATTTTAGGAAGATCATCGCTACCCTTTATTTAAGAACCTGGACTATCCTGTCGAATATTTGCTGAATACCGCCCTGTCCATCGATCGATCGGAGCAGGTTTTTTTCTTTATAATACTGGATAAGAGGAAAGGTTTGAGCGTCATAAACCTCCAGCCGATTCCGGACCGTATCCTCGTTATCATCGTCCCGCTGATAGAGTTCTCCCTGGCATTTATCACAGATATTTTTATTAAGCGGAGGATCAAAAATCACATGATAACCCCGACCGCATTGCCGACAAGTCCGACGCCCGGTCAGCCTTTTCACTAATTCCCCTTTTTCCACATCAATGGAGACAACATGGTCGATACCCGAATTCATGGCCGCCAGCACCTTATCCAGGGCCTGGGCCTGGGCCACGGTCCGGGGAAATCCGTCCAGAATATATCCATCCCGGCAATCGGCTTCTTTAAGCCGGGCTTGAATAATATCGATCACTACTTCATCGGGAACCAAAAGTCCCTTATCCATAAATTCTTTGGCCTTCAAACCCAGGGGGGTTCTTTCTTTTAAAGCCGCTCTTAAAATATCACCGGTTGAAATTTGCGGGATTCGAAAATGATCAACCATCATTTTGGCCTGGGTCCCTTTTCCGGCTCCCGGTGGTCCCAATAAAATTAAATTCATGGACTCCCTCCTTGATCCTTTAAACTACCTTTTAACTCGACCGATTCCTTTTTTCATAAAACCTTCATAATGGCGGGTCAACATGTGCGATTCAATCTGGGCCATGGTGTCAATGGCCACCCCGACCACAATCAATAAGGCCGTACCCCCGAAATAAAAAGGGACTTTGAAACGATAAATCAGTAGGGAAGGCAAGACACAAACAACCGAAACGTACAGGGCTCCACCAAAAGTGATGCGGGTCAATATCCGGTCGATATAATCCGCCGTTCGCTTACCCGGGCGGATCCCCGGAATATACCCGCCGTATTTTTTCATATTCTCGGCCACATCGACCGGATTAAAGGTGACCGCCGTATAAAAATAACAAAAGAAGAAAATAAATCCCACATAGATCAAATTATAAAGCAGACTCCCGGCACCCATATATTTATTGAAGAAGACGCTCAGCCACTGAATCTGAATAAACTGGGTGATGGTAGCCGGCATCATGAGAATCGAAGAGGCAAAAATAGGGGGAATGACCCCCGAAGTATTGATCTTCAAAGGCAGATGGGTGCTTTGTCCCCCATAAATTTTCCGGCCCACTACGCGTTTGGCATATTGTACCGGAATCCGGCGCTGCCCCCGCTCCACAAAAACGATAAACCCGATCACAGCAACCGCCATCAGGATCAATAACAAACCAAAGACAAAGTTCATCTCACCGGTCCTGATTAATTGCCAGGTATTGGTCAGGGCCGAGGGCATGCGGGCCACGATGCCGGCAAAAATGATCAGCGATATCCCGTTCCCAATACCCCGTTCGGTGATTTGTTCCCCCAGCCACATGATAAAGGCCGTACCGGAAGTCAGGGTGATCATGGTCATCAAACGAAAAGACCATCCGGCCTGGACAACCACGGAAGCCCCGTCCGGACCGGCCATGTTCTCAAAGCCGACGGCAATCCCAAAACCTTGAAAAAGGGAAAGCACCACCGTTCCATAACGGGCATATTGGGTAATCTTTTTACGTCCGGCCTCCCCTTCTTTTTTTAATTTATCCAAGTGAGGGATAACCACGGTTAACAGGTCCAAAATGATCGAAGCGCTGATATAGGGCATGATCCCCAGGGAAAAAACGGACATATTTTCCAAAGCGCCTCCGGAAAACATATCCAAAAGACCGAACAAGGTCCCCTGGGCCCTTTTGAAAAAGGCCGCCAGGGCTACGGTATCAATACCCGGAGAGGGGATATGGACCCCCACTCGATAGATGGCCAGCATGGCCAGGGTAAACCAGATCTTCTTTTTCAGTTCTGGAATTTTAGTTATATTTTGGATGCCGCCGATCATCTTCCTGTCTTTTCTTTTAAATTCTTACGTTCCGAGAATTTATCTCTACTAATGAGAAAAGATTATTGGAGTAATGGAGTAATGGAGTAATGGTTTGAAAACCCAAGTTTTCCTTTATTCCAGCACTCCAATACTCCATTACTCCAATCCCTCAGTCTTTTAAAATCCTGTATTCCGCAATCCGCAATCCGAAATCCGAAATTATATCACTTCCACCGTCCCTCCGGCGGCTTCGATCTTTTGCTTGGCCCCCTGGCTGCATTTGTTCACCTTAACAAACAGGGGGATTTGGATCTCTCCATGGCCTAACAGCTTCACCGCGTCTTTCAAATGTCGAATGACCCCCATTTTAATCAGGGCCGGCAGATCCACGGTAGATCCGCTTGAAAACGATTTGAGGTCCCGGATATTAACCAGAGAAAAACAGACTCTGCTGATAGGAGTAAAGCCTCTCTTGGGCAGTCTTCTTTGAATGGGCATCTGACCCCCTTCAAACCCCGGCCGGACCCCTCCGCCGGACCTGGACTTCTGCCCTTTCATCCCCCGGGTGGCGGTCTTCCCATGTCCGGAGCCTATTCCTCGTCCCACCCGTTTTGGCTTGGTTCTGGAACCGGGGGCGGGTGATAAATTGCCCAAATGATATCGTATGCCTTTTGGCTTTGAATCCATCCCTATAACTCCATTCTTATTCCCTAATGCGAAAATAGGTTCTGAGCCTACCAGCCTATTTTTATGTCCCGGCTTCTGGCCGATCGGCTACGCCGATCTCTTGGGGAGACTCCCAGAGGGAGTCGGACAAGAAGCCTCCTTCTTAGGTCGGGGAGACCCGACCGGCTCGTGGTGTCACGTCCCTGAAGGGACATGACGGTTTACTTCCACTAGATGGGATATTTGTCGGATCATCCCTCTCAATTCCGGTGTGTCTTGACGGAGGATAGTCCTATTCATCTTGGTCAACCTCAAACTGCCGAGAGTTCGACGATGTTTAGGCGGCCGGCCTATTCCACTTTTGATTAAAGTAATTTGAAGCATCTTTTCATTCATGGGAGTCACCTGATTTCCGCGACGGTTTTGCCTCTTTTTTGGGCGATCATTTCCGGGCTGTGGAGATTTCGCAGGCCTTGAATGCTGGCCCGGATCACGTTGTGGGGATTATTGGAGCCCAGACATTTGGTCAAAATGTTTTGCACACCAACGGCCTCCATAACCGCCCGGACGGCCCCACCGGCGATAATGCCTGTTCCTTTGGAAGCCGGCTTGAGTAAAACCCTTCCGGCACCGAAACAGCCGATGACTTCATGAGGAATGGATTGCTCCATCAGTGGGAATTCCTTCATCTCCCTTTTGGCCTTTTCCATAGCCTTGCGGATGGCTTCGGGGACTTCATTGGCTTTGCCCAGCCCGGCCCCCACTTTTCCATTTCCATCTCCGACAACGGCCAGGGCGCTGAAACTGAAACGCCGTCCACCCTTGACCACTTTGGCCACCCGGCTGATATGAACCACCTTATTGATTAATTGCTTATCCGTTGAATTGAAGTCTGTCAATATCGCCCCCTCTTAGAATTCCAACCCGGCTTCCCGGGCGGCTAACGATACGGCTTTTACCCGGCCGTGATATAAAAAACCGTTTCGATCAAAAACCACCTTTTTAATCCCTTTTTCCAAGGCCTTCCTGGCCAATAAAGCCCCCACCTTCTGGGCCACCGCTACCTTGCCGGGGACTTTAACTTCCCTGATTTCCGGGCTCAAGCTGGATACCTGGACCAGAGTCTGCCCGGTCGTGTCAACAATAATCTGGGCGTAGATATTTCGGGCACTGCGGAAAACAGAAAGCCGGGGTCTTGTTTCATCGCTCCAGATTTTTTTCCTGACCCGCCTTTTTCTTTTCAGGTGGGCCAATTTCTTTTTCTTTAAGGGTTCCATATTTTCCTCAATTTTAAAGCTTTCAGCCTTTGCCATCAGCGCTCAGCATAAAACTTTATGAAAAACAGCTTTTGCTGACAGCTGCCAGCTATTCGCTAATTTCTATTTTGAACCGGTTTTCCCGACTTTCCTTCGAATTTTTTCTTCCTGATATTTAATCCCCTTCCCCTTATAAGGTTCCGGGGGTCTGAACCTTCGAATACGGGCCGCCGTCAGTCCTAAAAGATCGCGATCGATGCCCCGGAGGACCACCCGGGTTTGCCTTTCCACCTGGACAGAAATCCCTTCGGGTAATTGAAAGGAAACCGGATGAGAATACCCGAGATTCAATACCAATTGATTCTCCTGGACTTCCGCCCGATAACCCACCCCTTGAATCTCTAAAACCCGCTCAAATCCTTCAGACACTCCCTTGACCATATTGGCCACCAGGGTCCGAAATAATCCAAACAAGGCCTTGACTTTTTGGCTGTCATCCTGAGGATGAATGGAGACCTTATCCGCATCCACTTGCACGGACAATTCGGGAGGCATGCTTCGATTTAACTCTCCCCTAGGGCCTTTAACCATCAATCCCTCATTGTTCAATACCACTTTCACTTCTTTAGGTATCGGAATGGGTTTTTTTCCAACCCGTGACATAACTTCCTCCTTAATAGCCCCTGATCAGTCTACCAGACCGTACAGATTACTTCTCCGCCCACCCCCAGTTTTCGGGCTTCCCGTTCGGTCATGACCCCTTTGGAAGTAGATAAAATAGATAAGCCCATCCCATTCAAAACTTTGGGGATATCATCCTTCTTGGCATAAGAACGACGGCTGGGGCGGCTGACCCGGCGAATATTGGAGAGGACCTGCTGGTTTTTTTCGTCGTACTTAAGATAAAGACGCAGCAACCCTTGGCGATTGTCCTTGATGACCTTAAAATTTTTAATATATCCTTCATCTTTCAAGATCCGGGCGATATGAACCTTAATCTTGGAAGCCGGGATATCCACTTTGCTGAATTTGGCTGAACTGCCGTTTCTAATCTGGGTCAGCATATCGGCAATGGGATCGGTCATGCCCATAAATAGATACTCCTTTTTTATTTCTCTAAAAATAATAATTTGCTACCAACTGGATTTAATGACGCCGGGGATATCCCCCTTAAGGGCCATCAGCCGGAAACAGATACGGCATATCCCGAATTTTCGTATATACCCTCTGGGTCGCCCGCATAGGGGACATCGGTTATAGGACCGGACTTTGAATTTCGGGACCCGGTTGGCTTTAATCCTTAAAGACGTTTTTGCCAAAGTATCTTCTCCTTCTTTTTCCCGGTTTTGATTTATTATTAATTCCGAAAGGGCATCCCCAATAATTTCAATAACAGGCGGCCTTCCTCGTCGGTTCTGGAGGAAGTGACAATGGTTATATTTAGGCCCTTGATCTTGTCGATCTTGTCATAATTGATCTCCGGGAAAATAATATGTTCCCGTATTCCCAGGGTATAGTTACCGCGACCGTCAAATGATTTGGGGGAAACCCCGCGGAAGTCCCGGACTCGCGGTAAAGCGACGTGAATCAATTTATCCAGAAAGTCATACATCCGGTCTCTGCGTAAGGTCACCATACAACCGATAGGCATATTTTCCCGCAACTTAAACGACGCAATGGACTTTTTAGCCCTGGTAATCACCGGTTTCTGCCCGGCGATCAGAGCCAGTTCCTCCACCGCATTATCCAGGATCTTGATATTTTGAATAGCCTCCCCCAGGCCCATATTGAGCACTACGCTTTTCAGTCTGGGGACCTCCATGATATTCCGATAATTAAACTCCTGGGTCAACTGGGGTCTAATTTCGGTTTCATAAAGTGTTTTTAATCTGGACATGCCTTATTTCATCCTTTCCCGGCTATTTATTCTCCAGAATCTCCCCGCATTTTTTACAAATGCGAACTGTTTTCCCATCCGGCTGTTGCTGAGTCCCGACCCGAACCGGGTCGGTACATTTTCCACAAATGGGCATTACATTGGAGATATGAAGAGAGGCTTCTTTTTCGATGATGCCCCCCTTGCTGACCTTTCCTCCGGGACGGGTATGGCGCTTGATATAATTAACTTTCTCGACGATCACCCGGTCTTTATCGGAAAAAATTTTTAGAATTTTACCGACCTTACCCTTTTCTTTCCCCGAAATAACCATGACCTTGTCGTTTTTTTTCAGTCTCATTGTTTGCCCTATCTTGAACAATCCTTTTTCTTTTTATCCAGACAACTGGTCCAATTTTTGGATTTTGGAATGGTTTCTAATTATTTTCCTTCGTGATGAGCCGGTATACGGTCTACGGTTTACGGTTTGACCCAATACCTTATACCCTGCACCTTGTACCCTTTTTAATTATAGGACTTCAGGGGCCAGGGAGATTATTTTCATGAAATTCTTCGCCCTGAGTTCCCGGGCTACCGGGCCGAAAATTCGAGTCCCGATCGGCTCCCGTTGTTGATTAATCAATACCGCTGAATTATCATCAAATTTAATATAAGACCCGTCGGGACGGGAAATCTCCTTTTTAGTCCGAACCACCACCGCTTTCATCACATCCCCTTTTTTAACTTTGGCATTCGGAATAGCTTCTTTTACGGATACTACGATGATATCCCCAATCCGGGCATACCGGCGGCGAGTTCCTCCCAGAACCCGGATACAAAATAATTTCTTGGCTCCGGAATTATCGGCTACATCTAATTTAGTTTGCGTCTGTATCATCAGGGATCACCTTGCCTTTTACTCCATTTTCTCTAAGACTTTACTGACCTTAAATCGTTTCTGCTTGCTTAGAGGACGCGTTTCCGTCAGTAAGACCCGATCCCCGATTCGACACTCATTTCCTTCATCGTGGGCCATAAATTTGGCCTTTCTTCGGATGTACTTCTGGTAAACAGGATGTTTCACCAATCGTTCAACCGAAACTACTACCGATTTTTCCATTTTATCGCTGACTACGATTCCGGTTAAAGTCTTTTGACTGCCCCTCTTTTCCATTTTCTTAAACCCCTCTGGTTTTTTGATTAAGCGGCCATCTTGGATCGAATGACGGTTTTTATTCGGGCCAGATCCTTTTTAGTCATCGGAATACGCATGGTATTTTCCAGCAGACCTGTAGCATGTTGAAATCTGAGGTTAAACAGAGTCTCCTGAATCTCTTTTTCCTTGGACCGCAGTTCCTCGATGGTCAAATCTTTCAGTTCGTCGGCTTTCACAACAAGCTCCTCAGCACAATTTTGGTCTTAATGGGAAGTTTATGAGCGGCCAAGCGCAAAGCCTCGTCGGCCACTTCCTTGGAAACGCCTTCCATCTCATAAATGATCCGTCCCGGATGAATAACCGCCACCCAAGCCTCTGGGGCCCCCTTCCCCTTTCCCATCCGGGTTTCAGCCGGTTTCTTGGTAATCGGCTTATCGGGGAATATTCGTATCCAGATCTTCCCGCCCCGTTTGATGGATCGGGTCATAGCAATACGGGCCGCCTCGATCTGTTGTGCGGTTAATCGACCGCATTCCAGGGCCTGAAGACCGTAGTCGCCGAACTCCAAGTCTGAACCGCGGAAGGCAACCCCCCGCATCCGACCTTTTTGTTGCTTCCGATATTTAACTTTCTTTGGACTAAGCATGACAACAATCCCTTATTGGTTTAGGCTATGGGCAAAAGGCGATGGGCTATGGGTTAAAGCGACTTCACTTCCAATTTTCACCTATTGCCTATAGCCTATTGCCCCTGGCCTGTTTTAACTAAACCGGTATTTCCTTTTCCGCTAATTTTTCCCCTTTAAAGATAAGGACCTTGATTCCGATAAGCCCATAGGTCGTGGCCGCCTCCGCGAAGCCGTAATCAATGTCGGCCCGAAGGGTATGGAGGGGAACCCGGCCTTCCCGATACCATTCGGTGCGGGCCATTTCCGCCCCCCCCAAACGTCCGGCACAGGCTATTTTGATCCCTCCGGCCCCGAATTTTCTGGCCGAGCTGACCGCTTTTTTCATGGCTCTGCGAAAGGCTACCCGCCGCTCTAATTGCGAGGCCACATTTTCAGCCACCAGCTGGGCCTCCACCTCCGGTTTTCGAACCTCCTGAATATCCAAAATCATTTCCCGTTGGACTTTTTTCTCCAGGTCTTTTTTAAGGCTTTCGATCTGGGCACCTTTTTTACCAATGACAATACCAGGCCTGGCGGTGTAAATGATAATTTTGGCTTTATTGGCCGCCCTTTCAATTTCAATCCGTGCAATTCCGGCATCGAACAACCTTTTTTTAAGAAAGTCGCGGATCTTTTTGTCTTCCTGAATAAACTGCGCGAATTCCTTGCCAGCAAACCACCGCGAATTCCAATCCTTGTTAACCACCAGTCGGAATCCTTTTGGATGTGTCTTCTGTCCCAAACCGATCTCCTTTTCTTTAGTGCGAAAATAGAGTTCGGCGTCGAACGAACTCTGTTTTCATGTCCCGGCCTCCCTGAGGCCTCTTCTAAGAGGTCAGCCCTAGCCTCCTTTTGGAGGCTTCTTTTTGGGTCAGCAAAGCCGACCGAGCTGACCGTATCGAGGTGTCACGCCCCTGGCGGGACATGACTGCTTAAGCTTCTGCTAAAAAAACTGTTATATGACTGGTTCTTTTTAATATGGGATAAGCCCGGCCCATGGCCCGGGGCATAAAACGTTTTAAAGTGGGCCCGCCGTCGACTAAGACCGTCTTGACCACCAGGGTGTCGATATCCACTTTATTCTGTTCAGCGTTGGCTACCGCCGAATGCAAAACTTTCTGAAGTATTCTGGCCCCTTTCCTCGGCATAAACTGCAGAATGGAAATGGCGTCCTCCACTTTTTTCCCTTTAATGGCCGGGATGATCACCTGGACTTTTCGAGGCGCTATCCGGATATATTTGGCCTGGGCCTTTGTTTCCATAAGTCTACCCTCTCCTACTTGGCCTTTCCTTTTACCGCGGACTTCCTATCCCCGGAATGGGAATAAAAAGTCCGTGTGGGAGAAAATTCTCCCAATTTGTGTCCGACCATATTTTCCGTCACATAGACCGGAATGAATTTTTTGCCGTTATGGACCGCAAAGGTCATACCCACAAATTCAGGCAGGACGGTTGAACGACGAGACCAGGTCTTGATGACTTTCCGGCTCTTGGTATCCTGGGATTCCTGTACTTTTTTCAATAAAGGGCCGTCAACAAAAGGGCCTTTTTTTAATGAACGTGCCACAACTCCCCCCATTTTAATTGCGGATTGTCGATTGCGGACTGCGGAATAAACAGTCTCAATTCACTTTCGGCCAAGTTTTCGCCGACCCATTTTTTTATTCCGAATTCCGAAATCGGCAATCCGAAATTGTTATTGTGTTTTTCTCTTTTTTACGATCAAGCGATCGCTGGCCTTTTTCTTCCGTGTTTTGAATCCTTTGGTCGGAACCCCCCAGGGAGTTACCGGATGCCGGCCCCCGGAAGACTTGCCTTCCCCTCCACCATGGGGATGATCCACCGGATTCATGGCCACCCCTCGGACCTTGGGTCTTTGCCCCAACCACCGGCTTCGACCGGCCTTGCCTAAGGAGACCCTCTCATGTAAAAGATGCCCACACTGTCCGATCGTCGCCCGGCAGGCCAATAGAATCTTGCGAACCTCTCCGGAGGGCAGCTTGATTTGTCCATATTTGTCTTCTTTAGCCATAAGTTGAGCATAAGTACCGGCACTGCGGGCCAGTTGTCCGCCGCATCCCGGTCTTAATTCTATGTTATGGATATAGGTACCCAGAGGAATATTGACGATGGGCAGGCTGTTTCCCGGTTTAATGTCGGCCTGCCCACTGCTGATCACCAAATCTCCCACCTGGAGTTGATGCGGGGCCAGAATATAGCGTTTCTCACCGTCGGCATAGTGAAGCAGGGCGATCCGGGTGGAACGATTGGGATCGTATTCTATCACGGCCACCTTAGCCGGGATGTCTATCTTCTCCCGCTTAAAATCAATCCGTCGATATTGTCTCTTATGACCGCCCCCTTTATACCGGCTGGTGATACGGCCATTATTATTGCGTCCCCCGGTCCGGGGTAGAGGTTCCACCAGACCCCGAACCTTTTCCCGGCCCGAGATTTCATCGAAGGTGTCAAAGGTTTGAAACCGCCTTCCCGGTGAAGTTGGTGTACATGATTTGATGGCCATAGGACTTCTCCCTTACCTAAAATCCTTCCTTATAGATTTTCAATCGCTTCACCCGGGGCCAGCCTGACCAGAGCCTTTTTCCAATCCGCAGTTCGTCCGAGCTTTTTTCCTACCCGCTTTTTCTTCCCTTCCATCTGCATGAGGTTGACCCGCTGCACCTTGACCTTGAACAAAGTTTGGACAGCCATTTTTACCTCGGAACGATTGGCGCGTCGGTCCACCTCAAAGGCCACTTCGTTGAACTCTTCTTTTTTTCTCGTTGATTTTTCTGTCAACAAGGGCCTTTTTATAACCTGGAATATATCTTTCATTGGCCTAGGGCCTCCTCAATAATCGGGATACTGGGTTTAAGCAGAACCAGACGATCGTATCTCAAGACATCCAAGACATTCAACCCGTCAGCGCGAAGGACTTTGACGCCGTTCACATTTCGAGCCGACTTTTCCAGGTTTAAATTTTCCTGATCGGTGACAATCAAGGTTTTCTTTAATTGAAGGCGATCCATCACCTGGGACAAATTTTTGGTCTTGATCTGGTCCAGATGAAAATTATCCAAAACCATCAATTGATCCCCCTGCCACCTGGCCGACAAGGCCATTTTCATGGCCAATTTTCTGACCTTTTTGTTGATCTTCAGGTCATAGACCCTGGGAGAGGGGCCGAAAATAATCCCCCCGCCGCGCATCAGGGGGGAGGTTCTGGTTCCTTGTCTGGCTCGACCGGTCCCTTTTTGACGAAAAGGCTTTTTCCCGCCTCCGCTGACTTCTGATCGGTCTTTGGTGGAAGAGGTCCCGGCCCTCTGTTTCGCCTGAAAACTGAGGACCATCTGATGGAGTATATGGGGATTAACCTCCCGGTTAAAGATCTCGTCTTTCAGAAAAAGTTCTTCCACCTTTTCTCCGGTCAGGTTATAGACAGTTACCGTTGGCATTTTTTCCCTCTGACTTCATGGTTTTAACTATTTATAAATGGCCAGGAGATTATTACGGCTCCCGGGTACCGCCCCTTTAACCAGCAATAAATTACTTTCCGGTCTGATATCCACAATCGAAAGGTGAAGGGTGCTCACCCGGTGATTACCCATATGCCCGGGGAGTTTTTTGCCTTTGATAACCCGGGAGGGGTAGGCACTGGACCCGATGGAACCAGGAACCCGGTGGGAGGTGCAACCATGGGTGTCTTTCCCTCCTGAAAAATTCCAGCGTTTGACCACGCCGGCGAATCCTTTCCCCTTGCTGGTTCCCTGGACTTTCACCTTATCCCCAATCTGAAATATGTCGACCCGAACCTCATCTCCGACTTGATAAGCCTGGTCGCCTGAGGCCGGAAATTCTTTCAGATGGGCCATGGGGGGAATCCCTTTTTTGGAGAAATGTCCCTGAATGGGCTTATTAACCGACTTGGGTTTGGCCGGGATGAATCCGAGTTGATAAACAGGTCCTTGGCTTTGCTCCCCTTTTTTCTGGACCACCACACAGGGGCCGGCCTCGATGACCGTCACAGCCACGGACTTGCCCTCCTCGACAAAGATACGGGTCATTCCCAACTTTTTTCCTAAAATTCCTTGCATGATCATCTTTCTCTTATGAAACCGTTTTTGAAAAACACCCCGAGGGCGAACGCCCCTCTGATGCAGTACCCTTATAATTTTATCTCTACGTCCACACCGGCCGACAGATCTAATTTCATCAAGGCATCCACCGTGGCCTGGGTCGGCTCCAGGATATCCAGTAATCGTTTATGGGTTCGGACTTCAAACTGCTCTCTGGATTTTTTATCCACATGGGGTGATCTTAAGACACAAAATTTCTTGATCATCGTTGGCAACGGAATCGGCCCGGCAATCCGGGCTCCGGTCCGCCGGGCGGTCTCCACGATCTCGGCCGCCGACTGATCCAGCAGTTTATGGTCAAAAGCCTTGAGTTGGATCCGAATTTTTTGACTGGTCATCACCATAAGATTTCCTCATATTCCAACCGGTAAAAACTGGTATATGGTCCAAGGTATAAGGTCTAAGGTGTAAGGTTTTCCCTTAAACCTTGAACCCTGAACCTTGAACCTATCTTTTATTATTCAATAATCTCCGAGATGACACCGGCACCCACGGTCCGGCCCCCTTCGCGGATGGCAAAGCGAAGCTCCTTCTCCATGGCGATCGGCGTGATCAACGAGATCTCCACCGAGACATTATCCCCCGGCATCACCATCTC
>JACQYK010000180.1 GCA_016208255.1 Deltaproteobacteria bacterium | reverse complement strand
ATTTTCATGTCCCGGCTTCCAAAGGAAGCCTCCTATTAAGGTCGATGAAATCGACCGGATCGTGGTGCCACGCCCCAAAAGGCGGGGCATGGCGGTTTAGTTTGTTTGAAAATAAGAATCTAGGCTTCCAGGATTCGAGGGTTTAATAATTTCTTGTATTAGGCCTGCGGACAGGCAGGAGGTGCAAGGTCTAAGGTTTAGGGTAAAGTTTTCCTTCAACCTTGTACCTTGAATCCTCGAGCCCTATTTTCCAACTATCATATCAACGGGAGCGCAGCCAGTAATCAAAAATTTTTCGTCCGATAATGGTGCTGAAAAACCCTATGATCAGGATGATTAAAATGGCCCATTCCATATTTCTGACGATTGTGTCACAGGAATCGCCGACCCAATATCCCAGGGAGGTAAAAAGAATGGCCCAAAGGATACAGCTGATCAATTGCAGGGAAAGAAACTTGATGATTTTCATATCCAGGATACCGAAAGCCAGGGCGCTGGCCAACCGCAATCCAAAAATATACTGCGTAATAAACAAACTGGTGGTTTCATGACGGCGGATGAGGCCCTCTGCCTGTTGTATCTTCATTTGGAACTTGGGAAATTTTAGCAAAATCCAGGGGGAGGCGGTTTTCCCCAGGAAATAAAAGACCAGGTGGCCCGAATAGGAGGCAAAGACGGCGATGGAGACGACTATCCAGAAGTTGAGATGGCCTTGATGGGAAAGCAAACCTCCCAATACCAGGGTGGTCTCTCCCTCAAAGAAGGTCCCGGTAAAAATAATTAAATAACCATATTCCTGGAAAAGATAGAGCAGTTGTAAAAATTTTACAGACACCCCAAAGCCTCTTTCATTTCCGGTCCCCTTCCAGTGAAAAAAAGTCCCCAGGGTTTTTGGGGAACAGGTTATTGGAAATACCCCTCTTCGGCGTCCGGCTTGGCTTCAAAGAAATTCCCGTTCACCTGTATCTTATATCATAAAATATCCATGGGGAGCAAGGAAAGGTTGACTCATAAAAAAGGGGAAAAAGAAGATAATTGACAGGTTTTATTTTTTGCTAAAGTATGATACACTTATACAATATTTTTTCATCTTCAGGCAACAAGAAAGAATTTATGCCCGTTAAAATTTTGGTCACCGGCGCGGCCGGGTTTATCGGTTTCCACCTTTGCCGGCGTCTCCTGGCCTCGGGGAATCAGGTGATCGGTCTGGATAATCTGAATGATTATTATGACGTCCGATTGAAGCTGGATCGATTGGAACAGATCAGGGGCCGTGATCATTTTCGTTTTTATAAAATCGACCTCTCTGATCGAGAAGCGGTGTCCCGGCTTTTCAGCGAGCAGGGATTTGACCGGGTGGTTAATCTGGCCGCTCAAGCCGGGGTGCGCTATTCTCTGATCAATCCCTATTCCTATGCCGAAACGAATCTGATGGGTTTTTTAAATATCCTGGAGGGGTGCCGGCATCACCGGATCAAACATCTGGTCTTTGCCTCTTCCAGTTCCGTTTACGGAGCCAACACCCGGATGCCCTTTTCCGTCCACGACAACGTCGATCACCCGGTTTCCTTATATGCCGCCACCAAAAAAGCCAACGAACTCATGGCCCATACCTACGCCAGTTTGTTTAAACTACCCTGCACCGGTCTTCGTTTTTTCACCGTCTATGGACCCTGGGGAAGGCCGGACATGGCCTTGTTCCTTTTTACCCGGGCCATCCTGGAGGGAAATCCCATAGACGTTTTCAACTATGGCAAGATGCAGAGAGACTTTACCTATATTGACGACATCATTGAAGGAGTGGTCCGGGTTTTGGAAAAAATTCCCGAACCCGATCCGGATTGGAACGGCCGGGAGCCGGATTCGGCCAGCAGTTATGCCCCTTACCGGCTGTATAACATCGGGAATAATGACCCGGTGGAGTTGTTGTATTTCATCGAAGTCCTGGAAGGATGCCTTGGTAAAAAAGCCCTTAAAAACCTCATGCCTATTCAACCCGGCGATGTCCCGGCCACCTTTGCCGACGTGGCTGACTTAACCAGGGCGGTGGGCTTTAAACCGGCTACTTCCATCGAAGACGGAATCCAAAGGTTTGTGGACTGGTATAAGGATTATTATAAATAAAATAGCTCATAGCTCATAGCTGACAGCAAAAATTTTTTCTTTGATTTACCTTCAGCCTATAAGCTATGAGCCCTGAGCTGTCAGCTGATAATAAGGAGGCCTGCCATGACACAGGATATCAGAAAATCCATCATCGCCGGCAGTTGGTATCCCGGGACACCAATGACCCTGCGTTCCCAGATTCAGGGATTTATTAAGGCTGTTCCTGATACCCCGGAGTTACCCGGTGAATTAATGGCCCTGATTGCCCCCCATGCCGGCTATGTTTATTCAGGAGGGGTGGCGGCTCATGCCTATAAACTCCTTAAAGCCCAACCGTTCACTCAGGTAGTGATTATCGCTCCCAGCCATCGTTACCCGTTTAAAGGGGCTTCCATCGACGGGAAAGATGGTTATGAGACCCCGCTGGGGATTATTCCGGTGGACCAGGAATTGGCCCGGGCTATGGCTGAAAAAAGTCCTATCTTTAAATATGTTCCGGAAGGACATGCCCAGGAGCATTCCCTGGAAATACAGCTTCCCTTTTTGCAGGAAACCCTTAAGGATTTTTCCATCGTCCCCATTATTCAGGGCTCTCAGGATCCCTCGACCTGTGAAGAAATAGCCCGTGTTTTAGCTGAGGTCCTTAAGGGAAAGAAAGTCCTGCTGGTGGCCAGTACCGATCTCTCCCACTTTCATTCCTATGAACAGGCCAAAAATCTAGACCAAAAAATCCTGGACCGGGTGGCCGCCTTTGATGAACAGGGGCTGATGCGGGACCTGACCCAAGACCAGGTGGAAGCTTGCGGCGGCGGCCCCATCGTCACGGTCATGAAAACAGCCCGGCTCCTTTCCGCCGATCGCGCTCTGGTTTTGAATTATGCCAACTCAGGTGATGTGACCGGTGACCGCTCCGGGGTCGTGGGTTATATGGCGGCGGCGGTTTTTAGATCAACCCCGGCCAAGGGGAAAAAGCAGGAAAACGCTTATTCAGAAGAAGAGAGGGCTTTTTTGCATCGGTTGGCCCGAGGGGCTATCGAACATCATCTTTTAGGCCGTCCCCTGCCCACCCGTGAGGGGGAAACCCGAGGATTATCGGAAAAAAGGGGGGCCTTTGTAACCTTAAAGACCCACGGCCAGTTGCGGGGATGTATCGGTCACATCCAGGCCGTAAAGCCCCTCTCCCAAACCGTTATCGATATGGCCCAGGCGGCCGCCTTTCAGGACCCGCGATTTCCCCCCCTCTCCAAGCAGGAACTCAAAGATCTGTCGATTGAGATCTCAGCCCTGACCCCTTTTCGTACAATAAAGAACATCCAGGAAATCCAGGTAGGAAAACATGGATTGTACATCGAACGGGGATATCACTCCGGACTGCTTTTGCCCCAGGTAGCCGAAGAATACGGGTGGGATACCCAAACCTTTTTAGAACAGACCTGCCACAAGGCCGGTCTCCCCAAAGACGCCTGGAAAGACAGTAAAACAAAAATTCAAATCTTCTCGGCCGAGATATTTTAAAGTCTGACCTTATTATTTGGGACCAAAGACCGGCTGCGTCTTTGAAGAAGCCGGAGGGGCGGGAGATCTTTTTTTACTTTTTTTCGCAGGAGCCGGTTGGCTTTCGACTGCGATAACATCCGGTTTTCCCCCCGCAGCGGGAAGAGCCGGTGTCTCGGAGAGGGAACTCAGGAATTCCTGATCTGAAAAAATCTTATCGATCAGCGAGGTCAGGGAGTTACTGATGCTTTCATTATAGTTGGTATCGCTGAGACTGCGCCCTCTGTTTTTCCCGACCCCGGGATAGGTGCGGCTGTAGTGAACCCGACCGTTCCGGTCTTTCACCTCAATCTTTATCTGGGTTTGGGAATCATAGTTAGAAGTTTCCACGGTCCAGAATTTGACCAAAGTACCGGAAACAATTTTGGAGGCCGTGCCGGCATTATCCTCCACGGAAAATTTCTTGTTTCGGAACTCTCTGATCAGGACCGACCGGACAAAACTGCCGGGTTCATTGGAAGCCAGAATGCTGACTTTCTGACCCTTATCTTCTAAATTTTCTCCAATGGCTCTGGAGTTGGGCCGGGCATCCTGGACGGGTTCAAAAAAGATCTTGCCCGGCGGAACGTTTTTGGGATGAACTTTTACACTTTCCCTTGGTTTAAACTCCAGATCGATCTTCAGACTGTCCGATTTGGCATAGGCGGTAAAGGGGATCAGCACCCAGACCAGAAAAACAAATAGAGTTTTTTTCAATGGAGGACCTCTATTATTTGGACAGTTTTAAAAAATTATTAGAACTATCCAAAACCGACATTCTTTTTCATATAACAAAAGGTTATGAAAATGGGACAACCAAATGGGGGGATTATAAAAGGGGAAACCCCTTTGGTCAAGGAAAAAACAAGATTGAATTTTTTTGTTCTCTCCATTAAAAAAATAGTGTACCTTCTTCAATATTATTAATGGCCTCATAATAATCTTGACATGAAACAGATGAACTTGCCTAACAGAGGACCGAGGGGGTCTTTTCTTGGGGTTGTCCACCCTGAACCTGGAAGCTTCTTTGCCGGGCAAATTATTTAACTAAATCCAGAGCAGGCCTTCACCTGCGCCCGAAACGGGCTATGGTGTATGCCCTGCCTCGAATCAAACTTTGCTGGACGGGCCGGGATGGGGCGATAAGTTACCCTTTGGACAATCCCCAAGAAAAGACCCCCTCGGTCCTCTTATGTTATTATTATATTGGAATCCTCAATAATTTTCCAAGGGAGGGCCTTTCCATTCATTTAGCCGAACTTTTATATAAAGCGGCCCGGGGATACCCGCGAAAAGAGGCGGTTCGCTGTCATCAAGGGGTGTTCAGCTACGAACAGTTTTCCAGGCGGGTCTTTCGGCTGGCCCATTTTTTTAAAAAACGGGGCCTCGGACCCGGCCGTCAAGCGGCCATTCTCCATTATAATTGTCATATCTTCCTCGAAGCCTACTTCGCTTCAGCCCTCATCGGCTCGGCCCTGGTCCCTCTCAACTATCGTCTTTCCTCAAGAGAAATCGAATATATTCTTGACGACTCCCAATCCGAATTGATTCTCCTGCATTCGGATTTCTGGCCCAAAATCGAAGCCATAAAGAATCTAAAAATCGCCCCTGCCAATATTCTTCTGACCGGTCACCAGGGCCCGACTCCCCCGCCGGGATTGAATTATGAGACCGTTCTTCAGTCTTCTTCACCGGATCCGATTCCGGATTGGGGTCCGGGGGGAGAAGCCACGGCCCAGATCTATTATACCAGCGGGACCACCGGCCGACCCAAAGGGGTTATGCTCAGTCATAAAAATTGTTACCTCCATGCCCTGGGCACCTTAGCCGAACTTCAGTTGACCGATTCCGATGTCTGGCTCCATGTGGCCCCCCTCTTCCACCTGGCCGACGCCTGGGCCACTTGGGCCGTCACCTGGGCCGGGGGCACCCACGTCCTGGTCCGGGAATTTGAACCCCGGGCCGTTTTGGATACCATGGTCCGGGAAAAAATTACCCTGACCAATATGATCCCTACCATGCTCAACCTGCTGATCCATCACCCGGATTTCCCGGCCTGCGCCTTTCCTCATCTTCGAGTCCTGTTGAGCGGTGGGGCCCCGATTGCCCCGGAAGTGGTCCGAAAGATCATGCAAGGTTTCGGCTGTGACTATATTCAAACCTATGGAATGACCGAAACCAGTCCCTTTCTGACCTTTTCTATCTTGAAGGATCATTTGAAATCTTTGCCCCCGGAAAAACAGTTTCAGTTCAAATCCAGAACCGGCCGGGCCTTCATCGGGGTTTCTCTTAAAGTGGCCCGTGATAACGGCGAAGAGGTGCGGCCCGATGACCAGGAGGTGGGAGAAATCATTGTCCGGGGGGAGACCATTACCCCGGGATACTGGAAACTGCCGGAAGAGACTCAAAAGGCCATTAAAAACGGCTGGCTGTATACCGGCGATCTGGCGGTCATGGATGAGGAAGGGTATGTCAATATTGTGGACCGGAAAAAGGACCTGATTGTCACCGGCGGAGAGAACGTCTATTCCACCGAGGTGGAAAATGTTCTGTACCAGATTCCCCAGATACTGGAAACCGCCGTTTTCGGGATCCCCGATGATAAATGGGGGGAAGCCGTCCATGCCGCGGTAGTTTTGAAGGAGGACCAGCCGATCTCCGAGGAAGAAATCATCCGATTTTGTAAAATAAACCTGGCCCGTTATAAGGCCCCCAAGTCGATTTCTTTCCTGCCCCAATTGCCCCGGACCGGTTCCGGCAAACTTTTCAAAAAAGGTCTTCGAGATCCTTACTGGGAGCAATCCGATAAAAAAGTCCAGTAGCTGAATTCAGAAAAAAATATAACTCATTAAGGAAGTTTCTATGGAGAACAAGGGACGGTTCATGAATCGCAGGGATTTTTTGAAAATTTCCGGTGCCGTGGGATTGGGGAGCCTCATGGTTTCCCCCGGTCTGCTTGTGGCCCAAACCAAGGTTCGTTTATCCATTGTTACCGGGGGAACCGGAGGCGTTTATTACCCTTATGGGGGAGGTATGGCGGCCGTGTTGTCGAAACACCTTCCTGGGGTCGATGCCACGGCCGAAGTTACAGCCGCGTCGGTTGATAATTGCAAACTGGTGGCCGCCCAAAAAGCCGATCTGGGTTTTATCATGGCCGATGTGGGTTATGACGCCTTTATGGGAACCGGAAAATTCAGAGAAAAACTCCCCTTACGCAATCTGGCTGTCCTTTACTCCAATTTTATGCATGTCGTCACCTTGGATGGAAAAGGGATCAACACCGTAACCGATCTAAAAGGCAAAAAGATTTCCACCGGGGCCCCCGGCTCGGGAACGGAAGTGAAGGCCGTAAGGGTATTGGAGGCCTACGGGATCAATCCCGATAAAGATATCAACCGGGACCGGCTGGGGGCCACCGAATCAGCCGGGGCCTTGAAAGACCGCAAGATTGACGCCTATTTCTGGGACGGGGGACTGCCGACCGCTTCGGTGCTCGATCTGGGGGCCACTCCGGGTATCAAGATGAAACTGATCGGTCATGATGACGGAGTTGCTCGGATGATCGCCAAGTACGGTCCGGTATATTTTAAAGGCAAGATCCCCAAAAACCTGTATCCGGGGATTTCGGTGGATACCCCGGTAGCCTCTGTAGCCAATATCCTTATCTGTCATGAAAAAATGGATCCCGCTTTGGCTTACAATATCTTAAAAACCATATTCGCTTACAAACCGGAACTGGTCGCCGTTCATCAGGAAGCCAAAAACTTAACCCTGGAAGATGCCGTTGACGGCTCTCCGATTCCCTTCCATCCCGGGGCCATAAAATTTTTCAAAGAAAAAGGACAGAAAATCTAACCAAACCGTCAGGCCACCCTTTTGGTGGCCTGACACCACCAATCATGAAAATAGGCCGGATCAACGAGTCGTTTCGACTCTATTTTCGCTTTAAAGCCGTTTAAAATTTCTTGTTCCTGGTTTGTTGTTGCTCGTTGCCGGTTCTGGTTTTTTTTGAACACCGGCGACGAGCAGCAAACGGGACAAGGTCAGCTGGCATTCACTTTAGTAAATTAATGTAAAACCTGAGGAGGGCTGCGATGGCCGGGGAAAGGGGTCCTGTTAAAGAATTCATCTTTTTAATAGTACTCTTGGCCATCCTGATCCCAACCGCGGGTCAGGCCGGCTTTTCTTTTCAAATTGCCCTGGTTCATCCCCCGCAAGTCCTGTGGGAAAAATCCATTACCACCCCCAATCTCTTCTCCCTGGCCCACCGGAATTCCATTTATGGCGTTCTGGTATGGGAAGCCTTTCAGATAGACCCGGAAGGGCAACTTTGGCTTTCGAAAATTAAAGCGGAAAGCCCGTCGGTCCTTGAGTATTATGGTCTCGAAGAATCCCGAAACACCTGGGTACAGCAAACTCGTAAAATCGATTCCCTGAAGATCAGGGTCACCGCAAACGGCGAATTCCGGCTGGAGTTTAATCAGGAAAAAATAAATTTGTCCCAAAGTGTTCCCGATGGCACGTTGCTGGAAATCCGCACCCGGAAAATTCCGGATAAATAACAAGACAAAGGGATAGGAATCATAATGGACTCTGACCCAAACACCGCCGAAGCTGTCCCGCAACCGGTCATCAGTGAAGAAAGGCTGAAGGAAGCCGAGAAATATATCGAAGAGGAAGAAGGGGTCACCCGCAGACTTTCCGGCCCTCTGGATCTCTTTATCACCGTGATTGCCGTGAGTATGTCCCTGTATCACCTCTATGCCGCCGTGGAGACGGTAACCACCCAGATTCTACGGGGTGTTCATGTGGCTTTCGTCTTTTTTTTAGGCTTCCTGGTGTTTCCCCCCTTCAAAAAATTTAAGCATCGAATTGCCTGGTATGACCTTGGATTGGCCCTGCTGGGGGTCTCCACCATCGTCTATATGTTGTTTGACTTTGAAGAATTCATCTACCGGGCGGTCACACCCACTTTTTGGGATAAAACCTTTGGGATCATCTTTATCTTACTGGTCCTGGAGATCGTCCGCCGGGCCACGGGCTGGATCATGCCTTTGATCAGCCTCCTGTTTTTGCTCTATGCCTATTTCGGTCCCCATCTGCCTTCACCCTGGACCCACAGGGGTTACGATGTCGAAAGAGTCGTGGGTCACATGTATATGACCCTGGAAGGGGTTTTCGGCGTTCCGATCGATGTCTCTTCCACTTTTATTATCCTGTTTACCATTTATGGGGCCTTTCTGGAATATTCCGGGGCCGGGAAATTTTTTATCGACTTTTCCTTTGCCGCCATGGGGGGCAAACCCACCGGGGCCGGCCGTACTGTAACCCTGGCCTCTTTTCTTTTAGGCGGACCGTCGGGCAGCGGCGTGGCCACCACGGTTACCCTCGGCTCCGTGGCTTATCCCATGCTGGCCAAGGCCGGGTACGACAAAGAATCGGCCGGGGGACTGCTTTCCGCCGGCGGGATCGGGGCCATCATCTCCCCTCCTGTCCTGGGTGCCGCGGCCTTTCTGATCGCCGAGATATTGAAAATTTCCTACCTTGATGTCCTGCGCATGGCAGTCATACCCACCTTCCTCTATTATCTCTCCATTTTCCTCATGGTCGAATTTGACGCCAAGAAGTTCGGGGTGAAGAAAATAGAACTGGATGAAAAGTTCAGTTTAAGGCAACTGACTAAACGCTACTGGTTCCATTTCACCTCTCTGATAACGATTGTGGTCCTCATGGTTTGGGGCTTCACCCCCATCTTGAGTGTTTTTTATGCAACCCTCATTGCCCTGGGGGTCAGTTTCTTCCGTCGGGAGACGGCCCTGAAACCAAAAAAATTGATTAGTGCTTTGCGTTCCGGTTCGATCGGCGTCCTGGGGGTGGCCGCAACCTGTGCCAGCGCGGGAATTATCGTCGGCGTGGTTACCCTGACCGGATTGGGCCTGAAATTCAGCTCCATCATCATCAGTTACGCCGGCGGGAATTTATTTCTGACCTGCGCCTTTACCGGGGTCTTAATGTGGATTATCGGTCTGGCAGTGCCGGTAACGGCCTCCTATATCATCGGAGCGGTTATTGCCGCCCCGGCCCTGATCATGCTCAAGGTCCCGGATTATGCCGCGCATATGTTTATTTTTTACTATGCCGTACTTTCCGAAGTCTCCCCGCCGACCGCCCTCTCTCCCTTCGCCGCCGCCGCCCTGACCGGAGGAAATCCCTTTAAGACAACGATGATGGCCTGGAAATACACCCTTCCGGCCTTTATCGTCCCTTTCATGTTCACCCTACATCCTGATGGCGTTGGGCTGCTCCTATCCGGTCCCTGGCTGAAAATTGGCTGGACTTCCTTTACTTCCGTGATCGGGATTGCCGCTTTGGCTGCCGGGGTCGATGCCTGGCTTTTAATAAGAGCAAATTGGGTTGAACGGATTCTCTTGATCGCCGGGGGATTATTTATGGTCTACAGCTCGTGGGTTTATGATGCCGTTGGTCTGGGCTTGATCGTTCTGGTTGTTGTCCTTCAGAAAACAAGACCGGGACTTTCCCCGGCCTAGATCTGCCAAAGAGATTTTGGGACCTCTCCAGGTTAAAAGGAGCCCCCTTTTTAGCGCCGGGGTACCGAACCCAGAACCGGCAGGTTCAGATAGCGTTCCACATCCTCAGCCGATTTCAAGGTGGGATCAAAATAATCAAAAATAAAGGCCAGCCCCAGGCCCAACAAGGCCCCAAGCAGCATTCCGATCAAGGTGTTAAGGATATGGTTCGGGCTGACCGGGGTTTTGGGGACCCGGGCTTGATCGATAATTTCAATAGGGGTCAGCTGATAGGTATCCAGGGAGGCCGTGAGGCGGGCCTGCTGGATATGGCGAAGCAGATCCTGATAGCCTTCTTCCAACACCTCGTAATTTCTGTAAAGCCGTGAATATTCCCATTGCATCCGGGCCAGGGCCGTAAAGTGGTCCACCGTCTCTTTGAGCAATTTGACCCGGGCCTGGAGGCCGGCCATATCCACATAGCGGCCGTCGATATCGGCCTTCATTTCCTTGTTCAACAATTGTTTGTGCCGGTCTATCTCCTTCAGGATCCCGATATTTTTCGGGCAATATTCGGGATACCGAGACCGGAGGGCGGACAATTGACTTTCCAGTTTGCCGATCGTTTCTTTAATAGCCGACAACACCGGGTTTTCCTTGAGCAATTTTGGGGGGACCGACCCCTGATGGACCATTTCCCGCAGCTGGTTCAGATAAATTTCCGTCTCCTTTAAGGCCATCTTGGCCTTGAGATAACTATTATTGAAGGTGATTAATTCCGCCTGAGCTCCTTTGGTCTTAATCATGGAAAATAAAAAGGCCGATTCCGAGCCGGATTTTCCCGCAAAACTCTTAATCTGCCCTTCGGCCTCTTTCATTTTTTTCAGTTGGGCCTCAGACTGTTTTTCCAAAAAATAGACCGTTTGGTGGGCGGACCTTTTTTTCAACTCCCCGGCGTAATTGACGAACTCTTCGGTCAACCGCTGGGAAGCTTCCGCCGCCCGCACCGGATTATTGTCCGTGATTTGAATCCATAAGATATCCGAAGTGGTGAGATCATGCCCTGCGGGGGAAAAGACCTTGACCCTTTGTTGAAAGGATTTGACCTTTTTCAAAGGAAATTCCTTGACCGTCGGAAACAGTTTTCCCAGGACCCTCCTGGCCACTTCATCGCTTCGAATAATTTCCTCCTGGGACTGGAGAAAGGCCACCCGTTCGGTACGAAAATCATAAAAGGTTTGGGCCGGAAGAGACCCTTCGGCCTTTCGGACCTTAACCAAAATCTTGACGACGGCTTCATATTTCGGCGGGGTGATCAAACTGATCACCAGGGTCAGCCCCGTTACCGCCAAAAAGGTGAAAATAATAAGCGATTGACGTGAAAAAATGATCCTCAAAAAATTGCCGGACGAAGATCTTTTGAAGTCAGTTTTGACCAAGGCCTAACACTCCTCTTAGGGTACGAGGCTTTTCCTAAATTTTTCACCCTATCCTGGTTGAACCTATAATCCGGGACGGAATCGGCGGGGAACCGGTCTTCCTCATGGCCTTATCGATGCCCCTTATTCAGGAATCGGGTAGTGAACCATTTCTGCTGATTGAGAATGGCGCCTATAAATTCCCTGCGGTCGATGATCCGTTCCGCGGCCCGCATCACCACTTCCCTGCGGGTGGAATGGGCCTTGATGATTAAAACCGCGGCCTCGACCCAGGGAACGATCATTTCCGCTCCCGTCCACTCTAAAATAGGAGGGGCATCCAGAAAAATAAAATCGAAATCAACCTTCAGAACGTTCAACAACCCCTCCATGGCTACCGAACCTAATAAAGACCAAGGATCCTGAAGAGACTGGCCGAAAGGAAGCACATAATAATTTTTGAGGGTGGTTTTTCGGATAGCCTCTTCCCAATTTATTTTTTCCATCAGGATGTCGGTCAACCCGGGAATAGATTCCGTATTAAACAGCTTATGGATCTCCGGATGTCGGGCATTGCAGTCCAACAGTAAAACATTTCCGGCCAAAACCCGGGCCAGGGCCAAAGACACATTAGAACAAAGGGTGGTCGTGCCTTCCCCGGGCACCGATGAAGTGAACAGGACCGCCCCTTTTTTCCCCTCCCCGACCTTCCGTTTGATATTGATGGCCAGGGAATGGATCCCGCTGTACCACTCCAGGGAATACCGCGACTCTTTGGGAAATAAGGTTTCAACCGGGACCTTTCCTTCTCTAAACGGTTCCTCAGGGGTTTCCCAGGAAAGGGAGGTTCCCCCGGCTTCTTCAGGAGGGAGGTCCCCTTCCAGAGTCTTACGGACCGCTTTTTCAACCGCCTTCTGTAAAGATTCTACGCGGCCCTTAAGCCCTTCCATCTGTTCCATGGCTTTTTTCAAAGCCTCTTCTTTGGTACTCAACGGGGTGCTCCGGGTTGATTAAATTTGGACTCCTTTGGCTCATAAATCAGGTTACGGACCCCTTTCCCCGAAGGGTGGGGATCATCAGGGATCTCTTTTTCAGGTTCCGACAACGGAATTTGTATTTGATAGGGCGGGGAGACGGCCATGGACCTCCAGGATTCCGGATTCCAAAACCGGAAGGCCAGGGCCAGAGAAATCAAGACCAGGACGGTTAACGTCAAACCCAAAGTCACAGCGGTCTTTTTAGGCCATGATTTTGAGCCAGGGAAAAAAAATTTATCCCCTTCCCGGGTGCTCCCTTCGTCCGAATCGATCTCCAAGGAGAGGGTTTCCGGGACCCGAAGTCTTTTCCAGGCCGGTTCCGGGCCTTGGCCTTCTCCTCTTCTCATCTCCGGCAACCCCTTCAAAAATCTTTTTTCTTTCCTCACTAGGTAGTCCTCGATCAGGCGCGTTCCCATTATTTCCTGGTAAGCGGATTGAACGAGGCGATGATCCACCGTCCAGACCTCGGCCACATAGGTATGGATCAAACTGAAGTCACAGAGGAAATTGATTAAGCGGGGGATTCCTTTGCTGTATTGGTAAATCAGGTCCAGGGCCTCAGAGGTAAAACGGAGGGCGGGTTTGGCCTGGACCCGGTTCAGCCGGGACAAGATATAACCCTGAGTCTCCTTCCGGGTCAAAGGCCCCAAGAAAAAACTGCCGGCAATCCTTTGTCTTAATTGAACCATATCCGATCGTTGAATATGCTTCAAAAATTCCGGCTGCCCCATAAAAATGATTTGAATCAATTTCTCCCGGGGAGTCTCCAGATTGGAAAGCATTCGAATCCCCTCCAAGACGGAAGGCTTTAAGTTTTGGGCTTCATCAACGATCAGGACTACTTTACGATTCTGGCCGTGGGCCTCAATTAAATAATGATTCAAGGCCTTGAGAAGATCCCATTTTTGCCTCCCCGGGGGAGAAATCCCCAGTCCTTCGACCACTTCCTGCAAAAATTCAGAAAAATCCAGATTGGTGTGAATAATGTGGGCCACGGTGACTTTCTTTGGGTCCAAACGATCCATCAACGTCCGGCACAAGGTCGTCTTTCCGGTCCCCACTTCGCCGACGAGGACCGAAAATCCTTTCCCATCCAAAATATTATATTCTAGATGAGCCAATCCTTCCCGGTGCCGGATCGAAAGAAAGAAAAACCGGGGATCAGGCGTTTCCGAAAATGGTTTGTCGGATAGTCCAAAAAAGGCTTGGTACATTTTTTTCTTTTGGCTCAGGGTGAGGGAATAAAAACGGTTTAATTTTTCTTTTATCAGGGTTCCCCGGAGCCCTGTTGCCGGGACTCTTCACTGGGAATGGTCATTATTCTTTCTGATTGAGCCATCACAGTCCAAGGCCTCACCGGGATATGGTTTTTTTTATAACCCTTTCCTGCTCCAGGGTACTTTTGGACAGAAAATTAAAAACAGCCGCTCGGAAAATTTCAACCTTGGAGCGCTTCAAATTTTTTGAGAGTGTATTTAAGCTGATTAACTGACTTTCCGTTAAGGTGGTGGTGAAGGGCCTTAATTGATTTTTTTCCATTTTATTATAAGTATTTAAGATCAAAAGTTCCTGTTCTTTTTCAGGAAGACTCAGGAATAAATTAATTGAGGTACGAATCCAGTCCGCTTTTTTTCGATGAAGGGCGGTGGCCGCATCCTCAAGAGACACCTTAAGACCTTTTGGCAACGAAGTGGAATACATCACCTTTCTTTCTCTATCCTTTAGCCTGTCTTCTTCCATGAAAATTTTCATAGTTAATACCTTTAAGAGATTTATTGTTTATTATATTACAATTATGTGAAAAAAATATATCAAGGGGACAGTTGAAAGTCAATAAAAAATTAATGACATTTAATTTTTTTTATTGCTATTAAATTAAAATGCATTATAATTAATACTAATTAATTGATAACACTCATTTTTTTAATTAAATCAGAGTCTTGGTCCTTTCTCCGGGAGAAGGATCAAGAAGGCATCCTGTCGACTCCTTCCAGGAGTCTCCTTAAAAGAGACTCCCTGTCGATCGGCTTCGCCGATCTTTAGAAAAGACTCCCTTTGGGAGTCGAAGGGGAGTCGAAGGAGAGTCGGACAGGGAGCCTCTTTAAAAGCTCGACAAAGTCGAGCGAGTCGAGCGAGTCGAGCGGCTCGTGGTGTCACGCCCTGGGCGGGGCATGAGGGTTTAGTAGAAAAGAGGGGGAATTCCTAAAGATCCAAAAAAGGTTTTAGAAAAAAACCAGGTAACAGTCAACAAGGAGGCGTTATGATTTTATTTATCCTTGGCCTGTTTGTGGGATGCGGTTTAGGGATTTTTTTAATTTCTTTATTGGCAAAATCCAAGGAGGCCGACGAATCCTGGTGAAACCTGGCTCCCCGAGTTCCGACCGGGGCTGAAGCTGTTAATGATTTTTCAACTTATTGGAGGAGTTCAAAATCAGGAGGGTTCAGCAATGGTCAACTCCAGAAGGGAACGAATCACCCGGGGATTAAAATGCTCGTCCAAATTGGGGATGATCTTTTGCTCATATAGTTTCCCGTCGATTTCTTTCTTGAGGACCCTAAAAAAGGCGGAAACAATCGGTTTTTCGAATTGGATATTGACGTTTTTTCGAATTTCTTTCAGGGTCTTTTCAAAACTGAGGCGATAACGATAAGGACGATGGGTGGTCATGGCATCAAAGGCATCGGCCAGACAGATGATCTTGGCCCCCAGGGAAATTTGGTCCCCCCTTAAACCATCGGGATACCCTTTGCCGTCTACTTTTTCATGGTGGGACTTGGCCATGAGAGGCACGTCGGCCCAGGGGAAACGGATCGTTGATAATATCTGATATCCCGCCTTGGTATGTTCCATGATTTCCGTGAACTCTCTGGAGGTGAGATTTTTTTTCTTATTGATAATATGGCGATCCACGATTATTTTTCCCACATCATGAAGCAAACCGGCCATGTAGAAACCTTCCAAGACTTCTTCCTGAAGACCCATTTCTTTCCCGATAGCCACGGCATACTGGGCGACCCGGTTAGAATGGCCCCGGGTATAAGGATCTTTGGCATCGATTGCGGCCGCAAAAGCCCGGATGGTGTCATCATAGATAAATCGCAAGTTCTCCACCATCATCTGATTTTCTTTTACTTTCAGGTTCAAGGCATCGAACAGACGCTGACTGTAAAGGGCATTGGCAATGGGATGTCCGAGGAGGGTGAGGATGTTTTTGT
>JACQYK010000179.1 GCA_016208255.1 Deltaproteobacteria bacterium | reverse complement strand
AGTCCGATGATCAAAACGATTTATTCCATTACTATTGCCGTAGAGGATTTGGACGAAGCGGTTAAGAGTTATGAGGCTTTCCTGGGGGGTCAAGCCGACTTTCAGTTCGAGCTATGAAGTGCTTTTTACCGAAAGCGGTCTGAAGGAAATCGGCATTGAGTTCAAGGATAATATTGCTTTGTTCCAGCTACCCGGAGTCCGTTTTATCCTTATCACCGGATTTGATAAAAACACACTGGTGGGCCACTTTATTAGACACAAGGGCGAAGGGGCCTTTATGATCTCTATGGAAGTGGAGAATATTCGAAAAGAAGTCAAGAGGCTTCAATCACAGGGCAAAAAGCTGATTCTGGTCGAAAATATAGTAAGTACTTTCGGTACCAGTAATATTATTCATCCCAATGGCATGAATGGTGTTTTATTCGAGATCATTCAGAAACCATCAAAATAATAAAATCCGGTTGGAAAAAGTCGGTCATCCCCATGGCCCGAAAGAATCTTCACCCTTCGTCCAGGAATGATTTTGTTTGCAATAAGATCATCAGGAAATACCATGAATCAATTTTCATTTTATTTTCTTTTGCCTGGGAGATAAGTTTTTTTGGGTTAAAGATCCTTTTCCTATCCCTGGCCGCTTTGAACCATATAACGGCGGTTGTTCCTTTTAATCGTCACCTCGGGGGGACGTTTAATTCCTAATTTTCTCATTCTGAATTCCAAAGTGGACGGCAGTACATCCAGGAGTTCGGCTGCGCCGCCCTGTCCCCGAACCCGCCAACCGGTCTTTTGAAGGGCTCGCTGAATGTGACGGCGTTCGGCTTCTTTGAGTGTTGGCACTTCGGTTTCCTGCACTTCTTGACAGGGTACGATTTCCAGGTCGGGCAACTGGAAATCGGGTTCCATACTGCGGATAGCCCCTCTCTCAATAACATTTTCCATCTCCCGGACATTACCCGGCCAATTGTATTGGCAGAGTCGGTCTATGATAGCCTTGGAGAGGCCATTAAATTTTTTATTCATTTTGGCCCCGTGGCGTTTCAAGAAATATTGGGCCAGAAGCGGAATGTCCTCCTTTCTTTCTCTGAGAGGTGGAACCTTGATGGGGAATATATTAATCCGGTAATAGAGGTCTGACCTGAATTGGCCGTTTTGAACCATGGTTTCCAAGTCCCGATTGGTGGCTGCGATCAGTCGGAAATCGGAGCGGATGGTTTTTGTTCCCCCAACTCGTTCAAATTCTTTTGTTTGCAGTACTCTCAGCAACCGGACCTGGACCTCTAAGGAGAGATCTCCGATCTCGTCCAGAAAAAGAGTTCCCCCGTTGGCCAGTTCAAACCTCCCGATCCGTCGGCTGACGGCCCCGGTGAAGGCTCCCTTTTCGTGTCCAAAGAGTTCACTGGGAATCAGGCTTTCCGGCAGGGTGGTACACTGGACCCGGATAAAGGGTTTGTCGGCCCGACGGCTGAGGCGGTGGATTCGGGAAGCCACCAAATCCTTGCCCACACCGGTTTCACCCGTAATGACAACCGTAGTCTCAGTGGGAGCCACCTGATTCACTTGAGAGAAAACTTGACCAATGGCCGGGCTCTGGCCGATGAAATCATCAAAGTGCAAGCTTTTTTGATGCTCTTCTTCATAATACTGTTTTTCCTCCCGGAGCTTCTCGCTTTCCTGCTGGATCTCCAGGTAGGCCTGGGAATTATCCAGGGCGATGGCCGCCTGAGCCGCGAAGTAGGAAAGAAACTCAAGGTCGGAATCCCCGAAGGCATTGTAGAGCAGACGGTTGTCGTGATAAAGGACCCCATTCACCTTATCATGTATGATCAAAGGCACACAGACACATGACCTTATAATTCCTGCCGAAGAAGAAAGGGAAGTGCGGGAAGATTCATTCCTGATCTGCCCCAGCCCGGTACGGGCAACGTCTTCGATCATTTTCATGGAGGTCCGGAAGTTCTTAGAACCGATTTCTTCCTGGGTCAGGTTCCTGGAGGCCTTTAGATCGAGCCGCATAGGCCCTTCGCCCTCTCTCCGCAACAGGAAAATGGCCCCTCTTTCCGCTCCGGTAATCCGGTTGACGGTAGAGATGATATGTTGCACCAGTTCCCTGCCGTCCCGGATGGTAGCCGTTTTCTGACTCAGCTTAAGGATTTCCTCCAAAAGATTTTCACGTTTGGGACGGTCATCCCGAATCAAGGCATTGAGCTCTTCCGGATAGAAGCTCTTGTCGTAAGATGACAGGATCTCAAAGGCTTCGCGGGCTGTGCTTGAAGCCTTTTTTTCATGACCCTGATCCCGATGTCTCCGGCTCAATTCAACCAGTGTCCGACCCATTTCCAGTTGGTTACCGGATTCTTCAAGATATCTGAGGGATTGTTCCAGCAATTGATTGACTATTTTGGGAGAAGCTCCCTGGCCCTCCTTAAAAAAGGCCTGGTAACGGTAAGCTACTCCCTGACAATACAAATTACCGCTTTGTATCTGCCTTTGAATTTCCAGTTCCAAATTCAGATTACCAAATTTGGGCATCTGCCCGGTTTCAATGGCCCAACAAAAGTACAATAAAATGGGGGAATGGGTGACATTGATGTGGACTTGACGACTCTGATCAAAACCGGCCTGGACCAATTCCCGACTCTTTTGGAAATTGCCTTTTTGAAGATAACCCCAGCCCAAACTGAATCTGGATAAATAAGAAACCCAATCGACGTGTTCTCGCTCGGCCTCTTCCAAAATTTTTTCAAAAAGCTCGATGGATTCATCCAACCGGCCGATCACCATAAAAATATTGGCGATAGCCTGTTCCGCATAAAGGGACAAATAGACATCTCCCTTATGGCGGTATTGAGAATGGATTGCATCCAGCATGCCCAGACCCTGGGTGATTTGGCCGGCCATGCAATAACAATAACCGGCCAATATAGTGGCCATAACAGAAAAACCGCTGAGGGGTATCCTTTCAACTTCTGATACTGACTGCTCGTAGCAACTGACAGCTTCTTTAAAACGTCCCTGCCAATAGAAAAAGAAAATACGGAAAGCCGAGGCCGCGCGAAACAGAGCCGGATTGTCAATGGTCCTTGCTTGGGCCCAACTTTCCTCAAAAAGAAGGAAGGCCTCCTTTGCCCGGCCACTGAGCCATTCATTTTTGGCCTGGTGCATTTTAAGGAGGGTTAAATCTTCCTGTCGGTTTTTCTTTACAGCCCGGGCCATGGCTTCCTGAAGCAGGGTCATAACTTGATGGGTATCATGCCTGGCCATGGTCAGCCTGGAATATTTAAGGGCTGTTTCTATGAAAAGTTCGTCAACTTCGTCCGTATGAATGGAGAATAGATTGTCGAGGACTTTTTTATAATTTTGGAGGGCTTCATCTGTGTTGTATTCCTTCAGTTTAAGATCGCCCAATTTTAGGAAAATCTGAGCCTTTTCCAATCCTTCAGAAAGATAGGGAAGGTGAGCGACTATTTCCCGGGCCGTGTTTTGATCATCCTGAACCGTATTAAATAAAAAGATGGCCAGCCGGCGATGCCAGTATTCTTTTTCATGTGAAGAGAGATAATTGCTCAAAGCATTTTTTTTGTCCCGATCGGTAAAGTAAAAAATACCTAACTTTTTTCTGGCCAGAAAACCATGCTTAAGCCCTTGTTCCATGACATCCAATATCTGGGAGGGCCGCTGGTCGGTAAGTTCGGCCATCCAGTCAATGGAAAATTCCTCTTTGAATAACGAGGCCAGGGCCAATAAACGTGAAGATGAATCAGGATGTTGCATAATATCTCACGAAGTTATTATGTCTTATGTGTTAAAAGATAACATATTGTGTGATATAAAACAATAAAACCTAATATAATAAAATAAAAAATAATATTTTGGACATTAATATGCAAACTATGGGGTGGAGATAGCTCGGAATTAAAGCTTTCAGATCAGCTTAAGGCAAACGGGAGAGCGGAATACGGGGGTGTTTTCCCCACTTTTCGGTTCTATACAATGGTGTGTCAACTTTGAGATCAGACCAGGGAACCAGTTGCCGCAGGTAACCTTTGGTCGTTGCCTTTTTTATTAAAGGAATTACTCCTTGTATGACGGTTTCCCGCGCCCGGGCTTCTTCCTTGGCATAATCGGCTTCAATCGCCCCCTTGGGACATATCATTTCACAAAGAAGACAGTTGACACATCTCCCCGGCTGACGGAACAAAGGAGGTTTTTTTTCAAAATTGATGGCACCCATGGGACAGCGTTTTTCACAAAGACGGCATTTGGGATAGGAACATTTTTCTAAATTGAGCTGCATGGGAATATATTCGAGATGAAGTCGATCCCGCACCGGTCCGAATGTTTGCGGGATAAGATTATTGGCCCCTTGATATACTTGCTCACTAAGCCCAACTACTTCCCGGCCGTATTCGAAGGCTTCCGAAAGATCAATACTATCCGGATGCCCATCGGTCGGGTAGGGCTTTGGATATTGAGGCATCCACATCTCTCCGTACCAGCTCCGGTAGGAAATAACCGTTGCTTGTTTAAATTGCAGCGTTTTGGCCATATGATAGAAAACGCCGCCCCGATCGGCGCAGTGGGTGGCAAACATAAACCAATGTTTCCCGTCCAATGAAGGCATAGATTCCTGGAAGATTCTTACCGGTGCCGCCTCAGCCCATCCCCAGACAGGGGTCCCGATCCCCAGCAGGTCATATTTGTCGAGACTATTGAGATCCACTGATTTGAGTTGGAAAAGGTCACACTGACCGTTGGCTGATGATATCCCTTCATAGATCGCCTGGGAAACTTTCTTGGTGTTCCCTGTCAACGAAAAATAAATAACAGCGCATTTCATATCCGTTCTCCGTT
>JACQYK010000178.1 GCA_016208255.1 Deltaproteobacteria bacterium | reverse complement strand
TTGACCGCCTCACGCATAGCCTCTTCATTTTTGTAGTACCCCGAGAAACCCGAGGCGCCGCGCACCTGGAGTCCCCCGTTTTCATCCACCCGGTGTTCCAGCGGCGGGCCAAAGGCCGGATGGGAGGTGTACCATTTCCCCAGGGTTTCGGGGTCGAACCGGTCGCCCTGGTGCTGAGTAAACATGCCCAACTCCGAGTTTCCGTAGGCGTTTCGTAAGCGCACCCCCATGGCATGGTAGAAGCGAAAGACATCGGGAGCGCAGGGCGCACCGCCGGTCAAGGCAAAATAGGTCTTTTTTAGTCCCAGATTATCCCGAAGCGGTCCCAGGACCAGTTGTTCCGCCAGGGGGTGAAGCAGGCGCCAGAACCATCCGGATTCCAGACCTTCGGTCTGCTCGGCAGCCCGCTTTAAGCCGATCTTCATGCCGCTGTGGTAAAAGGCCCGGCGGACGGGTCCGGCATCGAGCATGGCCGCCTGGACGGTCGAGGCCAGGCTCTCCCACTGCCGGGGCCCAAAGACCAAAATTTCAGCCCCCAGTTCCCTGATGTTGGCCAGGATCGTCTCCGGCTCCTCGGGAAAGTTATAGGTCAGGGGGAGTATGACTCCGACGGCGGCGAAGAAGTGTTCGGTTACCCAGGCGGGAGATATATAGGACAGGTATTGACTGAAGGGTTTAAAGTCATTTGCCATAATGGTACGAAAGGCATTATCCAGCAGGTAGCTTTGGGAGATGATGACTCCCTTGGGCAGGCCGGTGGTGCCCGAGGTGTAACTGAGCAGGGCGATATCTTCGCCCTTTCCCTGATCGATGGACTGGTCGAACCGTTGCGGGTGGGACTGGTGGGCCCTTCTTCCCAGTTCCTGCACCTGGTTAAACTCCATCAGGATAGGGTTTTGGTACTGCCACATCCCGCGCTGGTCCCAGTAGATGGCTTTTCGGATTCGAGGCAAACGATCTCGAATCTCCAGGAACTTATCGATCTGTTCCTGGTCCTCGGCCACGAAAAAATGGGCCTCGGAATGATCCAGGATATAGGCCATTTCCTCCGGGGTCATGTCCGGATAAAGGCAGACCGCCTTGCCTCCGGCGCACAAGACGGCGAAGTCGGCCCAGAACAGTTCAGGCTCATTTTCACCGGCGATGGCCACCGTTTCTCCCCGGGCAAGTCCCAGCTCCATCAGCCCCAAGGAAAAGGCCTGCACGGCCTCATAAACACCGTTCCAACTGGTGCCCTGCCAGACGCCCCTGTTTTTTCGCCGCATGTAGGTTCGTTCGCCGTAAACGGCGGTATTAAACCGCAAGTATTTGGGCAAGGTATCGGCTTCAACCCGGGGTAGTTCTTTTTCCCTGTCGGTCATCTCAGGCACCTCCCTACCCCTCGCCCAAATAGGCCTTGATGACCCTGGGGTTGGTGCGTATCTCGGAGGGCGCTCCCTCGGCAATAATGCGTCCCCACTCCAGAACGGCCACCCGACTGGAAATGTCCATCACCACTTCCATGTCGTGTTCGACCAGGATGATGGGGATTTTCCGGTATTCCTGAATATCAAGAATAAAACGGGCCATATCCTCCTTCTCCTCGACATTCATACCGGCCATGGGCTCGTCCATGATCAGCATTTTAGGCTCCATGGCCAAGGCCCGGCCCAGGTCGACTCGTTTCCGGAGTCCGTAACCCAGAGAACCCACCACCGACTCCCGAATAGCTTCCATCTCCAGAAAATCGATGATTTCTTCGGCCACGGCCCGGTGTTCGATTTCCTCCCGGATGGCCCAGGGCCAGCGCAGGGCGCCGGTAATAGAATTGGAACGCATATGGATGTGTCGGCCGGTCAGGATATTATCCAGAACGGTCATTCCCAGAAAGACCTGAATCCCTTGAAAGGTCCTTCCGATACCGGCCTCCACCCGGCGATGAGGAGACAGGCGGGTCAGGTCACGACCATCGAAGACGATGGTCCCCTTTTGAGGCCGATAAAATCCGTTGAGGCTGTTGAGAAAGGACGTTTTTCCGGCCCCGTTGGGTCCGATCAGGGCCAGTATCTCGTCCGGCCGCACCTCCAGGTTCACACCGTTCAAGGCCATGACCTTGCCGAAGCCCAGATGGATGTCTTCGACTTTGAGCAAGGCCGGTTTAAACCCGGCGGCGATTTCAATCGGTGCGGAAGAAGCCATGATTTTCATCCTGGTTAAATGGGCACATAAAATAGATTCGGTTTCAAAGCAAACTTTTCAATCGCTCAAGGCACTCCGTTTTACCTCTTTTGTTTTCCGTTAAAAAGATAGAGGAGCCTTTCATCGGCGCCGGCTGTCCCGGCAATATCGGCCCAGATGATGGCGCTGAATTTTTTTTCTTCCAGGAGACCTCTCAAGGGCTTTATGATTTTTAGTTGGCCAAGAGAAGAGTGGGGGTCGGATTTCCGGGTGGTCATTTCAGGAGATAAAGCTGACGGCACGGAATACACTCCAGACCGGGGTTCAATGCCAAATACAACCGTGTGGAAAATTTTAGAATTTGAAACTTTTTTAGTTAAATTGAAAGGATGTTGAGTATTCCATACTTACTCCGAGACTGATTGTCAATAAAAAAGTTGCCTGGAAAGGGTTTCCTTCAGCTTGTTTCCGCCCGCATCTCGAAAGGATTTGTACGGGTCCTGTATGAGGCCCGAGGCATTCAATGGATATCCGAAAGACCGCAACCCGCAAACTTGGATTCATTGCTCTTCTCTTTCCCAGGAACCCTCCCGAACCTCTGAAACTTCACTGACTATCTTGCAGGAAGCCTTGATGCTGCGTCAAGGCGAATAACCTCTCCGTTGAGATAAGGGTTCTCAACGATGTGGGCGACAAGATCGGCGTACTCGGAAGGCTTTCCCGGTCGCTTCGGGAACTCAACACACCCAACCAGGCTATCTATCGATGCCTGAGTAAAATCTTTGAATATCGGAGTAAGAAAAAGACCGGGTGCGATGGTTACGATGCGAATTCCCAATTTTGAGAGATCACGGGCAATGGGTAAGGTCATTCCACAAATCCCGGCTTTGCTGGCCGCATAAGCTGCTTGACCCTGCTGGCCATCGAAAGCCGCACCGGATGCCGTGTTGACGATTACCCCCTTTTCTCCGTTTTCATTAAGCGGCTTATTCTTGGCCATCTCAAAGGCTCCCAGACGCAGAACATTGAAGGTCCCGTTCAGGTTGATGTCTATCACCTTCTTGAAGAGATCCAGCGAATGAGGAGCATCCTTCCCCACTGTTTTAGCTCCCGCTGGAATACCCGCACAATTCACACAAATGTGAAGAGCGCCAAAGGTATCCACGGTCATTTTTACAGCCTCCGTCGCCGAGGATTCGCTGGTAACATCGACCTTACAAAACAGGACCCGAGCCCCCAGCTTTTGGCTAAGCGCTTCTCCTGCCTGTTCGTTCAGGTCAAAAATCGCAACCCGGCCTCCCCGGGCAACCAACCCTTCAACGGTGGCTTCTCCCAGACCGGAGGCTCCCCCGGTGACGATGGCCACGGTATCTTTTATCAGCATAGTATCCTCCCTATTCTTAAAATTTATGGTTGTCCCTAACCATTCGTGGAATGGATATTAATTATCAGTACCCTTTAAACTCGGGCTTTCGCTTTTCTTGAAAGGCCTTCAGCCCTTCCTCTACATCGTAAGAACGCATATATTCTCTCAGCGTCAGTAATTCTATCTGCAGCGCCGCCTCCACCGTCTGGTCCAGGGACTGGTTGGCTACCTGCTTCATGAGTTTAAGACCCAATGGACTTTTCGCCGCCAGTTTTTTGATCAAGGTCTCCACTGTTTTCTCCAGTTCTCCATCCGGCACCACCAGGTTGATGAAACCATATTCCATCATCTCGCTCGCCGAAATAATATCCCCGGTAAAGCTAAGGTACTTGGCGCGATTCAAGCCGATTTTACGAGACAGGATCGCGGCACCTCCTCCTCCGGGGAATAAACCATAATTTGAATGGGCATCGCCTATTTTTGCACTCTCGGCCGCGATGATGACATCACAACACATGGCCAGCTCCAGACCGCCTGCCAGCGTAAGCCCGTTGAGAGCGCCAATAACGGGTTTTGAAAAATGCCTCAGTTTGTTCATGGCCACCTGGGCCTTATCCAGAAAATCCGGCGCCGTACCCTTCTTTTGCCCGAACCCCGCCAGTACCTCTTTCAGATCCGCCCCGGCACAAAAGGCCTTTCCTTTACCGGTCAGCACCAGCACTCGCACTTCGTCGTCCTTCTCGGCCACTACCAGCACTTCGGTGAGTTCAGTGAGCATGAGCCCGGAAAGCGAATTCATGTCTTTCCCACGATTCAGGGTTATCCAACCTGCCTGACGGCGTTTTTCATAAATGATATGTTGATAGCTCATGACCCTTCGTTTCCTTTCCTTTTCATACTTTTTAGATTTAAAACTCCGACCTTTTCAGGCGAAGGCTGCCAGGCCGAGCAGATCGCGGGCCACGATCATTTGCTGGATTTGAGTGGTCCCATCCGGGATCGTTTGCATGCTCGCGTCCCGGTACAATCGCTCAGCGGGATATTCCTCGCTGTAACCATAACCGCCCATGATCTGCATGCATTCTCTTGTGGTCCGCACCGCGGCTTCCGTGGAATAGGCCTTGGCCAGAGAACTCTCCGCCTCGCACTTAATCCCACTGTCCATCAGCCAGAAGGCCCGCATGACGAGCAGGTAGGAAGCTTCTGTCCTTGATTTCATGTTGTAGATCATTTCCTGGATGAGTTGATGGGACCCGATCTTCTTTCCCCACTGCTCCCTCTCCTGGGCATAACAGACGGCCATGGCCAAGGCAGCTCTGGCCAGCCCAACAGACGTAACAGACATGAGACTCCTGGCCAGTTCAAAGGTCCGGCCGAGGTTTCTCATACCCCCACCGGGTGTTACGATAAGATTTTCTTCGGGAACGAACACCTCTTCAAAGGACATCTCAGACGTGGGAAAAGCCTTCAAGCCTAGCTTCTCAAGTTCCCTCGTCCCATAGGGGCTTTCTCGCCGGTCGACGAGAATGATCCCCAACCCTTTGGGACCCAGGGATCTGTCGCCGGTGGCAACGACCAAGGCCAGGTCCGAGACACTTCCGTTGGAAATCCAGGTTTTCTGCCCGTTAACCCGATAACCTGTCCCCTCTTTCTTCATCGTCGTCGTGATATAGGCGGGATTGGATCCGACATTGGGCTCGGTGATACCCGAGCAGAGAATCAGGTTGCCAGCACAGACCTCCGGGAGATATTTCTCTATGATGCCCTTATTCTGACTTTCCGCCAATAACCGGGCCCCAGCGACCTGAATCAAGCAAGTCCCAGCTAGAGAAGCCCAATATTCGGCTATCTTCTGGAAGACGAGACCCGTTGAAGTGTAGTCGAGACCCATACCACCGTACTCTTCCGGAATAGGGCCGGAAATGGCGCCAAAGGGCTGAAGCTGTCTGAAGAATTCTTTCAACTTGGAGGGGTCACGTAGGATTTTCTTCTTATCGTATTCCTCGACGTAAGGCGCAACCTCCTTTTTCAGGAATTTTTCAAGTTGGTCTACCACTGTTTGCTGTTGCCAGGTTAAACTAAAATCCATTGACATGCTCCTTTCAAGGCATAAGGGCCGGGAAGAAGGGTTGTAAAATCCAAAACCCTAAGACCCTTCAGGGGTCCTGCCATCGTCCAGATCCTTTTTTCTATTTATGAACCAAGGTAATATAATAACCTTGGTTACTATTGTGTGAAAAAAATTTAGCGTTTTTTTAGCCCCCAGAGGAGCAAGTCTACTCCGGCATCTAAGGTTGATTTCCTGTAGTCCTTCTTTCCCACATCTAATCTATTTTCCTGATACTTGACGATTCCCATAAACATGTTCCATAAAATTACGGCTCCCACCATTGGTTCAATCCTTCTAAATATCCTTTTTTCGATACCATCCTTGAGTGTCAACTCCAGTTGTTTCAAATTTGAGGCCATGATTACCTTCAAGTTTCCTGCCTTATCTGCGGGGAGAAGCTTCTTTATCTCGGAGCTCTTAAGTCCGGTCACGAGATGGTATATGTCAGAGTATTTCCTGTAAAAATTATAGGTTTCTTCAATAATTAGCTTTATGGTCTTCTCTGGGTCTTTTTGCCTAGTGCGAATTTCAACCAAGTCCTTGTACAGTTTCGTAAGATGTTCCTGCATCATTTCGTAGAAGAGATCGTCTTTGCTTTTGAAATATTTATAAATGGTCGCCTTCGAAATTTCAGCATGCTCCGCGATCTCTTCCATTTTCGCGGCTTCGAACCCCTTTTTTTGAAACATAATCCTAGCGCTTTTCTTGATGAGGTTGATTCGCGCTTGCTTTTCTCTTTCTTTTCTCTCAGTTATGCCCATTTTCCAATATGGTTCTTCCTTCAATATTTAAATAATAACCTAGGTTATAAAATTACCTTGGTTATTTAATAACCTTATTAAAATTAATGGTCAAGTAAAATATTGAGATGCGACTGTATTATTTGTGATAACTTGACAAAATATGGAAAATAGAATAGTTGCATCCATTATAAAGAGGTGCCCCCTCCAGGGATTTTCAGTCAGGAATCAGGGATAACCTTGGAATAGGATTGAGGGGGTCAGTATTGCAAGAAGCGTTATGCGGTGGAGTGAACTGGTCTTTCTCAAGTTGTTTTAAAAAGGTCGTTTTCTATATGTTTTTATTATAGAGTTGGATGGTTAAAATGGAGAGTTATAACCCATAATGTCAATTTTCGAAGATTGTTTGGTCGGGATAGAACTTGCTGGAGAGTTACAACATTTCTCTTGAGGATTTCACCTTATTATGATTATGTGCTCCCAGTTGCTAAATTCCAACTTCCCCTTGAGCCGCCCATGACTGGTATAAGATTTGAGTATTTTTTCCTCAGAAATGGATATTCAAAAAAGGAACACAGAGTCTGTCGTGGACCGTTACAGCCCCGCATCTCTTAAATGACCAATGGTCATTTAAGAGATGAAAAAACTTAACTCATATTCCCGTTTTCATGCCGTTGATGAGCAGCACCAACATTTCCGACAGCTTTTCTTCAAAATCCATTTTAAAAACTTCCATTCTTTCTTCCTCGATGATCTGTTTGACCATGGGTGCGGGCTGGGACATCTGGATGAGCCCAATAAGCAGTACCTGAAAATAGAGCAGAAACCGTGCCCCGTTGCGAAAGATGTCCGAATGATCCGCACCCTATCAGCTCCTCAGGTTCCACTATTTTCAAATGGTATCGTTTCATAAATTCGTTATATCCTATCACTTTTTCCCCTTTGTATTCCATGTTAACAGCCTGGGCTGGACAGTTATTAATGCACCCAAAACAAAGTACACAGGATTCTTTGTCGATGGTGTAATTGGATAGGTTAATGGCATCGACAGGACATTTTTCAACACACGTTCCACATTCAATGCAATTATCCTTTAAGATGGCGTGGTTTTTAACCATTTGCTTGGTCCACCAGATGGGCCCTAAATAAGTTGAAATTTCTCTTAAAGTCAGTTTTTTGGAGAATTCGGCCCGCTTTCCCAATTCGACTCGATTGATTAATTGCCTGGCATATTGACGCACTTTTTCATATGTTTCCTCATTTGGAAGATGCCTGTTCATCCAAGTTTTTTCAGCAACTTGTTCTTCAGACCAGGCAAGGGGATAAGAGGCCATATTCATAAATGAATTTATCCCAATGGGGACACCCTCTTTCTCAGCTAATCGTTCAAGTATGGAACAAGCCGCATTGTGCTGATTCCCTTCCGGGCCTCCAAACGTCACATAGGAAGCCACCGGTATTCCTTTTAAGTTAGGCAGGGATGATATCCAATTTTTTACAAACTCCGGTGTATCATAATAGAAAACAGGGGAGCCGATAACGATCAGGTCAAAGTTGTTTATCCCTTTTCTATCAAAATTCCTTATTTCAGAAGAAGTCACTTTTATACCATTTTTTTCCATTGTTTTTGCCAGTAACTTGCCGTTTCTTTTCGTATATCCTGTCTGGCTGTACCAAAGAACCAGGGCTTTTTCTGTTTTTTGGGTTTTCATCGGGACTTTTGCGCGAATGGGTTGCATATTGACACATCCCGGCATGATTGAGAATGACACACCTACCGCAGCTACAGTCTTTAGAAAGGTTCTTCTATCTTCCATAATTTTTCCCTTCTCCTTATTCTTTTCCAACTTTATGGGTGTTCCATCCAAAAGGAACTTTGGATAAAACAAACCCTCTATGAACCCAACCGGTTCAAGATTGGCCCCTCTTGAGAAGGTGCATCGATATCCTATCCAGGATCATCCCCGGGGTAAATGGAATGGAAAGGACTAACATCCGATTATAGAATCCTGGAATGATTACCTTTTTATTTCTCATAAGCTGGTAATAGGCGATCTCGGCCACTTCGTCCGGCTCCATGACTAACCTTCTAAAAAGCAATGTTTTTTCCATATTTGCTTTTCGGGCGAATTCCGTTTTCGTTGCCCCGGGACACAAGACACTAATCATCACCCCTGTTCCCAAAAGCTCAGCCCGAAGAGCGTTGGAGAAACTTAAGACATATGCTTTTGAAGCACAGTAGACGGCATCCAACGGACAGGGGGCGAATGAACCAGTTGATCCGAGGTTCAATATTTTGCCGTACTTATTCTTGATCATCCCCGGCAAGAAGAGCTTGGCCATGCTTGTAAGCGTGGCTATGTGGACTTGCAGCATCTGTAGCTCCTTCTCAAACCTTGTTTCGTTAAATGGGCCACTTTCATTAAATCCGGCATTGTTTACCAATATGTCAATGTGAATCTCATGACTTGTTACAGCTGAAAATATTGCTTCAGGTGCTTTTGGGTCTGATAAGTCCTTTGCAATGGTGAGGACTTCTCCGCCATGGCTTTTTTGAGCTTGTAGTTCCAGTAATAAGAACCGATTTCTTGCTAATATTGTCCTTTTGTTTCATAGTGACTTTCTCCTTTTTCGTTATGTAAAATAAATTAGTTAAGCTCCGCTTTTCTTAAATGACCAGTGGTCATTTAAGAAACAAAAAAAATTACCTCCTTTTTGTCGCCTTCATGCCATTGATGAGTAGTATCATCATTTCCGACAACTTTTCTTCAAAATCCAATTGGAACACCTCCATTCTCTCCTCCTCGATGACCTGTTTGACCGTGGGTGCGGGCTGGGACATCTGGATGAGCCCGATAAGCAATACCTGAAAATAGAGCAGAAACCGTGCCCCGTCATTCTTCCGAAGAAAAAGGAGGCACTGTTCGATCAACCGACCTGTAGTAACTATTTCATTCAGCAAGAACCGCTTGAAATCCAGCGCGGTCTTATAGTCAATGTTCCGCTCCAGAATCACATGAAGAATCGGCGTCAGTCGGATTAGCACGGGATTGTCCTTAAAGGAAGCCATAATATTGTCAACAAATTCTTGAATGTTAATTTTTTGTTTTTGGAGGGATAATCTCTTTAATCGCTTATTGATGTGCCTAAACCAGGATCGATATCCTTTGACCTGCAATTGTAAAAACAATTCTTCTTTCGTCTTGAAATATAAAAAAATCGTTCCTTTGGCCAAACCAGTCTTACGAGCAACGCTGGCCATGCTGATGTCGTGATAATCGTCATTTACCAAAAGTTTTTCGGCAGCGGCCAGAATCGCTTCCCGTCTTTCCTGTTTTTCGGACTGACTGATCGCTCGCTGCTTAATGGTCATAACGCTCCTTTCTTTGCCTTCTTGAATAACTTAAATGACCATCGGTCATTTGTCAAGTTTTTTTCGGACCAATTGGGAAAAACTATTGTCCACAAGTTTAAGGGGGTCGGACTACGCGAAGAGCTTGAAATCAGCTCCGGGATGCTCAAAAGCCATAAAAGTGCCTTTTTGCCCACGAATAGGACCGTTTAAGGCCAAAAATAAACCTAAAAAGGAACGTTTATATTGAGATTTAAGGAGGTTAGGTTGGCCCGACCCCAGGGCAATATCTAAAAATACTCCATTTTACGAC
>JACQYK010000177.1 GCA_016208255.1 Deltaproteobacteria bacterium | reverse complement strand
TGGACAGTTCCGGCTTCCTTTGGAAGCCTCTTCTTTAGATCGACAGAGTCGATCGTCCCCAAAAATAAGATCCCCCTTGGTCCTTGAGAGATAAATTCTCAGACTTATGATTTTAGAATCTAAAACTTTCCTATTTAAAAAAGGCCTGAGCTCCAATGACCATCCGCCAACCGTTAAAGAATAATGGAGGAGGGAAAGATTGATTCTGCAGCGTTTTTATGACCTCATCGCCGGCCATGAAGAATGGTTGATGAATCGTGTTCTTTACCATGCCCGGCACCATAATTATACCAGGTACACCTCTACCTTGGCCGAGGCCTGGAAAATATCCATTCAGGGTCTTTCAGGATCCCTGATGCAAGCCATCAAAGACCGCAAGGCCCCCCCCGAATTTGGCCCCGATGAGGACTTCGCCAAGGATCCCATCGCCTCCTTTGGCATCCTGGAAGCCCAGAGACACCGTTCACGGGGAATTACGCTCAGTATGTTCCTGGGCTTAATGAAATATTACAAGCAGGGCTATATCGACCTGGTCAGGCAGGCAGGCTTTGGCAGGAAATATGAAGAACATTGCCGGCTTTTTATCGAGCGGTTCTTTGATCGTATCGAGATCGGGTTTACCGTAGAATGGTCTATGTTGAGCGAAAACGAACAAACGAAAGAGCTCCAATCCACCAATAGAAGGATAACCAATGAAAAAAACAAATACCTGACTCTTTTTGAGAGCACCCCTACGCCGGTTATCTTCCTCAACTCGGGGAATAGGATAGATAACATGAACCATGCGGCCGCGACCCTGATCTATGGCCTCGAAACACCTGGTTCGACTTATTATGCAGAGAAAAAAATGTCAGAACCTCTCCCCTGGGAGATGGACGAAGTCGTTAAATTTCTCTCAAGTAACAAAACGGTATATGCTTTCGAAAGGGCCTTGGCAACGAAAAAGGGAATTAGATACTTTAATATCAAACTTAAAAGAATGCTGGATGTGAGCCAGAAATTCAGCGGAATAGCGCTCATCCTGAATGATATTACCAAGAGCAAACAATTGGAGGATCGGCTCTCGGCCATGTCCATTACCGATGAACTCACCGGTCTGTATAACCGCCGGGGATTTATCACCCTTTCCGAGCAACAGCTGAAGATAGCCGAGAGGACCAAGAAAAGCTTATTCCTCTTCTTTGCTGATCTGGATAAGCTGAAGGAGATTAATGACCAATGGGGGCATCAGGAAGGAGATAAGGCGCTGATCAAGGTTGCCGATATCCTCAAAGAAACCTTCAGAAAATCGGATATCATCGGCCGTATGGGAGGGGATGAATTCGCCGTCCTGAACATAGACACCTCCGATGGGACCGGAGAAACCCTCCTGAACCGTCTGTATCAGTCCCTGGATAATTACAACCGGTCTGAAGGGAGAAAATATACACTCTCCTTGAGCCTGGGCCTAACGCGCTATGACCCTGAAACCCCAAGGTCCTCTGAAGAACTGATGGCTCAGGCGGACCAGCTGATGTATGAGGATAAAAAGAGAAAGACAAGAAATTAGATTGCCGTTCCCCTCTATCTTTCTGCTTGAGATTGTCATGGCCTTGTTCTATATTCATCCAGGCAAAAGCAACTTCTGTCAAAGATTCCATAGAAAGCCTAACGATAACCAAAGGAGGAAGGAAACATGAACCCAAAAATCTATTACCCCGAGTACAGCAAGAATTACCCCCTGCTGATCACGAACTTTATGAAAAGACCGCTAAGCATGTATCCGGATGACCTCGCTCTCGTCTACCGGAATGACGACGGCCGGTATTTCCGGTTCACCTGGCGGGAATGGTACGCGCGCACCTGCCAGCATGCTCACCTGCTCAAGGCCTTAGGAGTCAAAGAGGGTGACCGGGTCGGGGCCATGGCCCTGAATCACCACCGTCACCTGGAGAATATTTTTGCCACTGTCGGCACAGGGGCGATATCCCACCCCATCAATATCCGGCTGTCCCTGGATCATATCGGCTATGTCATCACCCATGCCGAGGATTATGTCATTTTTGTCGACGAAATTCTACTGCCTTTGGTGGAGCTCCTGTACGATCGAATCAAGCCGGCCGTGAAACAATTTGTCTATATGTCCGATAAGCCGGGCCTGCCCAAGACCAAGATCGAGCCTCTGGTCGAATACGAGGCCTTATTGAAGGAACAGCCGACCACCTTCGATTGGCCGGAACTGAATGAAGACACGCATGCTACGCTCTATTACACGACCGGGACAACCGGTCTGCCTAAAGGGGCGCTGTACACCCATCGCCAGGTCTACCTCCAATGTATCCATTCACTGGAAAGAATGGGCAATTCGGTCACGCTGCCTGACGACCCGCCGCGGCCTAATCTGACCTCATTCCTAACTCTTATCCCATTTTTCCATATCCATGCCTGGGGAACGCCCTTTATGATGGTTCATTCGGCCGCCAAGATGGTTTTTTCGAGCAAATATACCCCGGATAGTTTCTGCGAGCTGATCCAGAATGAGAAGGTCAATGCTACGGTGATGGTTCCGACCATGCTGGCCATGCTGCTGGAATACCCGGACCTCGACCAATGGGATGTGAGCAGCCTGACCAGCATAGCGGCGCCTTACCCCTGGGTTTAAAAAACAAAGCCGAAAAGCTTTTCCCCCATATGAGGGCCTCATCCGGCTACGGCATGTCGGAAACGATGGCCGGTGTTATCACCGCCGTCTTAAAAAGAGACATGGAGAACTGGCCGAAAGAGGAGATTGACAAGGTCCTGGTCAAGACCGGATTGCCGATGCTTCCGGCCATAGACGCCCGGGTCGTTGATGAGAAGGGCCAGGATGTGCCTCACGATAACGAGACGATCGGCGAGATCATCCTGCGGGGCCATTGGATAACCGAACAATACTACAAGGATCCGGAAAAGACGGCCCAGGCCTGGAGAGGCGGGTGGTTCCACACCGGCGATGCGGCCAAAATCGACCGGGAAGGTTATATCATCATCGCCGATCGAATAACCGACGTCATCAGAAGCGGCTCCGAAATGGTCCCCACGGTTCTTTTGGAGAATTTGACCAGCAATGCCGATTTCGTTTTAGAGGCTACTTATGTCGGGGTGCCGGATGAGAAATGGGGAGAAATACCGATGGCCCTGGTCAAGAAAACCTCCGATTCGAACAAGAAAGAGGAAGATATCCTTACTTTCCTTCAGACCGAGGGCGTTGACAAAGGCAAGATCACCAAATGGATGCTTCCGGTGTATGTCGCCTTTGTCGATGATATCCCCAAGACCAGCGTCGGCAAATATGACAAGATCGCCGTCAGGAAGCAGATAGAGGAGTTTAAAGCCAAGGCCAAAAAGGTGCGTTCGGCATAAAACGTATTTTCCAGCATTCCCGTTAATCGCTTTGATAGAACAGAAAGCCGCCATATCACCTATGGCGGCTTTTTTCATAGTAAGGTCGTCCGGGGAAGCCTTATGGCTCGATGATCAATTCATCTTCAATTTTAATACAGCCGATGACGCTTTGGGCGGCAGGACAGAAGGGCAAATAGTGTGATAGACACTCTCTGGCATCCGACACTTTATCTTCGGCCACCTTCAGGTGGTATCGGACCCGGATGGTGGTGATCTTAAGGACGCCGTTGACATTTTCGATATCCCCTTCGACCTCGGCCCGGTAAAGGGGTTCGGAGGTTTGAATTTTTTTTCCGGCCAATACCGTGGCCAGTGTTCCCATCATTCACCCGGCGGTGGCGGCGACTATATGATCGAGCGTCGCGGCGTGCTCCTTTTCGGGCTGGACCTTATAGAACTTCATGATCCCGCCGTGAACTCCATAATAGACCGGTTCCGAGAATCCTTCGATCATGGCCCGACGGGTCGGCCCTTTTTCCCGGACGATTTTAATCCGTGAAGTGTGAACAACCTCGCTCATAAGATGACTCCTTTTTAGATCCCTTTTAGAATATTTATTAGTAACATTTTCGGTGTTTGAAAAGAGGGTTTTTGTCCACCGCAAAGCCGCAAAGAACGCCAAAAGAATTTTTTTGAACAATCCCCTGAGGGGCGGGATTGTTCAAACCAGCCCTGGCCTCCGGCCAAGTAATTACGCGGTCGACTTCGTCGACCTTAAACAAAGGTTCCCCCTCGGGAACCGGCTGCAGGGTAAGCGAAAGCTTCCCCCTTTCTGTCCTCTCAACAGAAAGGGGGAAAAATTTTTCTTCGCGTCCTTTGCGTCTTTGCGGTGAAAACGGTTTTTCAAAAAGCTAAACTGATACATTTATTATCATTTACCGCAAAGCAATAACGGTAGCAAAGCGGCCGGTTATTTTTTCTTTTCGGTAGGAGAAAAAATCCCGGGTTTGGCAGGAGGTACAAATTCCGGCAATTTGAATATGGTCTTCCAGGACCCCGGCGGCGATCAACTGGTCCCGGCTTAACCGCCAGAGGTCAAAATAATGGGGCCGGATCTGATAGGTCCAATACCTGGCTGGTATTTCGGTGCGATAGTTAATGAACTGGGCGCAGCAAGGACCCAGAGAAGGCCCGATTCCGGCTAAAAGTCGGGCCGGGTTTGTTTGATAGGCGGCCCTCATCCGCTTGACAGCTTCCCCGATAACGTTGTTTACATTGCCCCGCCAGCCGCAGTGAACATTGGCAACCGCTTGGTGAGCAGGATCATAGAGCACGATGGACTGACAATCGGCTTGTTTGATCATCAAGCCCTGTTCCGGCAGACGGGTCATCAGGATGTCGCCTGATCGGCTTTCAGGGATGGGCTGGAAACCCCCCAACCGATTATCTCGAATTTCCACCGATTCTTTACCATGGTTCTGTTTGAGGCTCTGAAGGCCGGGTATCCCTAAGGTTTTAAGCACCAATTCCCGGTTGGCCGCCACCGTTTGCCAGTCATCTCCCACTGAAAAACTTAAGTTGAGACTGGCATAAGCCCCCCGGCTTTTTCCGCCATGACGGGTGAAGATCCCGTGAGTCAGTCCCGGCCTGGATTGGAGCAGCGGGAACTGGTAGAAGGAAAGGCCGTTGTTATTTTTAAGAATTAATGATCCGTTCATCTTAGTTCGAAAATAGGTTTCGAGGCGACTCGTCGGCCCGGCTTGTTTTCATGATTCGTGGTGTCACGCCACTAAAAAGCGTGGCATGCCGGTTTAATACGAAATTACGTTAGGCGTTAAGCGCAAGGCGCAAGGCGAACCCCTTTTTTCATTCTAAAAAGGATCCAATGACGTCCGAGACCCTGGAGATTTTTTGGGTGAAGAGATATTTTTTGATTCCCTCAATAATCTCCAGGGCCGTTGTTGGCTGAACAAAATTGGCGGTCCCGATTTGGACGGCCCTGGCCCCGACCATGAGAAATTCCAGGGCGTCTTCGGCGGTCCGAATGCCCCCCAAGCCAATCACCGGGATGGAAACGGCCTGGACCACCTGATAGACCAGGCGTAAGGCCACGGGTCTGATGGCCGGACCGGAAAGGCCGCCGTTCAGGCGACCCAGTTTGGAACGCCGGGTCTCGATATCCACGGCCATGGCCGGGATGGTATTGATTAAGGAAACCAGGTCCGCCCCGGCCCCTTCAACGGCCCTGGCTATCAGGGTAATATCCGTTACCTGAGGAGCCAACTTGGCGATCAGAGGCAGACGGGTCGCCTGGCGGACTTTGGAGATGACCTTGGCCGCTGTTCGCGGTTGGGCCCCAAAGGCCATTCCCCCCCGTGACACATTGGGACAGGAGATATTGACCTCCAGAGCGGCGATCCCCGGCTGGTCATTCAGATGCCTGGTCACTTCCTGATATTCCCTAAAGGAATGCCCCAGGATATTAACGATAACCGGGATGCTCAGTTGGGAGAGAAAGGGAAGTTTATCCTGAATAAATCCCTGAACCCCCACATTTTGAAGACCGATGGCATTGATCATCCCGGAAGGGGTTTCCCAGATTCTGGGAGGGGGACTGCCGATCATGGGCTTCAAGGAGATCCCTTTGGTGATCAAGGCCCCCAATTGATTCAGATCAAAAAGGTCCGCATATTCCTTCCCATAGCCGAAGGTTCCGGAGGCGGTCATAACCGGGTTTTGCAACCGAATGCCGGCCAGGGTCTGGGACAGATCAGGGTTTTTTGAATTATTCATCCCAGAGAACCTCCCGGGCTTCAAAAACCGGCCCCTGCTGACAGACATTGACGTAGGCTATCCCCGTTTCCTTTTTTCGGGCGACCACACAGCCCAGACAGGCACCCAGACCGCAGGCCATGCGGGTCTCCAGAGACAACTGGCAGGAAATCCCTTTTTGAACAGCCCAGTCTCGGACCGCTTTCAACATCGGATTCGGCCCGCAAACATAGAGGGTCTGATCAGGAGAAGGGGTCTTAATGGTTGAAGTCAACAGGCGGGTCACCAGCCCTTTCCGGCCGTAAGATCCATCTTCCGTGGCGGCGAAGATCTCCGCCCCGGTCCGTTCAAATTCTTTCAGGCCAAGGAGTTCGTCCCTGTTCCGGGCCCCGATAAAAAGTCGGAGAGTCCCTTTCCGGTTTTTCTTTTGGGACCGTTTCCAGGTTTCGGCCAAAAACAACAGGGGAGCCACTCCCATCCCGCCGGCCACCAAAATGGGGTTTTGGTCCGCGGAAAAATCATAGCCCCGTCCCAGCGGCCCGCGAACCTCCAGGAGGTCCCCTTTCTTCAAGCCGGCCAGTTGTCGGGTCCCCTGGCCGATGACTTTAAAAAGGAGTTCCACCCGATTTCCCTGGAGGCGGTGGATGGAAAAAGGACGGGGCAACAGAGGCTCCGCGAATTTAGCCGGCCGGACCATAACGAACTGCCCCGGCCGGGCCTCAGCGGCAATGGCGGCCGAAGAAAACCGCAAAAGATAGATTTCTTTGGCGATGATTTGGATGCGTTCGATAGAGAATTTTTGAAAGACCTTAGGCATTCTTTGACTTTGGTTTGCGGAAGAATTTTTTTAGTTGCCTTATAAAGTTTATATATTGTATTTAATTGAAAAAAGTCAAACGATAAATTCCCTGATGACCTAAGGAAAATAGGGATGAAACCCGACAAACCGATTTCCTGCAAAGCCCCCCGCAGTCCGGATTATCTGCAAATGAGCCTGGCAGCGGCCATGACCCTTGGCCTGAAAGAAGGTTTGTTTTATCGAAACGCCCGCCTCTATTGCCTCAATCTGCTATTAACCTATCCGGAAGGGTGCCGGGCTAATTGTGCCTATTGCGGGCTGCAAAAATCCCGGGAAGGCGATTTCGGCCATAAAAGCTTTATCCGTGTGGCCTGGCCCACCTATGATCTGGAGACCATCATCCAAAAAACCAAAGAGCATAAAACGCGCCTTTTTCGAATCTGTATCTCCATGATCACCCATCCCCGGGCCTTAAGGGATACGCTTTATCTTACGCAACGATTCCAAGAGGAGGTGGGCCTGCCTATTTCGATCCTGATGAATCCCACCAGCATGGTAACCTCCGATCTTCAGGAATTGAAAAAGAAAGGGGCCCAGATGGCCGCCGTGGCTCTGGACCTGGCGACGGAAGATTTATTCGACCGGCGCCGGGGCCGGGGGGTGGGAGGACCCCATCGCTTTGATCGATACTGGTCCATGCTGGAGCTCACCGCTGAAACTTTTGGAAAAGATAAGGCCGGCTGCCACCTGATCGTGGGATTAGGCGAGCGGGAGGAGGCCATGGTTCAGCGGATCCAGAGGGTGAGGGATCTGGGAGCCCGGACCCACTTGTTTTCCTTTTTTCCGGAAAAGGGATCGAGGCTGGCCCGGGAAAAACCCTGTCCGGTAAACCAATATCGTCGGATTCAGTTGGCCCGCTACCTGATAGATGGTGATTACCGCCGTGCCGAGAACATGTCCTTCGATGATCAGGGTCGGATCCTTTCTTATGGTTTGATGAAGTCCGAGGTGGAACAGTGGATTGAAAGCGGGAAACCTTTTAGGACCAGCGGATGCCCCGGAGGCGGGCTGGAAGCGGCTTGCAACCGCCCTTTTGGAGACGGCCCCCCCCGGGACATTCGAAGTTTCCCCTTTGCGCTGGAAGAAGAAGATATCGCTTTGGTAAAACAGCAATTGACCTTAGACGATCGGGACTTTCAGGGGCGGTCCCCTGCGGCAAGGGTGAGGCCCGGATCAGAACCGCAGGGTGGCTTTAAACCGTAAAGGATTAAGCAAAAGCGCTAAGGCGCTCAAGGCACTACGAACCTGGATGTCGGCGGCTGTGATGGCCTCAACGGCGCACCCTTCTTCCTCCATGACGGCAATCCCGACCTTGGCGGTCTTCAGCATTCGGCGATCATTATTGCCGTTTCCCAGGGCAATCACCTTCTCCGGGCCGATTTTTTTTACGAATTCCTCCTTTTGGACATCCTGATCCGGGCCGGTCAGAATCAGGATCCGGCAAGAGACCCCGGTCAGGGCTTCCCTGGCCCGGCCAAAGGTGTCGGCGGTCAGGATATGAATGGTCAATTTTTCCGATAATTGATTCAAGGCTTCTTTGACCCCGGGCAACAAGTCGCCATCCACCGAAAGGGTTCCGGTAAAATCGGAAACCAAATGAGATAACCGGACCGGTCCGAATCCCGGGATGTCTATTTGGATCATGAGGCCTCCAATTCGGATTCTGCCTTTTCCTTAAGATAGTTTTGAATTTCCTCACTACCCGGATCCTGCTTAAGGGCCTCTATAAAACAGTCCTGGGCTTCCTGATGTTTATTCAGATTTCGGAAAGAAAGGCCCAAAAGCCGGTAGACCTCCTTCGGAGGCCCCCCGCGGGCCAGGGCTTTCTGCAGGGCCTCCACCGCCTTTTGGGGGAAATCGTTCATCAGGAGGGCCTTCCCAAAATTCATCCAGTAGGCCCCTTTGGCCGGTTCGATCCGCGTGGCCTGCTGGCAAAGGGACAAAGCCACCTTGATGCTTTCCCCCTGTTGGAGGTAGAGCGCACCCAACCGTGACAAACAAAAGGCATTCTGAGGATTATTTTTCAGGGCCTTTTTATAATAGACTATGGCCTCTTTCCCCTTACCCAACGATTCCTCACACTCCCCCAAGACCCGGTAAATAAATCCTTTTCTATCGGGAGATTCTTCGGCCCGCTTGAACCAATGATAAGCCTCAGGGATATTTCCTTCTTCCCGGTAAAGCCTCCCCAGTTGATAAGCCAGATCAAAATGGGTTCGGTTATTTTGGGCCAGGGATTCCCAGGTACGGATCGCCTCTTCGTTCCGCCCCAGCCGGGCCAGGGCAAATCCCAGATTGAAAGAGGCCATAAAATCTTCCGGAGAAAGGACCAAAACCCGATGAAAGGAATCCACGGCCTTTTCCAATTGTCCCTGATTGGCAAAACAAACCCCCAGGCTGTTCCAGGCGTTGATATTGTTCGGATCCAGAATTAAGGCTTTTTCATATTCCCGGATGGCCTCCGGGAGATCGCCATGGTTGTAAAATTTGTCCCCGCTGATGTTGAGGCTGACGGAATCAAAGGCGATAAAGGAACCCGGGGCCAGGAAGGCCAGGTGATCCAGGGCCTTTATGGTGTTTTCAAGTATTTCAGCCTTATGAAAAGGGGGGGAGGGATAATCCGCCAGGGCGAAAGAAAGGGAAAGATGAAGGCTCTGTTTAAACTGTTCCATTAATTTCCTGGCCCAAACCTCGCCTTCTTCCTTATCCATCTCCGGGATAAAAAGGATAAATCCGTCGCGGCCGTAGGGTCCGGCCAATCCACCGGCGGGCAGTTTCTCCTCCAGGCCAAGGTTCATTTCTTTCTGGATTTCTATCAGACTTCTTTCCCCCCAGAGCTTTAATCGCTCGGCATAATCATCCAGCCTTCCGATCAGCAGGGAAAATTTTTCGGAGACCTTCAGGGCCTCCCTGAATTTCTGTTGAAACATTTGAAAAGAGCGAAGAGGGATATTAGAAAAAGTCCCTTCTTCATTGAGTAGCCCCATTTTTTTACCACCGGGAGCGGCCAGCCGCACCCCATCATTTTTCTGAATGGTCAATCCCGATTCCCGGAGATAAATCACTTCGGCAATACAGAGTTCTTCCTGGATTTCAAGAGGAACCGCCAGTCCTTTTTCCTGTTCCGGATCACCGTCTTTCAAAACTGAAAAACGCATAAAAGGACTGACCCCGGCTTTTTGCCCCAGATTTATTACAATCCGGTGACTGGGGAGAATGTCCATGACCCGGCCGGCCTGAAAAAGTATTTCATCATAGTCGAGGATGCTATTTTCTCCCAGGTCCTGGGCCAAATGAAGGGCGGTCCAGGCCTGTTCCCACCAAAGGGTCATTCGATAATAGGGAGAGGGGTTTCCCTGAAAGGTTTCCTGATCACGGGGAGTTAAGCCGGCCCAGCCCAGATGAAAATTAAACTTCGATTTTATTCCCGGGGTTATCTGAAAAAGGGGAGAAGAGGAAAACCGGCCTTCTTCCGGGGAGGAGACGACAAAACCGATGATCAGAGGGTGGTGATGAATCGTGGCCAGGAGCGTTTCCGGGGGAAAACAATGGGAAATTTCTTTGATCCAGGTCCGCGACTCGGTTTCCAGGGAAGATGAGAAAAGACCGGCTGAAAGGTGTTTCGGTGTAAGACAAAGAAATCCGAGAATCAAGGATTGGGAAGGCTGTCTTTCAGCCAGACTTAATTTTTCCGGTTTTTGGTCTCCCTTTTTCTGGAGGAAATCTTTCAGGATCCGGATCAGGGATTTTTGGAAGGCCCCTTCATGATAGAGGCCGGTCACCGGGTCCAGTTGAACCTGTTTTTTTAAAGCCGTGATCTCCAGGGCGGTGCCGGACAACTTTTCCAGCAACAATTGCTCGCCGGGTTCAGGGATTTGAGGCAGACCGAAAAGAACTAGGAAGCCAATTGGGGTGCCATGCCAGACCAAAGGCCAAAAGAGTCTCTTCCGCCCCGAATCATAGGCCATTTCTTTTTTAGAGGCCCAGTCGCTGCCTACAAATTCTTCCAGGTTTCCACCTTCCCTCCAGGTCAGGGCCGATTGGGGGCGTTCGGGAAAATAAAAATTGAGCGAATGGAAAGAAAAGAGACCCTGGAAAATTTTGGAAAAAAGGGCACGGGAAGCCAGTAAATCATCCGCTGAAAGGTCCGGGGTGGTGGAAAAAGGCATGGGATATATCCTTTGTCATTCAGGAATTCTTAAAGAGGAAAGATATACGGATGCCTGAAATTTGTCAACAGACAGTTCCCCTTTTGCCTTTCAACTTGACAAAAAAGGGGGCTGCCTTATAGGATTAGGGCGCGTAACAGAAACAACCTGGGAGGTCTCCAGCATGAAGGGCTATCTCCGGGCCATGCGGCTGCCATTTCTAACCGGTTCTTTGTTTCCGGTCCTTTTAGCCGCCGGCCAGGCTTATCACCACGGATTTTTCCGGGGCCTTGAATTATTTCTGGTTTTAATCGGGGTCGGATCCTTACACCTGGCCGCCAACCTGATTAATGATTACTTCGACGCCAAGGGCAGCGATGGGCTCAATCTGCATCCCACCCCCTTCAGCGGCGGAAGCCGGGTTATCCAGGAAGCCCTGTTGAGCTCCCGTGAGGTATTGGTCCTGGCTGTTTCCTTGTTTGCCTTGGGCTCGATCACGGGTTTGATCCTGCTGGCGATGGGCTACCCTTATGTGGCCTTGCTCGGTCTTTTGGGGCTCGTGTCCGGATTGCTTTACTCAGTCGATCCGTTCAAGTTCATGTCCCGCGGCCTGGGAGAAATCACCATCTTTCTAGCCTTCGGACCCCTGATCACCTGGGGGACTTATTATGTGATGACCGATCACCTGACCTGGCAGGCCTTTTTCCTGGGATTCCCCTTGGGGTTCCTGATCACCGCCGTTATCTGGATCAATCAATTTCCGGATTATCAGGCCGATCGCACCGCCTATAAAAACAATCTGGTGGTTCGGCTGGGCCTTGCGCATTCCCGCTGGGTCTATCCTGTTTTGATGATGCTCCCCTTTCCTTTTCTCTTTCTTCTTTGGGAGACCCAGGAAATATCCCTTTTAATCCTGCTGGCCTGGCTGGCCCTGCCCCTGGCCTGGAAGGGAATCCGCGTCTTCTGGAATAATTTTCAGACCTTTGACCGGATTATTCCGGCCCAGGCCCTGACCATTCAAACCCACCTGGCCCTCGGGGCGCTGATGCTGAGCGGTATATTGATCGGTCATTTTGCGGCCTAGGGAGTGGAAAGGATTCAACAAAGACTACCCCAGAGGGTCGATAAATTGCAGGGGATCGACTCCTAAACGGTTTTTGGCTATTGTCTGACCTGACTCAAGTTATCTTTCATCCACATCTTTCCAGAAATCATCGTGTGGAATGCCTCCATGTTCTTTGATCTGCCGGCGTGCCAAAGTCAATATTTTTTGAAGCTTGGGCGAATAAGCCATGGTCAACCGATCAATTTCGTCCTCATCCTCAACTGAAAGCAATACGGCAGCAGGACGACCGTTTTTCGTTACCACCACAGGGCCTCGTTTACTTTCTTTAAGGAAAGTGCTGAAATGCGCCTTCACATCCGCTACCGATGCAATTCTCATAATTTAATCTCCTTCCTGCCGATAACCAAATGATCCCTTATTTTTACTCCGATTGCCAGGATGTGGATTTCGTGAGATCCTACATCGATATCATAAAAAACTCTAAACCTGTTATCGGGTCCAAACCGAAGTTCCCATTCGGCCTCAAATGCGACTTGTCGTTTCAAAGGCTTTCTGTTTCTGGTTTCTATATCCGGATTATATTGCAAATAGTTTTCGATACTTTTACGAATGAGAGAATAATATTTCCGGTTAATAACTTCAAGATGTATTTTCGTAATCGGGGCATATTTAAAAGTATATTTTTGCCTCTTGATGATCATGACTATAATTGTGGTCACAAACAACAGGTTTGTCAATAAGCTATTTTCTCCAATTCTTGGTTGCCTATTCTTGAAAATCAAGTTATATTATACTTCTATCTTACACCTATATAGCCGGTATGAGGATCTGTCTTACATGAATTTTTAGCCTACAAGACCGGTATAAATTAATATGATGAAAATTATCGGGTTGGATTTGGGCAGCAAGACTATCGGGGTGGCCATCAGTGACGATCTGTTTCTCACCGCCCAGGTCTTGACTTCCATCCAAAGGACCACCCTGGAAAAAGATCTGGCGGTTATCGTCGATCTTGTGGCTCAATATGGCGTAGAGGAAATCGTCGTCGGTCTGCCGATCAATATGGACGGGAGTACCGGAGATTCGGCCCGCAAGGCTGAAGAAAAAATAAAAAAACTACGGGAAACCTTCCCCATCAAGATCATGCCCTGAGACGAACGCCTTTCCACCGTTGCCGCTGAACGGATCCTCCGGGAAGGAGACCTGAGCCGGAAGAAGCGGCGCAAGGTAATCGACCGCTTATCGGCTGCCATTATCCTCCAGGGTTATCTGGACAGCCGGCCCCGGGAAAATGGAAGGCTCCTTTGAAGCGGTACGGGGTCCTTTCCCTTTTGGTTTTATTTATTTTGGGGATTCTCCTGGGAGACGGTTTTCTCCGATTCTTATCCCCCCCGCCGGTAAAAGACCCATCGGTCCAGACCGTTCGAATCCTTCCGGGGATGAGCCTCCAGGCCATCGCCCATCATTTGACCCGGAAAGGGATTATTCAGGATCCTTATAAGTTTATGGTCCTGACCTGGATTAAAGGCCAGGGGAAAAAAATTCAGTGGGGAGATTTCGAATTATATCCCGGGATACCCCCCCGGGTTCTCCTGTCTTATTTAACCACCGGCAAAACCATGTTAAAGCGGGTCACGATTCCCGAGGGGTTTACTATTCAGCAAATCGCCAAACGACTGGCCGAAGAAAACCTGGTGGAAGAAGAGGTTTTTTTAACTTCGGCCCGGGACCCTCAATTATTGGAAACCCTGGAGATTGACGGACAATCCCTGGAAGGTTATCTTTTCCCGGACACTTATATTTTTCACCGGGGAATGACCCCCCGGATTATTCAGAAAAGGATGGTTCAGAGATTCAAAGAAGTTTTCTCAGGACTTCAAAAACAGGGGGAATTTTTAAGCGCCCAGGAAATTAAAAAAATGGTTATCCTGGCCTCCATCGTCGAAAAAGAGAGCGGGGTTCAGAGTGAAAGGCCCATAATCGCCGCGGTCTTTCTAAATCGCCTGCAGAAAGGAATGGCCCTGCAAAGTGATCCAACGGTCATTTATGGGATAAAGGATTTTGATGGGGATCTGACCAAGAAAAATCTATCGACCCGAACAGCCTACAACACCTATCTCCAACCCGGTTTACCCCCGGGGCCTATCGCCAATCCGGGCAAGGATTCTCTTCAGGCGGTTCTGTCGCCGGCCAAGAGTGAATACCTTTATTTTGTCTCCAAAAACGACGGCAGTCATTTTTTTTCCAAAAATCTGAAGGATCACAATCGGGCGGTTGCCCAATATCAGCTTTCCAGAAAGGAAACGCGTTAAGACGCTAACCAAAGAAATTTGAGTTTTATCATCCCAAAACGAATGATGAGGGCCAAAAGTTGGAGTAATGGAGTAGTGGAGTGATAGAGTAGTTATTTAGATCAGTACTCCAATACTCCAGCATTCCAAAGGAGAACGCCCCGATTTTTCCCCTTGACCTTCATTCCCTTCCCATTTTATACTTCCCGGTTAACGGCCATGTATTATTATTTTCTTTTCAGAAAAATTGTTTTTTCTCTGCTGGTGCTGGTAGGCATCGGGGTGATCATCCTATCGATTCGGTTTTATTGGGGAGGCCCGGAGGAACAAACGGTCACAAACATTCCCCTCCAATCGCCACCCGCGCCGGAAACAGGGGACCCTGCCCCTCTTCCGGAGAAAAAGCCCGATTTTCTGAAAACGGAAGACCCGGCAGAAAAAATCGAAACGAAATCCCCTGAAACGGCAGAAGATTCCGGGAAACAATTATCCGCCCCTTCTACGACAGCCGAGTCCAAACCAAAGGTCCCACCTCCGGCTCTGGAGAGAAAACCGGTTTCTCCGGCTCCGATGGCCGATGTCAAAACTTCCCTCCCCTCCCCACCCAAGGAGGTTAAAAAAGAAACTCAGCTCAAGGAGCAAAAGAAAGAGACCAAGCCCAAAGAATTAGCCCAAAAAAACAAGGCTGCTCCCCCGGATTCCAATAAGTCAGAGTCCGGAAACGATATTCAACAACCGGACCAGAGAATGGCGACGATAAAAGCGAAGGATTCCATCTATGCCATCGCGGAGAAAACCTATCGGGTATCCAATACCTCGATTGTGGACCGGATATTGGAATTGAATCCCAAGATTACCAATCCCGACCTATTGCCGGCCAACCTGAAAATCAGGCTGCCGGAAATTACCGAGGAATCTCTGATCATACCGTCCTCGGAGGCCTCGGTCATGATCAGGCTGGGAACTTTCATGAAACCCGAATACGCCTATTTTTTAAAAGGGCACCCGGCCATACAAGGCAAGGAGATCAACATTATCCCCTGGACGACCCCTTCCGGACAAACCTTTTACCGGGCTACGGCCGGAAAATTCGAAAGCCGGGAAGAAGGGTTACAAGTGATTAGGGAACTGAAAGAGAAGGGGTTGTCCCCTTATTTTGAAGGATTTAAAAAGAAAAATTAGAATCTGAAATACTCAAAGGCCAGGGTTTCCAGGCCAATTTAAATCGTCAGGCCCCGCCTTGGGGCCTGACCCATCAATCATTAAAACAGGTTGGATCAACGAGTAGCCTCGAAGCCTGTTTTTGAACTAAAATTGGAGACAGCTTGTTGGTTCAGCAGCAGGTGCGGGAATAAACACAATCCCCGATATTTGCAATCAATCTGATCGCAATAACCACAGGCTTTACTGAAGCAGTCAAAATTCCCCTCAGCCTTCTGTCGTTTTCGATACAGGGGGGTGATGGTTTCTTTTAAACAGGACAGGCAAAGCCCATGGGAATAAAATTTTTCTTCAGGATCTCCATTTCCCCAAATCACTTGGCATTTGATGCATTGATATTTCATGATCCTGGTCCCCTGTTGATGTTCTGAAAGTCTGTCAACTGATTTAAACTGCCTGCATGTTATTTCCTTCAGGTTTAGCTATTGCAAGTTCAATGCCGTAATTAACCGTAGTTAACTGATTGGATTATCAGGTTTAAAAAGTGAATAGATAAAGGGCGGCTACTCCGATAACAACTAAGATTTAATCCTAAAAAAACCTACCGGCATCTGCTTGCCTTGGCCATAGTCTTCCCCGGACACCATCTTCAAAATTATTTCAATGAGTTAAAAGTAGGCAAACGCAAGATGAGGAAATGTTTAAAATAGCTTCCTGTTGGCCTTCAAAAAAATCGCTTCCCTCTGTCCTGCCAGAGACCGGTAAAGGCAGCTTAATCAGGGATCGGCAAAATGATAAATTTTTTTACGATTGTAAAAATTTATTCATTTTTCTGCTAAATCTTAACAAGATTTGGCAGAAAAAATCCTTGTCAGGGCGGATTTCCCATTAAGTGGAAAGTCATTTAGCAACTTTTGGAAGGGTTAAGAAAGCTGAAAGGTGGACACGAAAATTTGAAGGGGTAACCGTTAGTTGAGATTTGAGATACTATAGGGGATGTTCAAAAGGGAGGCTCCGCTTTATCCGCCGGCCAGGGGTAAAAAAAATCGGATTTTTTCACCATCGGTTAATTTTTCATTGGGTTCTTTTAACTGTTCCGTGCCCCTGACGGCCCAAAAGGCCTGATTGAAATCGGCCTGATCCTTCATCCCGAGCTGGGGGGGCATATGAGATCCATAACTCTTTCGGATCTCGAGAAGAAGATCTGAGAGGGTGGCGTCGCGGGGCAAGCTAAATTCGGCCTCTGTCTGACCTACCCAGTCGGCCAATATACCATGGAACAAGGCTTTAATTTTCATAGGTTGAGTTTGATAAAAATAAAATTAGATTCTAAAATTATATGTCTGAGAATTTATCTCTCACTTTCGATACCCGCAATTTCAAATAGGTTTGGTTAGAAATAATCCAATTTTTTCAGGATAAAAGCAACCTTATTTTTTTAAGCTTTAACCGGTAAACCGCTTTTTTGATTTCCACCGAAGACCAGTCCTTTCTTCTTCTTAAGCCCAATTTCATGATTCGTCGGTGCCCTCAAAGGGCATGACGGTTTAGTGCAAAAATAGAGTTCATCACCCAACGAGTTCTTTTCCTATATTTGGTAGTGTCACGTCCCTGACGGGACCTGACGGTTTCGCTTGAAATAAAAAGAAAAATTAGCTATAAGGAAATAAAAAGACCGGGAGGTTTCAACCTATGAAGATAAAAAGAATTGCCCATATCGGGGTGGGTGTAATCGATGCCGATAAGTCGAAGTCCCTGTTTCAAGAAATGCTTGGACTGCCTGTTACCGGGGAGGAATACCTGGGTGAGCTGAAAACCGTTTTCCTGCCTGTGGGAGAGACCAACCTCGAGTTGGTCCAATCCACCGAACCCGACGGGGTTATGAAAAAATTTATTGAAAAAAGAGGAGAAGGCATTCACCATATTGCTTTCGAAGTGGAGGACATTGATCAGGCTCTTGAAGAACTGAAGGCCCAGGGGGTTGCCTTGATCGATCAGCAGCCCCGGCCCGGCGCTCATCAAACCAGGGTCGCCTTCCTGCACCCTAAAGGCACTAACGGAATTTTAGTCGAGTTGGTACAGGGGGAACACTGATAGTTGATAGTTCGGAGTTCAGAGTTCAGAGAATAAAAGGATTTCAGGATTTGGGATCCAAGGATTTAAAACTATTGGTAAGGGTGTGAGGTATGAAGTGTAAGGTTTTTCCTTAAACCCTACACCTTGAACCTTAGACCTTAAACTTAATCCCTTGAATCCTCGAAACCTTATCTTTTTTATTGTGAGGTTCAATTATGTGGGAATATACGGATAAAGTGAAAGCCTATTTTGAAAACCCCCAGAATATCGGGGAGGTGGAAAACCCGGATGGGGTCGGAGAAGTTGGATCCCTGGCCTGCGGAGATGCCCTGCGGCTTTCTTTTAAACTGGATGAAAATAAACGGATCCAGGAGGCCAAATTTCAGACCTTCGGCTGCGCCAGTGCCATCGCTTCCTCTTCAGCTCTGACGGAATTGATTAAAGGGAAAACCCTGGAAGAGGCCGAAAAGATAACCAATAGAGATATTGCCGCCTTTTTGGGGGGCTTGCCCAAGGAAAAGATGCATTGTTCAGTCTTGGGAGAACAGGCCCTGGCCGCGGCTATTGCCAATTATCGCGGTCAACCCGCCCCCCAGTTGGAAGAAGGGGAAATCGTCTGCGAGTGCTTCGGGGTGACTGATCAGGAAATCGAGCGGGTTATCCGCCAGAACAACCTCAAGACCCGCGAGGAAGTGACCAATTATACCAAGGCCGGGGGAGGCTGTGAATCCTGCCATGACAAAATCGAGGCCATCTTGGATCGGATACTCAAAGAAGAAAAAAAACCGATGGAGACTCCTGCCGCGTCCAAGCCCGCCCCTTTGACCAACCTTCGGAAAATGAAACTGATCGAAGAAACTTTGGAACGGGAGATTCGACCGGCCCTCAAGGCCGACGGAGGAGATATCGATTTGATCGATATAGAAGGGAATAAAGTCCTGGTCGCCCTCCGGGGGGCCTGTTCTTCCTGCCGGGCCGCAGAGGTTACTTTGAAACAATATGTGGAAACCAAATTCAAAGAGTTTGTTTCCCCGGAAATCATTGTTGAGGAGGTCAGGATATGAAGGTTGTTTATCTGGACAATAATGCCACCACCCGGACGGCGCCCGAGGTGGTCGAGGCCATGCTGCCTTATTTCACCGAACTATACGGCAATCCGTCCAGCATGCATTCTTTTGGGGGCCAATTGGCCAAACCGGTGCAGCAGGCCAGGGAACAGATAGCCTCCTTGCTCAGGGCCGATCCGGCCGAGATCGTCTTCACCAGTTGCGGCACCGAGAGCGACAATGCGGCCATCTGGGGAACCCTGAATTCCTATCCCCAAAAAAACCACATCATTACCACCCGGGTGGAGCACCCGGCCGTGGGAAACCTGGCTACCTATCTTTCCAAAAAAGGTTATAAAGTGACCAACCTGCCGGTGGACCGGGAAGGCCGCCTGGATCCGGATCAACTGCTGTCGGCCATTACCGAGGAAACGGCCCTGGTCAGCGTCATGTGGGCTAACAATGAAACCGGGGTCCTTTTCCCGATCGAAGAGATGGCCCGTCTGGTTAAGGAACGGGGGGTGGTCTTTCACACCGATGCCGTCCAGGCCGTAGGCAAAGTCCCTATGGATCTGTCCCGGGTCCCCATCGATCTTCTTTCCTTTTCCGGTCATAAGCTCCATGCTCCCAAGGGCATCGGGATCCTCTATATTCGCAAAGGAACCCGATTCACTCCTTTTATTATCGGGGGACACCAGGAAAGGGGCCGACGCGGGGGGACGGAAAATGTCCCCTACATCATCGGGCTGGGAAAGGCCTGCGAACTGGCCCAAAAAAATATGACCGACGAGAATAAGCGGGTCCGGACCCTGCGGGACAAACTGGAGCAAGGGATTTTGAGCATCATCCCCAAGGTATTGATCAACGGCCATCAGAAAGAAAGACTGGGGAATACCCTGAGTATCAGCTTTGAATATGTGGAAGGTGAATCTATCCTTATGTTGTTAAGCAACCTGGGGATTTGTGCCTCTTCCGGATCGGCCTGCACCTCCGGGTCCCTGGAACCATCCCATGTGCTTCGGGCTATGGGCGTGCCTTTTACCGCCGCGCACGGCTCCATTCGTTTCAGCCTGAGTATTTATAACACGGAGGAAGAGATTGATTACGTGCTGGAACATCTCCCTCCGATCATCCACCGGCTCAGGGAGATCTCTCCTTTCTGGAAAGAAGGGAAGGGTCGGACGGCTGAGAAAGGGCAATGAGTACCGGGGTAAAAGGCAAAAGGCAAAATGTCAAAATGCAAAGTGTAAAGTGTAAAATGTAAGATGAAAAATTTATTACGAAAATAAAAATCCAAACTTGGCGTGATTAGGAAAAACCCCAAACCGTATTTTGCAATTTGCAATTTGCAATTTGAATTTTGAATTTAGATTTTTAAATTTTAAACCTACCGCTATGAACACTTCCTTATATTTTGTCATTATGGCCGGAGGGCGGGGCACCCGGTTCTGGCCCAGGAGCCGGACCAAACGGCCCAAACAACTTCTGGATATTGTCGGTCCCAAATCCATTCTGGAACAGACCATCGATCGCCTCCTTCCCTTTACCGACTGGGCGCATATTTTTGTGGTGACTGAGACCTCTCAGGCCGAGGCCATCAAAGAGCTGCTTCCTGATTTACCGGAAACCGGGCTGATCGTGGAGCCCCTGGGCAGGAACACGGCCCCTTGTATCGGCCTGGCAGCCTTGATCCTGGAAAGAATCGATCCGGCGGCTACCATGGCCGTCCTGCCGGCTGATCACTATATCTCCCAGATCCCTGCTTTTCAGGAGACCCTGCTGGCCGCAACCCGGACCGCCCAATCCGGGGACTATCTGGTGACTCTCGGGATCAAACCGACCTTCCCGGAAACCGGTTATGGTTATCTGGAAAGGGGGAAACAACTAATGGACGTTAACGGCCACCAGGTTTGGGAGGTCAAGGCCTTTCATGAAAAACCGGACCGACCTAAGGCCGAAGCCATGCTGAAGACCGGCCGTTTTTTTTGGAACAGCGGGATGTTTGTCTGGAACGTTTCAACTATCCTGGAACAAATGGCCCGGCTGACACCGGCTATGTACGGCGAATTGATAAAACTAAAACAATTCCTGGGCACTCCGGGCTGGGAAAAGGCCCTCAGGTCCGGTTATGAGGCCATGGAGAACGTCTCCATTGATTATGCTATTATGGAGAGAGCGGATAAGGTCTTGATGCTGGCCGGGGATTTCGGTTGGAATGATGTGGGCAGTTGGGAAGCGGTATATCAGTTGGAACCCAAGGATGAACAAGGGAACTGCCTGGAAGGTCCGGTCCTGATCCTGGATAGCCGGGGTTGCCTGGTTCATAGCCCTCAGAAGACCGTAGGATTGATCGGGATGAAGGATCTCATCGTGGTGGATACCCCAGACGCCCTCTTGATCTGTCCGCGCGAAAGGGCCCAGGAGGTCAAAAAAATAGTGGAGTTGCTGGAAGCTCAGGGCAAACTTGAGCTGTTATAAATTATTCGATCAGGAGGAATTGGATGAACCCGCAAATATTTCGAGAATACGATATAAGGGCCATTATCGATAAAGAGATAACCCTGGAAGAAGTGGAAACCATGGGAAAGGCCATTGGCACCTACCTGGGACTAGCCGGGAAAAAACAGATCACCTTAGGCCGGGACGGGCGGCTCAGTTCCGATGCCTTTCGAGAATATTTGTTAAAGGGGCTTTTATCAACCGGTTCTCAGGTTATAGATATCGGTGTTTGTCCATCTCCATTGCTCTATTTTTCCATTCGTCATCTGAAAACCGATGGCGGGGTTATGATTACCGCCAGTCACAACCCACCGGAATACAACGGGTTCAAAGTATGCAGCGGACCGGATACTATTTTCGGGAACGAGATCCAGCGGTTACGCCTGATTGCCGAGGAAGGAAAGTTCATGACCGGAACCGGGACGGTCCGCGAGGAAAACGTTCTCCCGGCTTACCAGGACTTTATTTTTAAAGATATCCATTTGCCTCGCCCCCTGCGGGTGGGTATGGACGGAGGAAACGGGACCGGGGGATGGGTGGCCCTTCCCATCGTCCGCCAATTGGGTTGTCAGGTCTTTGATTTATATTGCGAAATAGACGGATCGTTTCCCCACCACGAACCGGATCCAACCGTTCCTAAAAATTTAAAGGAGTTAATCGACCTGGTTAACCGGGAGAAACTGGAGGTAGGGTTGGCCTATGACGGGGATGGAGATCGACTGGGCGTGATTGATCATGCCGGAAATATCATCTGGGGAGATCAACTGTTGATCCTTTTTGCCCGGGATATCCTGCCCGGACGGCCCGGGGCCACTTTTATCGGCGAGGTCAAATGTTCCCAGAACCTGTATGATGACATACCCCGTCAGGGAGGAAAAATCCTGATGTGGAAAACCGGACATTCCCTGATCAAGCAGAAGATGAAAGAGGTCCAGGCCGTTTTGGCCGGGGAGATGAGCGGCCATTTATTTTTTGCTGATCGATATTTCGGCTTTGACGATGCCGTCTATGCCTCCTTGAGGCTTCTGGAAATTTTATCGAAAACCGGCAAGAAAATCCCCGAATTGCTGGCCGGTCTGCCCAAGACCTATTCCACTCCTGAAATTAGAGTCGAGACCAAAGAAGAAACCAAATTCCAACTGGTGGAAGCCGCTAAAAATGAACTGGCCCAAAGGTTTTCTATTATCGATGTCGACGGCGTTCGGGTTAAATTTGAAGACGGATGGGGTCTGATAAGGGCTTCGAATACCCAGCCGGTACTGGTTTTACGCTTCGAGGCCCGATCCCCGGAACGTTTACGGGAAATTCAAACTTTAATTGAAGAGGTTTTGCATCGGATTCAAAAAAAGTTTTAACAGGCCAAGATACTAAAATAAGATTGGTTTCCTAAGCCTTCCCTGGTTTATCCGCTATCCATGCCCTCCGGGGATAGCGGACCTTCCAAACCCGCGACCTTTTCAATAATTCTTTATCAGAGACCGGGGGCAATAACCGAATTATTGAACTCGTCAAGGGGAGGCCTTCAAAAAAGGGAGAAAAACTTAGAAAACAGAAGATCGTCCTAAGAGAAAAAAAAGGCCCCGGGAGGTCTTTCTTCCCTAACCACTCAGATTCCCAATTATTTTCTAATTTCACCCAATCGAACATGGTTTTAACAGGTTAGCCGGGGGAATCTTCATTGGCCCAAGAAGGAGGCCGCTTTTATTTCGTATTGATGCGTCCTAATGGCTAACTTCAAAGTCCGCCCCCTAAGGTTTGACAGACCTCTATTCCTGGGATAATAAGACAGTCATCCAACCTACAGGGTTCTCCTTTTGGAATCCTTCTTCATAGATCTTTGGCCGCAAACAATGAAACAATTTCCCGCCTCCTGGTGAGCAGCGGGGTGATTGAAAAGATGTTGAAGCGAGAGACTTTGGAAAAGTTGCCTGTAACCTTACTGTCAGGGGGTCCATCGACCCCGGAATTTCTCCAATCAAGGTCTGGATTTCCAGCCAGGTAAATAACCAGAAAATATTTGGCTTTTTGGGCGTTGCCTAAAGCGGATCTTCAATTAAGTAAGACTTGTATCAAGCATCCCGGTCTAACTGTTTTGTTTTTTACACGAGGGGAACAAGATTCGATTTTATGATAGAGAATCTCTGGCAAGCCATTAAAGAACAACTTCAAACTGAAATCCCGGATACTCAGTATCGAATGTGGATCGACCCCCTGGATCTTCTCCCCTCCGAAGAGGAGGAACTACTTCTGGGTTGTCCCAATCCCTTTTCCCTGAATTGGGTCAAAGATAAATATTACGCCAGAATCGTTCGGGTGGCCCAAGATCTAAATCCGAATACCCGGAAGATCAATTTTCAGGTTTCGACTCCCCGACCCAGCCGATCATTTCCTGTCTCATCGGCCCGGCCTCAACAGTTCCTTCTTCCCGGATTCGATCGAAAAGATCAACTGCGCCTGAACGTAAATTTTACTTTTGATCAATTCGTGACCGGGCCCAGCAATCATTTCGCTTACCTGGCTTCCATGGCCCTGGCTACGGGGAAAAATCTTCATAATAACGCCTTGTATCTTTTTTCTTCCTCCGGTTTGGGCAAGACCCATTTGTCACAAGCCGTGGGTCATTATATTCATCAACACCAACCCCAGGCCAAAGTCTTGTATCTTTCCACGGAAGACTTTACCAATGAAATGGTCCAATCCCTGAAAACCAATTCCATGGGTACCTTCAAAGACAAATACCGAAAAAATTGCGATTTTCTGCTTTTGGAAGAAGTCCATTTCCTGAGCGGAAAGGAAACGACGCAGACCGAGTTGGGCTATACCCTGGACAATTTGTTCAACGACAACAAAAAAATCATCTTCACCAGTTCCCTGCCCCCCAAGGATATTCCCCGTCTGGGCAGCAAATTAAAATCCCGTTTGAGTTCAGCCTTGATCGGCTCCATCGATCCCCCCGATTTTGAAACCCGTTTGGGCATTGTGGAAAAGAAATCGAATTTTTTGGGAATCGGGCTGCTTCAGGAGGTTAAAGAATTCCTGGCCGCCAAGCCCTTCCAGGACATGAGGCAGTTGGAGGGCTGTCTGATTCGGATGTCGGCTCAGGCCACCTTGATGAACCAGCGGCTGGACCTTTCTCTGGCTGAATTAGTGGTCCAGGAACAGTTGGAGGAAAAGCAGGAAATCTCCATGCAAGCCATTAAAGATCTGGTGGGGAAATATTTCCGGATCTCATTGGAAGAAATGACCTCCCGTTCCCGGAAACGGGTCCATCTGATTCCCAGAAATCTTTCCATTTTTTTAACCAGAAAATATACCAGCCATACCCTGGAGACCATCGGCAAGGCCTTTAATCGGGACACGACCTCGGTGATCTATGCGGTCAGCACCGTGGAAAAGGACCTTAAAAACAATCCGGAGATTTCCAAACAAGTCCATTTCCTATCCTCACAGATTGAAGGGATTCAAAATGGCCCGGCTCCCACGACCCCTTAATCGGAATAAGACTTCCATCGACCACTGTTGAAGGCCCTCATGAAGTTTGATGGGAAGGCAAAACCAGCGAGAGTACAGC
>JACQYK010000112.1 GCA_016208255.1 Deltaproteobacteria bacterium | reverse complement strand
CCGGTAATCGGTAAAGTGCAAAGGCCAAGGTTTTGGGAATAGACCGTATTCAAAGCCTGTCAGCAAAAGCATCAGGGTTAGAAATATCTTTTTCTTCCAGGGTGATAATTTTTCATAAAAGGGTTTAAGGATCAGACAGATTGACAGACACAAAAAGAGCATGGCCGGGGCCAGGTAACGGGACAGGGTACGCCCGCTTTCAATGATCGGCAAAAAGCGGATCAGATAAGCGGGCAGGGGAAGAGAGTCATACACCAGACCATGAATTTTCAGATAAGGCCCTAAGCTCAAGATACTGAAAAAACCCCAGGCTGTCAGCCAGAGGCGCAACTCCGGCCTTTTAAAAAATTTCCCCATCCCGAAAAAGAGGATCACCATAAACCCATATCCCAGGAAGGCCGGGGTCCCGATGATCGTCCTGCCGGTTTTCCAATCGCCGCTCATAATCTTGCGGAGGCCTTCCAGTCGGGCGTTGAAGGGAGCGAAAAAACTTACCAGGTCGACACTGTAAACTGAAAATTCCGAAGGGAGGCTGCCCACAGCCAAACGGGTGGCCTCTTCTTTCACATAGGCCTGGAAATAGGGAAAACCGATCAGGGCAGCGACCGCAACGACTATGAGGGAAAGGGCTAGGAAGGAAAAGAGATGGCCTAAGGGAATCGGATTCCAGCGAACGGGCCAGGCCTTTCGCCATAAGGCCCAGTCCGTTTTAAATGGTATCAGTTTTTGATTTTTCCCTCTTTCCTTTCCTCCGGGTTCCTCAGGGGGAGAGGACGTGGGATGGAAATTATTGCCTGAGCCTCGAATCCGGAAGATGGTCCGGATCGTCAGCAAGCAAAGGATAATCCCGAGAGGGGTGACCCAATTGACCAGATGGATGCTGACCATCAATTCCCACAGCCGACGGGGAGCGAAAACCGGAAATAGGATTAAGACCAGGAGGAAAAATCTGAACAGGTTTTCGACCAGGACAGACCCCCAGGTTTCAAGGTTGGTTCTTGACTCCAATCTCCAGGGGAGTACCTGATAAGACAAAAGGATCAGGAGCCACCATCCCCCGAAAATAAAATAATAGGGATAATGATAGAGTGTTAATCCCCAAAAAAAGCCGGCCAGGATCGCCGAGCGGAGCCGACGTTTCTCGAAAAGAGTGATCGAGGTCGTAATAAAAAATACCAGACCATACACTTCGAGGAGGCTGGCGGTCTTATAGTAGCTCAGCAGGGCCGGACAGTGACCAAAGGCTAAAGCTCCTAAAAAGGCCAACCCCGCTGTTCGGGTCACTGAAAAAATCAGCCAATAAGCGGCCAGAGCATTGAGAAAGAAAGTGGTCCAGATCAGCAGATTGTGAAAAAGAATGAGTGGAATAAAAGGACGAACCAAGGTATAAAGGAAACCGTCCCAAAAGGTATAGGTGTGCTGGACCATGTTCAACCCAAGGGGATAAAACATATAGGTGTTGTTAAAAGGGTTGGTCCGCAGGTCCAACAAGGCATGAGCCGTCCACCATTCATTAAGCGGGTATTCGGCCGTATCCATCACATCCCCCGGAATATGGGTGGAGAGATGGGGCAGGTTGGATATCAAATTGACCGGGGCCAGCAGGAAGAGGATTAGTAAAAACAGGAGATGGGCGCGCCAGGGAGCCGGACCCTTAAGAATTTTTCGGTTATCGTTCATTCCTGACTCTGGAAGGCGGGGTTAGCGCCAATAAGTGGGTTCCGCTCCAATAACAGGCCTCCCTAGAGGCACCCGGTTGGGATAAGACCGCCTCATCAGGTGGCTGAAAATGGTAATAAACAAAGGTCCCCCCAAAACGTCTGAACCGGGCCGTGCGTTTGTTTTTTTCTAAAGCCCGGACAAAGGCTGGCTGGTCTTCTTCCTTTACCACAAAAGCCGTTTCAGATGAAAAACGGACTTCTCTTTTCATTTGATTAAAATAAGGGAAGGTGTCCTGGTACCCATTGATTGGATAATCGGAGGTGTTGGTCATTTCATATTCGCTTTGGAGACACTTGATTTTTCCGTTGGTCCGATGCGTGAGAAGGGCGGATAGGCCTACATCAGCGTAAACTCGGTCGAGTTTTTCTCTGGATAGGAAGGAGAGAAAGGCCTCCAGGAGAAAGGCCTCGGAGGAAGGACGATCGACCTGCCGATAAACAAAAATTTCTCCAATGGTCCAGGAATTCAGCTTTTTCCCTTCCAGGGTGATTTTGATATATCTGGCTTCAACCGGATCAAAGCAAAATTCTGTCCGTCCCTCCCTCAATTTCCAAAAAGGGCGGTCCAGAGACCAGAATAAATTGGCCCATTGGTTTTGGACCGAGGCTTTCTCTTGAAAAGTCTTCAGATCGCTTGATACCTCCACCCGGTATCGGCCGGGAAAGTCCCAACCATTATTCTTTCCCGCCAGGAGTTCGATACGATTGAGTCGGTAAATCCGGCCGAGGTCTATTTGATAATACATCCCGGGTTCCTGAAAATGGGAAGAAGTCCATTGAGTCGCAATGTTACGATCAAAGGCCCTGTTTACGGCCTTCGAGTTAAAATTACTTCGGCCCTCCCAGTTGTCGGGCGGGATTTCCTGATACCCTTCCAGCGGCGGCTTGAAGTCATAACAGAGGACATAACCTTTTATCCCGGGAAATTTGGTAAAGATTTCCCTTTTGTGGGTGCCGCCTAAGGAGTGGAACATTTCCTCGAAACTGCTTAGGTAACTTCCTCCAAGGACAAAGGCCGGGTGGGAGGAGGCATCGGCCAATAAGGTGTAAAATGGATATCGATCGTTAAAAGGCAGGGAAAAAATCAAATCTTCCCCGGTGTCAAAAGTCAACCGGGCTGCGTCCCAATATTCAGGGGCATAGGCATAACGAATTTTTTTTTCTTTCAAGAAACGGAAAAGGTCGGCTTCTACCTCTGTCTGTTTTCGGGTTTTTTCAGCCTTTTTTTGTAACAGGGTAAAGCAGTTCCTATGCTCAAGGCCATAGTAAAATAAAAAAGAAAAAATAAAAAAATAGCTCAGGAAAGAACTTTTTGTTCGTACTCTACGGAAAAACAGGGCCAGCGTGATTGGGAAAAGGGTATACAAAGGGACCAGATAACGGATGGCTGAGGCCCTTTCTCCGAATCCCGAGGTGCTGAAAATAATAACAAAAACCATCAGAAAAATTAGCAACAGCCGGCCTTCCCGATCGGAGGGAAAGGGGTTGCTGAACTTCTTTTGAGGAATGAGAAGAAAAAGCAGGCTGACCAAAAAGAGAAAAACAAAAAAAAAGGCGCCCAGGGTTACCGGAAGCAAAGGATTATATCCGAACATCATGGGGACCTGGTTGAATAAGGTCAGGGTGTTTGTCCAAAAATTGCCTTTTCCCCCGGATTGGACAAACCGAAAAAAGGGGAAACCATAGGTGATGTTCCATATCCAGAAGGGAAGGGAGCCAAGGAAAAAACTGGCAATGGCTATGCTTGCTTTTCCTTTAAGAAGAAATTCCTTTTTTTGAAGACCGATAAAGCAAAAACTGGTGATAAGGTAGACCAGGGTAATGGGGTAGGTCCACCAGGTAATTCCCCAAAGCAATCCCAGTCCAAAAAGCTGCAATAGGGAAAGGGAAGGGGAGGCCTTAGGATCAGCTAGACGATAGGACCAAAGCAGGATCCAATTCCCCAGGCAGAGGCCTTCAATATACCCGCCGATAGCCAGACTGGTTTCAAGGTAGATGGCCGAAGGAGGAATGGCCGCCAACAGCATACTTAGTAGGCCGATTTCCCGGTTATAGAGTTCCCGGCCCAGTTGATAGAGGGAAATGATAAATAAGAGAGAAAATAAAAAAGAAATCGAATTAAGGCTCAATGGAGTAACGCCGTGAAACAGGCCGGACCAGGTGGCCAAGAGAGGCTCCAGAATCCCTCCATAGGCGTCCCCGTAATACAGCCAGGGAAATTCTCCCTCTAGAATGTGTCGGGTCATCAAGCCTACTATGGCCTGATCGGAGTTAAATGGGAGAATTTGGAACGGTAAAACACGAACAATTATTCCTAAAATGAGGATGATTAAAAAACCACTGGATTTTCGCATTTAACTGTTCCGACCGCCTTCTGGTCTTGACATCCGTTTGAATTCATAATAGCTTTAGCAAAAAAAACGTAAGGCAACAAGATATTTATAGGAAAGCTGAAAGCTTGGCCAAACGACCCATTATGCTCTGCCTTGTCCTGTGTCTGATCGCCGGTCTCCTTTTTACCTGGCCCCTGGCCTTGAATTTTTTTTCTTCTATCCCCTATACCTTAAGACCGATATCGGGTTTTGAGCGGGTCCCGCTGATGCCCGGGGACCACCTGCAGTCTTACTATTGGTATTGGCTTTTTTCGGACAACATTTTCGGTCATTCAGCCCTTTTGACAAATCCCTATGAATTTAATGGGCCGACAGGGCCGATGAGCACGGTTTATGCCAATTTCCCCTATTCGATCCTTTATGTAGTCCTTTTGTTTTTAGGGCCTGTCGGGGGTTATAATGGATTAGTTCTCCTTTCCTTTATGCTTTGTGGATTGGCCATGTTTCTGTTGGCCCGGACCTGGACCAAAGACTATTGGGCCTCTTTGATGGCCGGGCTCATTTTTGCCGTTTTCCCCTATCGGGTAAGCCATATTGCCGGGGGCCAGCTTACCGGCCATGTAATTTTTTTTCTTCCCCTTTGTCTTTATTTTATTGAAAAAACCCTATCCGGCGGACGCTGGTTCTTTAGTGCCGGGGCCGGATTGTGTTTGGTCATTGTTTCCCTGATGGATCCCCATACCAGTTATTTGACAGCTCTGACCATAGGGGCTTATTTTCCGAGCCGCATCCTGCTCATTCCACCACCTTTTCCTTCGGTTCAAGAACAGAGAGGGGAAAATATAACCTTCTGGACCGGTTTTGGTGGGGCTTTAACCGGGGGACTTTCAATATCATTTATGCTTTGGATTCGGTTCTGGCATGAAAACGAACTCCCCTTCTGGCATCTTGACCTGCTCCAACCTTTAATTTCAGGGGTCATTTTTACCCTATTATTCTGGGCCTATCTGTCCGTTTTATTTTCAAGATTAACCACCCTTTCTTTTGCCGAAGCCCGTCATCAGGTGGGAAAACTCTTTTTCTTCTTTCTGCCTTTGTGGCTTTATCCTTTAAAATACCGGCTCAGTGTCCCCCGCCTGGGTCTGATCGTAATCCTGTTTTGTTTGGGCCTCTTTTCTTTTTTCCTGATCGCTCAATGGCGGAGACAAAGGAATCGTCTCCCAGCCTTTAATTGGCCCGGCATCCTTTACGCTGTTACCGGGGTTGGACTGGGTTTGACCGTGGCCTCGGCTTACCTGATGCACATCAGGAAAATGGTTTTATTGCCTTCGGTGGCCAGTAAGGGACGGACTCTCGCCGAGGTTCGCCTTTATTCTCCGAAGGTAAGCAATTTTTTCTTCTGGCAAGATATCAATTATGAACGGTTTGTCCTTTTGGGCTGGGGACTGATCCTCCTGGCCTTTGTTGGACTCATTCCTCTTTTCAGACGCAACCCTAAAAAATCGGGATACCTGCCATTGGCCGGCGCCCTGGCCTTTCTGGCTACCGTCCTGTCTCTCGGGCCGACTTTGACCGCCTTCCCCCTCTATCCATTTCTCTATCAATATTTTCCTTTCTTTAACTACTCCAGGTTGCCCGGGCGATTTGTAATGATTGGAATGGTCTTCTTTTGTTTGCTGGCTGGAATGGCCTTGTCGGCTATACGGGATGGATTGGCCTCCAGGGGTTGGCTGCGTTTAATGAAGTGGTTTCCTCCACTGATTATTTTTTTAATATTGGCCGAAAATCATACCAGGCAACCCTTGGGGATTTCAATTATGCCCAGGGGAAATCAGTTCTACGATCAAATTGAAAAGAGTCTGTCGGATGGGAAACGTGTCCTGGAACTTCCTGTCTGGCCGGGGGATTCCCATCAATCTTCAGTTTATGAATATACGGTTACCCGAACCCGAAAACCGATGATAAACGGATATGCACCGGTGGTGGTCCGGGATTATATCGAAAAGGTTTTTTGGCCCCTTTTCCCCTTGAATTACGGGGAACTGACCCCCCGCGAAATCCGGGAAATGAATCAACTCAAGGTGGATCTCATTACCTTCCATGATGATTACCAGGTCTACACCAATAAAATAAGTCCCTTTCCTCCAAGATTGGCCTTAAAAAGACTGGCGGCTTCGCCCTGGCTGGAACCCCTCTCCGTCCATCGAAACCTTTCTCTTTTTAAATTTCAGGGCAATCCCGGAGGGCCTGGAAATCCCCCCGATCCCGGTTCCCCGGTCAACGCTGTTTTTTATGCTCAAGATCTCAAGAATCAGATCGGACAGCGCCTTTTTGATCCTTCGGCTTCCGGGTTCTATCTATTATTACAGGATGAACCTCTATTAAGAGGAAAATGGGTTCCCCAAACTAAGGCCAGGGGTAATCTCATCCAGGCCCTCCCAGGAAGAGATAAGCCCGGATACTTGATTGATGGCCCGGCCAGGTTTCTTCCTTCCGGTAATTATATTTCCACGTTCCGGGTTAAAACCGGAAGGGCCTCGGACCGCCGGGAAGCCGCAACTCTCGAAATTATCGACGACCGGGATCAAAACGTCTTAACCAGAAAAAAAATTGGGGGTCAAGAATCCGGAATAGCCAACAACTGGGTCGACGTGCCTCTACCCTTTAAACTTTCGTCCGTTACCAGAGTAAATTTTCGGATTTATTTTGCCGGTACCTTGCCGGTGACTGTAAATTTGGTCAAGGTGGGATTTGCCGGTCAGAGGAATGGGCCCGGTGTGGTGGAGGCTGAAGATTTGTTCCGACAAACCGGGGAGATCCTGCCGGATCCGCTGGCTTCCAGAGGTGAGGCGGTCTTTGGGCAGGGTGGATACCATCCGCCGGTCATGTTGATCCAAGGTCCTTATCGAACCTTCGATCCGGGACGGTATCGGATCCAATTCTATTTGAAGGCGGGAAAGAACTTTAGCGGATCCTCTGATAAAACGGTTGCCGAACTGGGGGTGGCCTCGGATATGGGGAAGCATCTTTTCAAAAAACGCCGGGTGACCGCCGGTGATTTGACCGGGGAAAGGTACAAACCCGTGGCTATGGATTTTGAAGTCCCTTTTCGGTGCGAGGTTGATTTTCGGGTTAAATTTGAAAGTCAGGCGGATGTGTGGATCGATCGGATTGAAGTTTCAGCTCGGCCCTGAGGCAGGCCGCGTTCGGGTTTTTAAGTATTCCTCCTAAATTCAATGAGACCAAAGGACACGGGGAAACGGGAATTGGCCGCCTTTAGAAGATCCACCGAAAAAGGCTCGGAAGAAAAAAATTCGGAAGCAAAACCTTTTTACCGGTTCTATCTTTCCCTGATCGTTTTTACCGGGTTTCTCCTTATACTGTTTTTCAGAACAATCGATCATCCGGCCTTATTAATATTCAGGATGTTTTCATGGCCTCTGGCCGTTCTATCCCTGGGCGCCTTCATCATCGCCATTGTTCCCAGAAGCCGGTTGTCTCTTTCTCACCGGCGAAATCGTCTTTTTCCATTAATTTCCTTGAACTATTTTCTCCCTTTTGTCTTGTTTTTCAGCGCCCTGGTCCTTTTCAGTGTTGTTCGTTCTTCGCTGATCTCTTCCGATCCCAACGATGTCAGACTTCACTATCTGTTGACCGGTGACGAACCCTCTTATTTACTGATAACCCACAGCCTGGTTTTTGACGGCGATCTCGATTTGTCCAATAACCGCCAGGACTACGTTCATTTCAACCGACACCCACTTTTGGGTGACCAGTTCGGATTTGACTTTTATAATCGGATTGCCCAGGGGCGATTAACGGGAAAGGAAAAGGATTGGGGGGATCGACAATATTTTATCAATCGTCCGGGACTCCCCCTCTTGATCGCACCGGCGTATTGGATAGGATTTCAGGCGGATAAGCGAATTCGATTTGTGGTGCTGGTTTGGGTCAACCTGATGGCCTCCTTTCTTATAGTTTTAATTTTTTATTTGGCCAGGGCTTATTCCGGACCTCTTCCGGCAGGCCTAACCGCCTTCTATTTCGTTCTGACTCCTCCTTTGATTTATTATTCCAATCAGATCTACCCCGATCTGCCGGCAGCCCTTTTTTTATCCGGGGTTTTATTGGGTTTGATTCAAGCCAAAAAAAGGGGAGTCATTCTGATTACGGGAATTTTGGCGGCCTCTTTACCCTGGTTTCACGAGCGGTTTATCGGACTTTTCTTGGTTCTAATCGTGGCGGCTTTTTTTCGTCCTGAGTTCCGCCGCCGGTGGTTTTTATTCCTGGTATTGCCGCTGTTTTCCCTGATCCTGCAAGGGATGTACTACTATTCGTTTTATGGCCTCCCCTTTCCAATAAACAGCCATAAACCGCTCAATCTCTTTGCCGTTCCACGGGGATTGGCTGCCCTATTGACCGATAGAGACAAAGGCTTATTATTTTTTAATCCACTGATAATCCTCTCCTTTTTCGGGATGATTCCCCTCTGGCGGCAAGATCGCCGACTCACCGTTACTTTGATCTCCTTGTTTTTAGCTTTTCTGGTCCCGATGGCTTCTTTTCCCGATTGGCATGGCGGAATCTGTCCTCCTTTGCGTTACTTGGTGACCCTGGTGCCGTTATCTATTATTCCGACCATGGCCCTGTTTACGAATGATTCATGGTCATTCACTCGGTCCGGGATGTTCGTCCTGGGGGCCTTTGGCCTTTGGATCGGGTTAAACGTTGCTGTCCAGCCCAAGCTTTGGTTCTGGGAGTACGGCTCGATTTTTAATCCCATGGCCTTTCGGGCCGCCCATGCTTTTTCACCGGGGTACTTTCATCCCCAGATCCGAAACAGCTTTTTAAGTTTGGGGTGGATTTTCCTGGTGGGTATTTTTCCGTTCTTGGATCTTTGGTCAAAGGTAAAACAAAAACTAATTTTCCCACTACCGGTTTTTCCTTGGTCGGTCTTCTTCTTTACCCTGGGAATCTTGATTATTTCAATAAGCTCCTGGATGATAATAGGATAATCACAAAATTTGAAATTCATCCCCGATCTTGGAACAACATAATATTAAACCGTCATGCCGCGCTTTTTGTGGTGTGACACCACCAGCCGGTCGATTTTGTCGACCTAAAAAGGAGGCTTCTGGCCGATCGACTATGCCGATCTTTTAGGAGACTCCTGGAAGGAGTCGGGCAAGAAGCCGGGACATGAAAATAGGCTGTTTGGCTCGGAATCTATTTTCAGACTAAGGAGAATTCTCAGGTCAATTTGGCAACCGGGTTTCATTACACCGATACCATCAATGGCTTTCGAGGCTACAGTCCAGAAGAGAGTTCAATTTGGCTGTGGAGTTCGAGGGAGAGCAGAAAATAGCAGAGGGGAAGATCCCCTCTGCTAAGGGTAAAGTAAATGTTTTAAACAAAAGAAAAGGAATAACGTCCGGCCTAACCGCACGCTTAAGCTCTTTTATTTTTTTCTTAAATTCCTCCAATGGTCAAGAACATCCCCCTGGGTGACCCGGTCGCCAACGGAAGCTAAGTTATCCCGGATCGCATATCCGAGCCTTGCCCCGCATTTGTCAGGTTCATCATTTATGATAATGAGTGCCGTGGTTTGAGGGGCGGTTTGCATTATTCTCAGGATCGCATTAATGTAACGGGCCCACCAGTCATTAATCTGATCCCGGATGGTAAAATAATAGGCGGCGTCCGCATCTTCGGGAGGAGACCAGGCAACACCGGCATAAGTGGAAGACAAAGCAAACATCTGCGAAGCCCAATAACCGGGGGCAATGGAACGGGTAAACTGATCCGGGACCAGTGCCATGTCGGCTATGATAAGCTGGGTCGGCCCGGCTTTGCAATAAGCCTCCAGTTGAGACCAGTATCTGGTATTAAGATTAGTTCCGGAGAAAACATCCTCGGCCATTAAATTGATGGTGGCCTGACCGTGGGCTGGCTGGTTATCAGCCGAGGTTCCGGAGGACCCGGAACCTCCGCTGGATTTGGTCTGGTTTACTTCACAACCGTTTATACCTATAAACAGCAAGAGGAGTGAAAAAAACAAACTCATCTGGTTTACCCTTTTTTTTGCCATAAATCCTCTGGAAATATTAATTTAATGGTTCGGGTGAAGAAAGATGGATCCAACTTCCTTGAAGCGCTTCCAAAAATTATTGTCTTTAAATTTCATTAAAATAGAATAAAAGGCAATAATGAATGTCTTATACTAAAGGAATTATGAATAAAGTCAATAAAAATTATTTTGCCAGGGAAGCCTTTTTTATCGGCTGGCGGGGATCAGGTTTCAGCTTACTACCAAAAAGAATTCGAGGAAAGATTAAAGGCTTGGACCTATTAGTCGTAAAAATTTATTAAATCAATAGGTTGCAGACTCCTTATGGAAGTCGGCCGGAATCCAGGAAGTTAAATTCACCCCTGCGGGACTGGACCCCGGCCTTCGCCGGGGTGACGGGCAGGGGGATTTTCGGTTGTTACAGAAAGATCGACAAAACTTTGTCGATCTTGATTCACTAAGCGCCTACGTCCAGGATGCGGGATGGATGGTGTTAATAATCTAAAATTGATTATTAGTCAAGCAGTTTAAAAGTCTGCCATCCTGATGGAATTGGTTGGGAAACACAGAACAGAAAAAACAAAAAAATCTTGACCATTATCCCCTTAGATGTTAGATAGTGCCTACCTTAATTAATAATTTATAAAATGATTAGATAATTAGATAGAGCAATAAGAGAACCCAAGAAGGATTATAGTGGTTGGATGGTGTTTATGTCGGAAATTTTGTCTGAACAAGAAATCAGGGCTATTCAGGAAAAAAATGTTGGGATGTATTCCAAGCATCCCTGGCCGGTGAACCGGCGCACCGCCGAGGAAATGGGTTGGCGGTTAAAAGTGCTGGGGATTCATCCCCGGGAGTTTGAAGGGAAAAGGACCCTGGAATGCGGCTGCGGAACCGGCAATTATGTGATCTGGTATGCCCTGGAGGGAAAAGCTTCAGAAGCCGTAGGGGTTGATCTTTCGGACGGCTCGCTGGAAGTCGCCAAGCGACTTAAAGAAGAAGGCAAGGTTGAGAATGCCACCTTTAAAAAAATGGATGTCTTAAAACTGGATTTCCCGGACAACAGCTTTGACTATGCCTATTCTTATGGGGTCTTTATGATTACCGGCAATACCGAAGGGGCTTTCAGGGAAATGGTCCGGGTGACCAAGCCGGGGGGAACCGTCACCATCAGCATCTACAATACCTTCGGCCGCTGGCCGGTGACTATCCGTCAGAAAATGCTTAAAGTATTAGCTCCCAATGATCCGGATAGAAGGGTTAAGCTAGGGATGAAATATTTCCCCGGCCCTTTCAAAAAACTGGATAAACGATATTACGGCTTGAATACGGAACAGTTAGCCTACGACACTTTCGGAATCCCCTATGAGGAAGTGCATAGCGCCGGTCAAGTCCTGGAATGGCTTAAGCGAGCCCAGGTCCAATACAAAGGCGCCTTCGCACCGTTGCGGGTCCGGGATTATTTCTACGCCTTTTCCTTAGATGAATATAAGGATTTCAGGAGCACCTTTACCGGTTATCCGGCCACGCAAAAGATCAGTGATTTACTTTACAGGATCTCCGGAGGCAGCAAATCACAGGAATACAAAACGCAGTTCCCCTATCCCGGCCCCTTATCCCGGGGCTTCTGTCAGCTCATGTGGCTTTTGATCGGAGGCAGCCGGTTTTCCTGTTTCACCATATCCGGGGTTAAACAATGATCTTCTTTTTTCTGACCATCCAGAGATAAAAGAGAAAGGCGAGGGCCCCTGTCCCAATACTGTAATCGACCACCTGGGTCAGGATATGCATAGCCAAGGCCAGAGAAACCCCCTGGGCCGGTTGAATCCCCAAACCAGCCATGGTAGCCCCTAAAATACCTTCATAGAACCCGAAACCGGCCAGCCCGCTTATCGGTAGACTGGCCGCCATTTCGGATCCCATTAATCCGAAGATGATCATCAAAAAAGGCAAATGAATTTTTTGTCCTAAAAGGGCTCCAATAACCGCTGTCAGCATCAGATAAAGAAGCGAATATTTAATCACCCGAATCACAAGTGAAAGACCTAACAGAGGCCAAAATATCCTGGATTTTCGCAGGCTGTAAAAAGAATGGTTGATCTCTTTCAGTTGAATGGCTAAGTTTTTTTTCCAGGCTGATTTTGCCGTGACGATTGGATTGCTCCATCCTTGCGACCAATGGGTCAATTGTTTGGTTATAGATTCCAGAAACAACAATCCCAGAAGGCCAACGGCCAGGATTACTCCGGATAAGGCCCAGAGCCAGGGGTAGCGAGGAGCGGTTGTTAAACTGTCCCACAGAACCGCCAAACCCAGCAAAGGGCCAAGACTTATTAAGTCAAAAATGAAACCATAGGTAAACGATGAAAGACAATGGGATAAGTCCACCCCGACAACCCGATTCAGCAGCAAAGGATAGGAAAGTCCTCCGACCCGGGCCGGGAGCAGGTCCACCAGCATATTTCGTACAGCCGTTACCAGAGTCAGTTCCCCGAAAGGAACTTTGATCTGTTGGGAAGAGGCTCTAATTAACAGCCGATAACGCCAAGTCCTCAAGAAAAGCCCCGCCCCATAAAGGGCCAAATAGGCCCAGGCATAGAAGGGATTAAACCGGGTGATCAGATGTTTCCAGGACAATCCGGAGGGCTGAGAGAAGACATAATAAAGAAGAAAACCAGTGGTGAGAAAAGAAAAAAAAAGAAAAAATATTTTTTTCCCCATCATTCTTTTGTAGACAGGGTCTTGACGACCCGGGCCGGTGTTCCCACCGCGATACTGTCCGGGGGGATAGGGCTGTTCACCAGGCTGGCGGTCCCGACAACCGAGTGATTTCCGATGTGACAGTCCTGGAAGACTGTGACTTTGGCGGCGATCCAGCAGTCTTCACCAATGTTCAAGGGCAGAGATCGGCCCGGCTCCATTTGAGGTGAGTTGACATCGTGTTCTCCGCCGCTCATAAACAGGCAATAAGGACCTATATAGGTCCGGGCCCCGATATGGAGAAGGTTGGTGGAGGCCAGATAGCATTGAGGACCGATATTCACCTCATCTTCCAGGACGATATCCCCATTTTTGGTCTGAATAATGGTGTTTTCACCGATAAAGATTTTGTTGCCTATTTGAATCCCGGTGTTGGTAGACCCCTTGGCATCCAAAAAAACATCATCATCAAAAATGACATGATCCCCTATTGTTATTTTATGGGGAGAGCGGAGGTTCATGTCCCGTCCAAAGATGACTTTTTTGCCTACTTTTTTAAAAAGAAAAGGATAAAAAAAGTATCTCAAGGTCAGACCCAGGGCGCCGGGGATCCAGCCGAAGAAGGTCACTATTAATTCATACTTGAAAAGCGCCCACCAGCCCTGACCACCGACAACAAACTTCTTATATTTTTTGACTAATCCCCCTTCTTCTTCAAAAAGGGATTTGACCCTGACTTCGTCTAAGAGTTGTCGTTCCTGTAAATTCATTGGCCTTGATTACAATCCTTTGAGCAGTTTTCTCAACGGCCGGCGAAGTTGCCCCATAACGTTTAATAAGGGTTCACCGTACCTGGAATAGAGAACCCAATAGCCGATAGCCTTGATTTTGGAAAAAGGCCAGAAGACCTTGAAGGGAAACCAGCGCAGGGCCTTTTCAATTTCTTGGGGTGGAAACTGGGGCATTTTTAACAGACTTTTTTTGAAGATAGTGTCCTCATCCCCCAGAGAGGCTGATTCTTCCATGAGATAACCTTTTTCCAGGCTTACATCGTAAAGATCGGTCCCGGGCATGGGATAAAAAATAGTGACGCCGACCACATCGGGTTTGATCTGCTGGTTGAGCTTGATGGTGGCCTGATGCAATTCCAGAGTTTCTCCCGGTAACCCGACCATGTTGAGGGTTTTGACCTGGAGTCCCACTTCCTTGGCAATCCGAGAGACTTCCAGGATTTGTTTGTTGGACATTTTTCTTCTCAAAACGGTATTCCGAAAGGTCTGATCGCCGTGTTCGACCCCGAACCCGACCCGGGTGCCTCCGGCTTCTTTCAATTTGGTCAGTTTGTCCCGGTCCAGGATTTCAACCCGGCCGGAAAACATGAAGGGCAGGCCGATCTCCTTTTTATAGCGGTCGGCAAATTCATGGACCAGGTTCCGATCGATCCAGCAGATGTCGTCATCAAACAGGATCTCATTGAAGCGGTACTTTTTTTGAAGCATTTTGATCTCTTCAATGATATGATCGGCACTGCGGAAGCGGACATAACCCCCCTGCTGCAATTTTCTGATCCGGTGGTTGGAACAGAAGGTGCAGTTGAAAGGGCATCCCCGTCCGGCCATGATGCGGATTTGGGAAAGCCCCCAATTGTCGATAACCTTTTGATGGTCGCTGAGTTCCCGGTCTACAAAAGGAAGGCTGTCCAGATCTTGAATGAAAGGGCGGGTAGGATTTTGGATCAGGCTGCCGGTCTCCTTTACCCAAAGACTTTTTATTTGGGTATAATCTCTTCCCTGCTCCAAGGCCTGGGCCACTTCGAGCATGGGATATTCCCCTTCACCGATACAAATGGCATTCAACCGCGGGGTCTGTTCCAGACATTGCGGGAAAATAGTAGGGTGGGGGCCTCCCAGGATGATAAAAGGGTCCGGATCGGATACGGCCTGGACCATTTTTTGGATAAATTGAAACTGGGGGGCTGTGGCATAGATGCCGATCAATTGGGGACGGATACGCTTGAGGTCTTCCTTCCATTTTATAAGATAGTCCTTGTCCGGATAATAGCCGAAATGGATATTGGAATAACCGTTTTGTTTAAGATAGGCGGAAATGGACATCAAGCCGTGGGCGGCACCCAGGGCACCGAATTTTTGATTGATTTCAGTCAGGACCAATAAGATTCTCATTAAAACTCCCGTAATTTTACTTTCTTATCATTGTTTCTATAACATATGGCGAAAATGGAGACAAGGTTAAACTTGTAACCTTAAAAGGATGATGGAAGGGGCGGCAGGAATAATCACCAACTATAAAAGGGGAAAGTTGACCGTCAAGAAAAAGAAAATAATTTGGTGGGTTGTGACCTTTTCCGCCGTAATTCTGGCGGGTATTTACATGACGCTTTTCGGAATGAGATCGGTTTATCGTCATTTCGGCCTGTATTTTCTAAAACCGGCGGAGACCCATTGGCCGGCCGGATCCAGAGAATCCATCCGGGCTCTCATCGGACCTATGAAAGGAAAAGTGGTCTGGGGATCCAGCCGGACCGGGTCTCACCAGATCTTTTTGATGACCCTGCCCAACCTGGCTATTTACCAACTGACCCGTCATCCTCATGTAGATTACCACCCCCGCATCAGCCCGGAGGGGAACCGGATTGTTTTCGCCCGGTCTCAAAAAAAATGGGTCTCGGAAAGGGATCAACTGCCTTGGGATGTCTATCTGTATGATCTGGAGACTGGTAAAGAAAAACTGGCAGCCCGAAACGGCAATTTCCCTCTTTGGCTGCCGGACGGCCAAAGAATATTATTTCTGAGGGATCATCAGGTCATAATCAAGGATCTGGTCTCCCAAAGAGAGAAAATTGTTTTCGATGGTCGCCTTCCTCCTTTTGAAGGTGAACCTTCCAACCCCGAGTTGTCTTCTGAGAAACCTGAGCTTTTAGCGGTAGCCCTTCGCGGTAAAAATAACGGGGTTTTCCTGATAGACCTTTCCAAAGGTTCCATTTCCATATTTGGGAAAGATGCCTGTGAAATAACCTGGTTTCCCGGGAGTTCCGAATTGATTTGGGTGGAAAATGGCGGAAGGGGCGGGACCCTTTTGATGGCTTCTCCTGTTCAACGGGTGGAAAGGAGGATCTTTATGGATCTGCCCTCGTCTTTCAGTCATGAATATTTCCCCCGGTTCTCCCGGGACGGACAATGGCTGATCTGGGGGGCATCCGAGGGGGACCATGAACATGATCTGGCCGACTATGAAATTTTCCTCTGGAAGGTGGGAAGCCGATGGGAAGACACGGTCCGATTGACCTTTAATAAAGCGAATGACCGGTTTCCGGATGTTTTTATTGAAAAAGGCCGTTGAAAAGATTCGGAAAAAGGCGGCTTGGATTGTGGCTTTTGATAAAAAACGAAGTCCTATTGTTTGTTCATGGTGATGTCATACCGCTCGTAGGAATCGATTCCGGTGTTTAAATCCCTTTGATGGATATCCATAAGCCCTATGATCGTCTTTTTATTCGACCCCGGTACGAAATCCATGGAAAATTTCATTTCAGTTCCTGGATAGTTACAGAAGGCCTGATCATTGCCCTTGACATAGCCGTTCTCAAACAACCAGAATTGGGCTGTGGAAAAATTTTGAAGTCCGGGGCAGCGATCGGTTTCCATTCCAATCACCCTTAAATTGTTGTTAAACGTTATGGATCCGGTCAAATTCAGGGCTGAGGTCTGTCTGTTGGCACTCCATCTCCAAGTCCCTTCCAGGTCGGTTTCAGTATAGGTTGCCGGTTCGGTTCCGCCATCGGCGTTACTAATCCCGCCTCCGCTGCTGGAACCGGTTGAGCAGGAGGCGATCGATCCCAGCAATGATAGGCCTATCAGATAGATAATGGTATTCTTAATGATTTTCATGGTGAATTTCTTAAGTCTTTTTATTGTTTGAGTCAAGAAAAAAATGCACCCCAATCCTTTAGAATCCTTTTAACATTTTGCGCAGGGTCTTTCTGAATTTTTTAGAAATGGTCAAAAAGAATTCCCCGTGTCGGGAATAAATCAGTTTATAACCTATGGCCTTGATCAGGGAATGTTTTTTATAGACCTGAAAACCGAACCAGCGAAAACAGCGGGCAATTTCTTCTTTGGAAAATCCCGGCAATTCCAACAGGGATTCCCGGCGGGAGACATAATTTTCCGGGAGGGATTCCTGCGGGTCCAGGTAATTTTTTTCCCGGCAATAATCATAAAGCTCGGTCCCCGGATAGGGATAAAAGATGGAAATACTGACCACGTCGGGATTGATTTCCCGGTTGATTTTTATGGTCTCCTGGAATTTTTCCGGTGTTTCCTCGGGGAGCCCTACCATGTTCAAGGTCTTGACCTGGAGGCCGACCGATTTGGCCAGACGGGTGGCCTCGATGATCTGCCGGTTGGACATTTTCCTTTTCATGATCGTCCGTCTCAGCTCTTCATGACCCGATTCCAACCCGAAGTCGATTCTACGACCCCCCGCCTCCTTGAGCATGGTCAGGATATCCCGGTGACAGGCCTCCACCCGCCCGCAAAAGACAAAGGGTTTACCCACTTCCCGGGGATAACGGGAGCAAAATTCGGAAACGATCTCCCGGTTCATCATGAAAATATCATCGTCGAAAAAAATTTCTTCAAAGTGATATCGGCTTTTTACGGCAGTGATCTCCCCCAGGATATGATCGGCACTTCGAAAGCGGACATACCGTCCCGCCTGGGTCTGACTCGTCCTTTTATTCGAGCAGTAAGTGCAGCTGAAAGGACAACCCCGGGAGGCCATAATCCGCAATTGGGAAAAGCCGTATTTGTCGATGGCCTCCTGGGTATTGAACAGTTCCCGATCTTCGAAGGGCAGCTCATCCAGATTCGAGATAAACGGCCTGGTTTCATTACGGATGATATTTCCATTCTTTCGAACCCATAGATTTTTTATGGTTGAAAAGTCTCCGCCTTTTTCCAGGGTCTGGACCAGCTCCAATAAGGCGTATTCCCCTTCACCGATGCAGATGGCATCCAGACGGGGTATGCTCTCCAGACAAAGGGGATAGCAGGTGGGATGGGGACCGCCACAGAGGGTGAAAACCGGTCGGGGAACTTTTTCAATCAGGGTTTTGATAAAATGAAACTGTTCCGCTGTGGAGTAAAAACCGATCAAGTCGGGTTGAAAACCCCGGAGGTCCTCTTCCCATTTATGAAGGTCCATGGATTCGGCAAAATAGGAAAAACCGATTGTACTCTTGGTATTTTGTCTCAGGACGGCCGAAAGCGAAGCCAGACCATGCTGGGAGCGAAGGGCCCCGAATTTCTGGTTCAGTTCGGTAAAAACAAACATAATTTTCATAGGTTCTTCCTGGTTTGCCTGGACCATTGCGGACAAAAGTCAAACTTGATTCCAAATTCAAATTATAAAAACCCACCGATTAAATCAATACAAATATCGGTCATTCTCATAAGAAAAAAGGAGGATTTCTTTTAAAGTAAAGGCTTCTTTGAAATATCTATTTGAATTTCAATGGGTTTTCTGCTATTAGATAGATGTGAGATAATTAGGAAATCTTTCCATGTCGGAGGTTGGATGCAGTCCATGAAATGTTTGGTAACCGGCGGTACCGGATTCACCGGAAGTCATTTGGTGCGGCGGCTCCTGGAAAGGGGTCATGGCGTTTCGGTGGTCGATAATTCCCGGGGCCTTTTCTGGGATGAGCTTGAACATCTCGGGGCCAGGATATCTCTGGGCAGTGTTACGGACAGGGCCTTGATGGACCGCCTGGTGACCGGAAACGAAGTGATTTTTCATGTGGCGGCGGCCTTCCGTGGGGTGGATCTGCCGCATAAAGTCTATTGGGAAGTCAATGTCGAGGGAACTAGAAATTTGCGAGGGGGTCCATGTGCATATCAAGCATCCTCCTGCCGATGAGAATGCCCCTATCGCCCCCAAGGACTACTACTAATATACCAAATGGGAAGGGGAAAAGGTGGTCCAGGGATTTATTCAAAAAGGACTGCCCTCGGTGATCCTCCGTCCTACGGCCATTTACGGGCCTGGCGACCCGGAACGGTTCCTGATGATCTATCGCCGGGTCAAAAGTGGGGTCTTCCCCATGTTCGGATCAGGCCGAATCACCTATCATCCTTTGTATATCGATAACTTGAGCGACGCCTTCGAGGCATCCATGGAGAAGGACGAGGCCCTGGGACAAACTTATCTGATCGCTGACAACGAGGCCATCGCCATTGAGGATCTGGTTAAGGCCGTAGCCCGGGTTATGGGGCGGGAGGTAAAGATTCCTCATTTCCCTTTTTGGCCTCTTTACCTGGCCTCTTTTCTCTGTGAACTGGTTTGTAAACCTTTGGGAATCACCCCCCCTATCTTTCGCCGCCGGGCGGATTGGTATCGCCAAAACCGGGCCTTTTCCATAGAAAAGGCCCGCAGAGAATTAGGGTACAATCCCAAAATCGATTTAACCGAAGGTCTCATCCGGACCTATGCCTGGTATGAGGAGCATGGGTACTTATAGAGAGTTGAAACGGTTAGTTCGGATTGGAAAGGCTTTTCGAAAAGGGGAAACCAGCTTATCTTATTTTCCTTCGAGGATTTGGATCGAGTTAACCAACCATTGTAACCTGAAGTGCCCGCTCTGCCCCAATCAAAATTTGCCCAAGGAAAATAAAGGGTATATTTCCCCAGGGCTTTTTAAAGAGATTGTCGATCAAGTCCAAGGTCAAGTTAACGACTTGTATCTTTTCCATCGCGGCGAGTCCTTGCTGCATCCTAATTTGATTGAATTGATTGATTATGCTCAAAGCCGGAAAATCCCTTGTCGAATCCACACCAACGCGACGGTTCTTTCGGAGGCTGTTTCAAAGGAAATGCTAAATGCCGGACTGGATGTTCTTTCCTTTTCTTTTGACAGCGGCCGCCCCTCCTTATATGAAAAAAGCCGTTATCCGGCAAAATTTGAAAAGACCCTGGGAAACATCAAACGTTTTTTACAGTTAAAAATGGAAAGCCGAAAACGGAAACCTGTTACCATCCTGCAGATGATGGGTATCGAAAAAAATCATCGGGAGCTTGAGCGGAAACCGTTTGTTTCCTCCCTGAAATCGCTGGGATTGAATCGGGTGGTCCTCCGCCGGCCCCATAATTGGGGCGGGGCCATATCCGGTCCGCTTGAATCCCCGGTGAAACAAAGCGGACCATTTTTTTCTTGTACCTTTCCCTGGTATGCTTTAATAGTATACTGGAATGGGTTGGTGGGGCCTTGTCCGCAGGACTTTTTTGCCCGGATGATAATGGGGGATCTAAAGAAAAAATCGATCCTCGAAATCTGGAACGGTCCCGAGATGCAGGAATTGAGACAAAAGATAAAAGATCGAGAACACCGGTTTCTTGATCCTTGCCGACAGTGTGACCGCCCGAGAAGAAAGACCTTGGCCGGTGTGCCTACCGAGTATGTCAAGACCTTCCTGAAAGAAAATATCCGGGGGTATAATTAATAAATTATGGAAGCTGTTCAAGAGCGACCAATAAAAGTCTTAATGATCGCCCCAACCCCTTTTTTTGCCGACCGGGGCTGCCACATGCGCATCCTGGGTGAGATCCGGGCCCTGCAAAATCTGGGATATGATATTGTCCTGTGCACCTACCATATCGGCCGGGATATTCCCGGGATCAAAACCGAGCGCAGCTTGCGGATCCCCTGGTATAACAAGTTGGAAGCCGGATCTTCCTGGCATAAATTTTATATTGACGCTCTGCTTTTTTTTAAAGGCCTAAGGGTTTTCTGGCGGGAAAAACCTGACTTGATACACGGGCATCTTCATGAAGGGGCCATCCTGGGTCATTTTATCCGAAGGCTCAGTTTCCGCAAAGTCCCGTTGGTCTTTGACGCCCAGGGCAGTCTGACCAAAGAATTGATCACCTATTCCTTTTTCAAGGAGGGTTCCCTTCTGAAAAGGATTTTTGGATTTATAGAACGGTGGATTTCAAAAATGCCCGAGTACACCGTGGGCAGCAATATCTCGGTTTCCCATTTCATGGTGAAGGAGATGGGCCTGCCAGAATCGAGGGTTGAAACCGTTATTGACGGGGTTCATCCCGATTTTTTTGAACAAACCGGCGAAGAGGGCGATTTACGAAAAAAGCTGGGGATATCTCCTTCGACCCCGGTAGTCCTCTATACCGGTGCTTTACTTAAATCCAAAGGGATTGATTACCTGTGGCAGGCCATCCCCCGGGTTCTAAAAAAAAGGCCGGATTGTCTTTTCGTCATCGTCGGCTATCCGGTGGAGGAATCCCGGGCCTTTGTCGAATCCCTGGGCGTTGCGGATAGATGCATTTTTGTCGGGCAGGTGGATTATTTCCTTTTGCCACAATATCTTTATCTGGCAGCCTTGGCCGTAGACCCAAAGTTGGATGAGGCCGGGGAGGCCAGCGGAAAGATCATCAACTATATGGGAGCGGGTTTGCCCATCGTTTGTTTTGAGGGGCCGAACAACCGCAGGTTTTTAGGAGAATCAGGCGTGTTCGCCCGTTCTGGAGATCCGCTGGATTTGGCTGAAAAGATTGTTGCCGTTTTGAATGATCCTGTGTGGGCGAAAGAAATCGGTTTGAAAAACCAGCAGAGGGTTGAAGAAGTCTTCTCCTGGAATGCCAATATCAAAACTTATGACCGGGTCTTTCGTTCCGCCCTTGAAGAATACCGGATGAAAAGGGCCTGATATCGTTTTATTCCTAGAAAACACCTCTCTTCCTTGTCCCCAGAGAATTTATGAAGGATCCTGCCTCGATTTAGTTTTTCAGAGGACCCAGGCGGAGGGGACGGTATTTTGCAGCCGGTCGGGTTAAATATGAAAAAAGATTTCGCTAAACAATTCAAAACAGAGGGTCATCTTATCTGGGATGAGCGATCAAAATAATGTGCGGTATTTTAGGATTTAACTGGTCGGATCCTTCTCTGGGGGAGCGTCTGAGCCGGCTTTTGAAACACCGGGGGCCCGACCAGGAAGGGGTTTTCAGTGGACAGGGGATTACCCTGGGATTTCGACGACTGTCCATTATTGACCTTTCCGAACAGGGCAGCCAACCCATGCCTAATGAAGATGGGACCGTTCAACTGGTTTTTAACGGAGAAATTTATAATTTTTCAGAACTGCGACAGGAATTGGAAGCCAAAGGACACCTTTTCCGCAGTCGGGCCGATTCCGAGGTTATCGTCCACGCTTATGAAGAATGGGCGGAAAACTGTTTGGACCATCTTCAAGGCATGTTTGCCTTCGGGCTTTGGGACCAAAGAAACCAAAAGCTCCTTCTGGCCCGGGACCGGTTGGGGATCAAACCCCTCTACTATTATTTTAAAAACGGGCGGCTGGCCTTTGCTTCAGAGATCAAATCCCTTTTGCAAATACCGGAAATAAGCCGGGGGGTGGATCTTCAGGCCCTCTATTATTATCTGGGCTTTGAGTTCGTTCCCAGCCCCTTGACCATGTTTGAGGGGATTCAAAAACTCCGGCCGGGTCATTATCTCCAATGGCCCGGGAATGAATTGATTCAAAAACCTTATTGGGACCTTAACCGGCCCGGAACTTCCCTGACCCGGGAGGAAGCGGTGGTTGAACTGCGGCGACTGCTCCAGGAAACCGTCCGCCAGCATCTGGTCAGTGATGTCCCCCTGGGGGTGTTTCTCTCCGGGGGATTGGATTCCAGCACCCTGGTGGCCCTGATGCGCCGGTTGGGCGTCAATCCCTTAAGAACCTTTTCCATCGGTTACCCGGATCCCTCTTTCAGTGAACTGCCATACGCCGAACTGGTAGCCAAGGAGTTTGAAACCGAACATACAGTGTTGATGATCCCTGAAGTGACCCTGAACGATCTGGAAGAGGCGGTTTGGCATCTGGATGAACCGATGACCGATCTCTCGGCCCTGCCCCTTTATCTGGTCTGCCGGGAGGCTAAAAAATATGTGACCGTCTGCCTTTCAGGAGAGGGCGGGGATGAAATCTTTGCCGGTTATGATCGTTTCAAAGCCAGTAAGGCCGATCAGGTTTACCGGATTCTGCCTGGGTTAATCAGAGAAAAAATAATCTATCCGATCATCGAGGCCCTTCCGGACCAGCCCCAAAAGAAAGGACTGATCAATATTGTCAAACGGTTTGTAGAGGGTTCCCACCTTCCCCTGGCGGGTGGTCATCTGAGGTGGCAATATTTTTCTTCAGACGATCAGGATGCCCGGTTGTTTAATGATGGGTTTAAAGGACGGGTCAAAATGGACCCCTTTGCCCCGATAAAAGCCCTTCGATCCGCCTGGGCCGGCGTGGATCGTCTGGACCAGGAGATTTATGTTGACCTGCGGTTTACCATGCCGGACTCGGTGCTGATGAAAGTGGATAAGATGAGTATGGCCCATGCCCTGGAAATCCGGGTCCCCTTTTTGGATCACCGGTTTGTTGAATTTACAGCCTCACTGCCCGGGGATTGGAAGCTGAAAGGGTTTCGCACCAAGGCTATTTTCCGCCAAGCCTTGAGCGGCTTGCTCCCCGATCAGATCGTTTGGCGGGGGAAGCAAGGCTACAGCCTGCCGGTAAAGAACTGGCTCCGGGAGGGTCTAAAAGAGCCATTGATAACGGTGCTGAAAGAATCCCCGGTCATCAGGGAATTTATGAACGGGCCTTATATCCAGACACTCATCGACCAGCATATGGCCCGGACCCATAATCACAATCATATCCTCTGGGCCTTGTTGAATCTGGGGTTATGGCACCAAAGGTTTTTCGGGAAATAAAAACCGGCGTGAGGCGTGAGGCGATAAAGATTATAATTTTGAATTTTGTTGCTTTTCTTACTTCATCCCTTATCCTTTGTTCTCTCCCTTCTTTTTTCGCCTCACGCCTCACGCCTTACGCCTCGCGTCTTTTTGAATTTTTATGATGAAATCGAATCTCAAATCCTACCTCTGGAAGCTGCTGGTCAGTCTCTTGCTTCTTCTCTTCCTGCTTCGTTTCGTCAACCAGCGGGAACTGGCCGAGCTGCTGAAAAATATCCGCTGGCCTTTCCTGATCGGTTATTTTGCCCTGAATTTCATCGATCGGCTGATGATGACCTATAAATGGAAAATTCTTTTGGAGGCCAAGGAAATTCCCTGCTCCTGGAAAAAGCTGATTGTGGTCTATTTTAAGGGGACTTTTTGGGGAAATCTATTCCCCACTTCCCTGGGAGGTGATGCCGTTCGGGCTTATGAACTTTCCAAGAACACCAATACCGGAATTGATGTGGTCTCGTCCATCATCATGGAACGATTCCTGGGTTTCCTTTCATCGGCCGTAATGGCCATCATGGTCATTCCCCTGTTGGTCTTTTTTGTTCCCCACTTTCCCCGGACCCTCCTCTGGCTCCTGCTGACCTTCCTTTCCGCCGGAGTCCTATTTCTGGTACTCCTGATGCGCGGGGGCGAATCCCCGGTATTTAAAAAATGGCTGGCCAAACTTCCCTGGGCCGATAAGTTCTCAGGGATTACCTCTTCCTTTATGCTGTATCGTAATCAGCCAAAGGCCCTCGGAAGATTTTTTGCGTGGTCATTCGCGGAGCAGCTGGTGCCTATCCTGACCATTTACTTTTTGGTTTTGACCCTGGACCTTTCCCTGCCCTTTTATTATTTAATCCCCATAATCCCCATCGCTCAATTTTTCGCCCGGATACCTGTTTCCCTGAGCGGCTTCGGGATCCAGGAAGGGTTGTTTATTACCTTATTTTCCTTTTTTGGAATTTCAGCCACGGTTGCTTTCAGCCTGGGGTTGGCTTCCAACATTGGAAACATCTTCATCGGGCTTCCTGGAGCCTATTTTTATCTCAGAGAGCCGTCGGCCTCAAAATCCCGGCCGGCTCCCCCGAAAGGTTTGTAATGATGTCCTCTCCTTATGGGCATGGCTTGATCGGGCTGGGGCTTTTAAATCTTTGTTATCCCCGCTGGTTTGCTTCTCCAGGGAAAACGTTTCTGGTGTATGGATTGGTAGTCCTGGGAGCTTGTTTGCCGGACCTGGATTTTCTACCGGGGATTTTTTCAGAGAATCCAGGCCGGTTTCACCATGGCCCTTTTCACAGTCTGGGATTGACGGTGGGTTTATCCTTGATGACCGGCCTCTTTATGATACTTATACAATGGAAACGAAGGACCAATTTATTGAAGATTCAAGGTTCAAAGTTCAAGGTTCAAGGAAAAACCGAAAATCATCCATCCTATTCCGGTAGCCACTTTGAACCCTCGAATGCTGGAACTCTTAACTCATATAGGTATCTTAATATAACCGGTTTTGTTTTTGTCCTGGTTTTTTCTCATCTCCTACTGGATTTTTTTACCGAAGACCTTAAAGACCCCTACGGATTTCCTTTGTTCTGGCCACTTTCGGGGATCTATGTTATCTCCCCCTGGCCGTTTTTGCCTCAAGTGATGAGAGATTGGACAAATCCGGTCTTCTGGGGTCAGATAGTTCGGGTATTTATCGTGGAGAGCCTTTTCTTCCTCCCTTTTTTCTTTCTTTCCTGGAGGCTAAAGAGGCGCGGTAGGCAGGAGTGAACTGTCTTTCCCTTTGATCCTGTCTTTTTTCTTCTTTGAAGAATAAAACCTTGACTTTTAAGACCAAACCCTCTACCTTGCTCAAATATCGAGTAACTAAACAATACTATTAGATAAATCAGGAAAGCCCTTGGACCTTTCGGTTATTATCCCCTTTTATAACGAAGCCAAAAATATTCCGATCATTTTCGAAGAACTGGTCCCGGTCCTTGAAGCAACGGGACAATCTTGGGAAATTGTGGCCATTGATGATGGGAGTTTTGATGCCACCTTTTCTCTGTTAAAGGGGGAGGCTGAACAGCGCGATCATATCAAAGTGGTGCGCCTTAGAAAGAATTTTGGGCAGACGTCCGCCCTTTCTGCCGGGTTCGATTCGGCCGAGGGAGATATTATCATCACCATGGATGGCGATCTCCAAAACGACCCCAGGGATATCCCCCCCCTGGTAGCCAAGATAAGAGAAGGATACGATATTGTCAGCGGATGGCGGGAAAAGCGAAAAGACCCTTTTTTCTCCAGACGTCTCCCATCCCTTATCGCCAATAAGATGATTTCCTGGGTCACGGGGGTAAAGCTCCATGATTACGGGTGCACTTTGAAGGCCTTTAAAAAAGAGGTCACCAAAAATATCCGGTTATATGGGGAGCTGCATCGATTTATCCCGGCCGTGGCCAGTTGGATGGGGGTTACCATTGCCGAGATCCCGGTCAACCACCGGGTCCGTAAATTCGGACGATCCAAGTACGGGCTCTCCCGGACTATCCGGGTCCTGCTGGATCTGATCACCGTAAAATTTTTATTGACCTATTCCACCCGACCTATCCATGTCTTTGGCCTTTGGGGGTTCCTCTCCGGGCTGGCCGGTTTCGCTTTGGCCGGTTATTTAACCATTCAAAGATTCTTTTTTTCGATTCCCCTGGCCAACCGTCCGATTCTGCTTTTGGCAATCCTTTTGATCTTTATCGGTATTCAATTCATCAGCATGGGTTTGTTGGGCGAGCTTCAAGTCCGGACCTACCATGAATCCCAAGGGAAACCCATTTATTACATCAAAGAGATTGTGGAGAAAAAAGGAGCCCTGCCATAAAATAAACTTTTTGGGGGTCTCCAAACGCATGAAAAAAGTTTCAAGGGAACAAGGGTTCAAGGTTCAAGGTTCAAGGTTCAAGGGAAAGCCCTATTCCCCGACCCTTGGGAGCTTCCTGCTCATCGTGCTTTTATTAGCAGTTTTTCCTTGGGTTGCGGGTTGCCAGAAAAAAGAAAAAGGTGCATCGGTTCCTCCAGCGAACGGACCTAAGGCCGTGGAGCCGGTTCAGACTGGTGCTGGGGAGCAAAAGGCACCGGAAACACCAGGTCCCTCCCGAGCCTTTAGCTTTCATTCCACTCTGACCAAAGATCTGAATCGTCCTCTCCCGGCCGCTTCTTTTTCCAAGAGCGACCGGATCTATTTGGTAACCGTCTGGACCGGTCTCCAGGGGCTCCATGAGATAAAGGTTCTTTGGGTAAGACCCGATAAAACGGTGCAGGAAACCGTGCGTCTTAAAGAGAATATCCCTTCCAGATCCCCGACCTATACCACCTGGGCTTATCTGTCCTTCACCAAAGGCCTGTTGAATATTTCTCCCTGGGAGGGAAAATTTGTCGGGGCTTGGAAGGCCCGGCTTTATTTGGATGGGAACTTGCTAAAGGAATATGATTTTACGGTTTCTTGACGGATAAGGATAAAAACGAACAGTGCCTTTTTTAATCAATATTATTTTGAGACCCTTAATATGTCAAACCAGAGTAAGTTAAATCAGCATTAAATAAGCGATCATAAAAAATATCGTGGCACCGACCACGTCGATACTGGTGGCGATGAAAGGACCGGAGGCCACGGCGGGGTCGACTTTAAATTTAGCGGCGACCAAAGGTAAAAAGGTGCCCAATACCGAGGCCAGGGTCATGTTGACACACATGGCGATCCCGGCCACCATTCCAACATACTTATCCCCGGTAAAAATAAGTCCAGCCAGTGCCAGTAAAACCCCATAAGTAATACCCAACAGCAGACCGACCTCCAGCTCCCTTAAAACTTCCTTAAGGATCGATTTGCCGTCCACCCGCCCGGTCGCCAGACCGCGGACGATGATCGAGAGACTCTGAGTTCCGACATTCCCACCCATACCGTTTACGACGGGAATAAAGGTAGCCAGAATGGCAAAGACTGCGATATGGTTGCCGAATCCTGAACCGAAAGCCCCGATGACATTCATGGCGATGAGACCCCCGATTAAAGAAGCGAATAACCAGGGTAAGCGGGCTTTGGCATTTTTCCAGACAGAGGAATAACTGATTTCCTCCCCTGAAGTGCCGGCCATTCTCAGCATATCTTCCGTGGCTTCTTCCCGGATGACGTCAATCACATCATCAACCGTGATGATTCCTATCAGAATATTGCTGTGGTCGACCACCGGGATGGCCAGGAGATTGTAGCGGGAGACCATCCGGGCCACCTCTTCCTGGTCATCGGTTACATTGACTTTGACGACATCCTGGGTCATGATTTTTTCCAGAGGGGTGTAATCCGGGGCGGTGACGAGTTGGCGCAGGGAGAGGACACCGGAGAGGTGGCCTTCTTCATCCGTTACATAGAGGTAAAAGACCATCTCTTTTTCTGCAGCCTTCCTGACCTCCTGGATGGCATTCTGAGCGCTCAGGGTTTTGGGGAGAACCAGGAAGTCCGTGGTCATAATCCTTCCGGCGGTGCCTTCGGGGTAAGCCAGAAGCTCGGAAACATCTTCAGTGTGCTCGGATGACAGAAGTCCGAGGATTTCCTGGCGCCGTTCTTCCGGCAGGTCGGCCAGAAGATCGGCGGTGTCGTCATCGGCCATGACTGAGAGAATCTCAACCAGACGGTTGACTTCCAGTTCCTGAAGAAAGCCGCTGCGGAACCCAGGTTCTAATTCCGACAACACATTGGCCGCAATTTCTTTGTCCGGCAAATGTTCGAAGACGCTGCGGGCGGACCGTTCATTCAGGAGGGTTAAAAGATGGGCAATATCGGCAGGGTGAGTTTTGTTAAGGACCTTATTCAGGTGAAAAAAGGCATTGCGGCGCAAAAGCCGTTCGATGGTTTCTTGAAGCAGTTGGTATCCCCGTTCGTTCATAACCGTCCCACTTCCCTGGAAAGGGGGTGAATTGACTTAGCCCTTTGATTTTAATACCGGTCGGATTGTTCGAGTCTGGTGGGCTCGGGTCCATAAGCTTTCTGTCGCTAAAGGTTGACCTTTGGCTCTTCCTCTAAAATTGAACCGGTGTCGTCTTAAAAACCAGATAGAGGGAAGCACCTGTTTTGGGATGGCTGAGTATAGAATAGGGCGGAAATAAGAGTCAAGGGAAAAATAGGGTTGCCCCCTTAAGGAAGTGACAGGCGGCAGGCTGGCTCAGAAATTTAAACAATTTCCCCATTTTTCTTGGAAAAACGACAGAAATAACTTGACTTAATGGGGGACGGTCTATAATGATTATCTGATGAAGAAAACAAAAAAATGAAGCCACTATTTAAGCAACCTGCCCCTCCGGGATTTCATCGGGGAACACCCTGAGGCAGGAAAAAGGGATCAAATATTTAATTGAAAGGTCTGGATAATTCAAAGGACAATCGCTCGAACCCTCGAACCTTGGAATCCTCGAAATCGAAATTTTTTCTAAAGCGTTGGCTTTCCCAAGCGGCACTCTTCTGGATGGTCTTCTATCTAGGTCCTCTGCCGGTCTGGTCGGAAACGGTTCCCCGGATATTAAGTATGGAGGAAAGCATACAACTGGCTTTTAAGGTCAGCCCGGTTTTAAAGGCCGCCCAAGAAACAATCCGGGCGGCGGAAATGAAAAAAAAGCAGACCCAAACCGGGTTTCTTCCTAAATTAACCGCGCAATATAATTATACTTATATCGATAAGGCCCAGTTCTTTACCATGCCTGGTCAAGACTTGGGATTAACTCAGACCTCCGAATCAACGGTAACCATTGGTACCCAAAACAACTATGCTCTTTACCTCACCCTGGAACAACCGATTTTTACCGGTCTGGCTTTGACCCGTTCTTTTGAACTGGCAGGATTGGGATTGGAGGTATCGAGAATTAAGTTTGAACAGGAAAAGGTTTCGTTGGCTTATAAGGTTAAGGAGGCCTACTGGAATATTTTAAGGTCTCAGAAGATCCGTTCGATCGCCGAACAGACGGTTCAGCAGATTGCCGATCATGTCCGGGTGGCCAAGAATTTTCATGAGGTCGGATTGATTCCCTTGAATGATTTACTCAAATCCGAGGTCCAATTAGCGGATGCCCGGCAGAATTTGGTCCGGGCGGAAAATAGTGTTTTGTTGGCCCAATCTAATTTTAATGCCTTGTTGCGGTTGCCTTTGGAAAGGGAAACGGAGGTCCCGGATATACTAAAATATCAATCTTTCCCTGAAACCCTGGAAAACTCCCAAAGGCAGGCCCTTCAGAAAAGGGCTGAAATCAAAGAAATCGAAACCCAGATCGACATAGCCGGGAAGAACATTCAACTGGCTCATAGTGAGTATTATCCACAGGTGGTGTTACAAGGCCGTTATATAAAACAAGGGGACACCCCTTCGGTTTCCGGAAGTCCCTTTGTCAAATCCGACAACTGGGATGTGACCGCGGCCCTGAAATGGACTTTTTGGGAATGGGGAAGGACTCATTTTTTGATTCAGGAGAGAATCAACCAAAGGCGACAGGTCAAGGAAGCCTTAACCCAGATCAAAGATCTTATTCAACTGGAAGTCAAGGAGGCCTATTTATCTTTAAGGGAGGCCGAAAAAAATATCGGAGTAGCCGAAAAAACAATTGAGCAGGCGGAGGAAAATTTCAGGGTCAGCCAGCTGCGCTACCGGGAACAGATCACCACTTCCCTTGAGGTATTGGATGCCCAAACCCTGCTGGCCCAGGCTAAAAACAACTTATATCAGGCGCTTTATGCCTACAATCTGGCCCAATCACGCCTGGCAAGGGCCATGGGGAGTTGGTGAAAAGTAAAAAGAAAGTTCG
>JACQYK010000162.1 GCA_016208255.1 Deltaproteobacteria bacterium | reverse complement strand
CCACTGCGTTGGCCGTGTCCTGGGCCTTTCCTAAACGTCGGAGCGGATATAGCTTGCTTGCTTTCTCAACCCGCTCTGGATCCATTGGAGAAAAGCCTCTTCCAAAACTGCCGTACTCACCGACCTCCTCGGGGCTGGTGGCCGGCGTCAATCCGGGGCAGACCACATTCAATCTGATTCCGTAGCGGCCTACTTCTCTGGCAATGGTCTTACTTAAGGATATCCGGGCTGCCTTGCACCCCCCATAGACGCCTTCCAGGTACTCACCCATTCGTCCGGCATCTGAGGCAACGCTGATGACCGCCCCGGTTTTTCTTTCAATCATGTGTGGCAACACCAGGTGGCAGCAATTCATCATCCCCTGATAGTTAATATCTATGATCTTTTGCCACAGCTCCGGTGTGGTGTCAACGAATCGCATCAGGCTGTCCCAGCCTACATTATTAACCAGTATATCGATTTTTCCAAATCGGTCGAGTACTCCTTTAATCATGGTTTGCACCTGGTCGTACTTGGTAATATCGGTCCTGACGGCTACGGCCCTTCCCCCTGAAGATTCTATGGCCTGGACCACCTCCTTCATCTGCCTTTCATCAATATCTGTAATGATTACTATGGCCCCTTCTTTCCCTAAGGTCATGGAGATGGCTCTCCCGATATTAGAGGCTCCCCCGGTGACAATGGCCACTTTCCCTTTTAGACCCAAGTCCATTTTCGCCCTCCTTTCATATAGTTCCAGTCGTCCACTGCAAAATTTGCTACCAGTTTTATGACCGAATGGGCCAGTCCCATACCCCTGTTGCCTCAAATGGCTCCCGTAGTCTAACAAATTATTAAACAGTTCCGAATAGTAACAAAAAGTTCTTGCTTTTTCAATCAGATTGAACTTCCCTGAAACAATGGAAATTTGCCCTGCCGGAGTCGAAGATGAACATTTTTATTCCTTGACCGTTTTTCCCCGCTCTTTTATACTCTTTTTACACAAGTTTTTCGGTGAACCTTCCAACAAGGCTGCCGGTCGTGAAAAAAGACCTTATCAAGGCTGGAATGGAAAATGAATTTTAAGGAAGTCCTGAAAACCCTTTAAAATCTAATTCTTTTCCTTGCCCTCTCCTTCTTGAGATATCCTATGAAATAAAGCTGCAAAGGATTTGACAATCATTAAGAGTCTTGTTATTCATGTCCAACATAAAAATGAAAACCTTTCCGATGATCCAGGATGTCTCTAAGCTATTCGATTAATAAACCCGGTAGCCCTTTCTTCGTTCCCTATCCCCGCCGCAGGCTGGTCCGCTTCCTGATGCACCATCTTTCCAAATTACTTTTTGCCCTCTTAACCGACCTCGAAATCAAGGGACGGGAAAACCTGCCGGTCAAAGGCCCCCTGCTGATTGCAGCTAACCACTTCAGTTTTGTTGACCCGCCGGCCCTGGTCCGCATGGCCTCCTGGCCGCTGGAATTTGTCGGAGGGGCTCAGAATCCCCATGCCCCGAAATCGGTTCTGATCATCCCCTGGCTTTGGGGTTTTCTGCGTCTTTATCGCGGTACGGGGGCGACGGAGGCCCTCAAGGGAGCGGAGTCGGTGCTCCGTCAAGACGGAATCCTGGGGATTTTTCCGGAAGGCGGCAATTGGGCCGCCGTGTTGCGCCCGGCAAGACCCGGGACTGCCTTTCTGGCCGCATTGACTCAGGCGCCCATCCTGCCGGTAGGATTGACAGGGTTCACCGAAACTTTTCCGGCTTTGCGGACCGGTCGGAGGGCCAAGGTGACTATCAATATCGGCAAGCCCTTTGGTCCGTTCTCCATCAGTGGTAACGGACGACAACGCCGCGATCAACTGGAGGCCATCGGCCACCTGATCATGCAGGCTATCGCCGAGTTGATCCCGCCCGAATACCGGGGGCATTATTCGAATGATCCCGCCATTCGGGAGGCGGCCAGAGGGACGGAAATCTATCCCTGGGCCAAAAAAGTAGAGGGGGAAGTAATTGGAGAAATTCATTGAGAACCCTGATTCCGGAATCCAGAATCCAGGAGCCAGAATTCAGAAGGAAAAGAGTTATCAGGGTAAAGGCCTGAGAAGCACGGGCCCTTGTTTTTGGGTCCTTTATGTATTATTATAAATAGAAAAATACCTCGCCCATCATGCCGCAGGGCTTTTTAAGAAAATTCCCCTAAGGAGAGACAAGTTTGAAGAACGGGAATATGGATCGAAGAGAATTTTTGAAATACCAGATGATGGTAGCCCTTTGGGCGGCATCGGCAGCCGGATTGTTGCTGCCCCGGGATCTTTTTGCCGAGGGAATCCCGGATATTTCTGTGGTTAAAGGTGCTCCGGGCCCGGCGACCAGGGCCGCTGTTGACCTTTTAGGGGGGATGAAGCATTTTGTAAAACCCGGGCAAAGGGTAGTCATTAAGCCGAATATGAGTTTTTCCACCCCTCCGGAAAGGGCTTCCAATACCCACCCGGAAGTGGTCCGGGAATTGGTGATCATGTGCAAGGAAGCCGGGGCGGGCAATGTCCTGGTTCTGGATAATACTTTGGACCGGGCAGAAAGATGTCTTGAAAACTCCGGAATCCGGGCGATCTGCGATGCCATCAATAAAAATATGGTGCAGGCTGTTGACGACAAAGGCCTTTTTAGTGAGGTCAAGATACCGGGCGGGAAAAAGATGAGTTCAACCGATATCATGAAGGCGGTCCTGAAAAGCGATGTCCTGATTGCCGCCCCGGTGGCCAAATCCCATTCAGCCACCGGTGTCAGTCTGTCTATGAAAGGCATGATGGGACTGGTTTACGATCGGCAGGTCATGCATTTCCGGGGTGTAAGTACCACGGTGGTTGATCTCTGTACGGTCCTGAAGGCCCATCTGACCGTGATCGATGCCACCCGGGTCCTCTCCACCGGGGGTCCTCAGGGTCCGGGAAAAGTATTGAAGGAAAATACCGTTATCGCCTCCAAAGACATGGTCGCCGCCGATGCCTTAACCGTTTCCAGTTTTGAATGGTACGGTCAACGTTTCAAACCCTCCCAGGTCGCCCATATCCGGGAAGCCCATGAAAGGCGAATAGGGAGGATGGATATTGAAAATCTTAATATAAAAAAGATCAGTCTTTAATGTCATTACGCCGGATTATTCAGCTCTTCAACCTCTTTTTGTTTCTTTTTTTGTTATTCGCAGCCATTGCTTATTTATCGACCGCCTGGCCGGTGGATCTTTTTTTGAGGCTGGATCCTTCCCTGGTCCTTTTCACTGCTTTGAGCGCCAGAGTCGTGCTTATCATTTTCTTGCCGGTGGTCATTCTTTTGGGGGCTACCCTAATCCTGGGCCGTTTTTTTTGCAGCCATTTCTGCCCCATGGGTACCACCCTGGAGCTTTTGGGGAAGCTGAAGCTTTTTCCCGGTAAGAAAAAAACCTCTCTCCAGCAGTTGAATTTTATCAAATATCTTTTGCTGGGTTTCCTGCTCGGCGGTTCCCTCTTAGGCGTTTCCTGGGTCTTTATTGCCTCTCCCCTTTCTTTGATCACCCGGTTTTACGGACTTTTCATTTACCCGATTCTATCTTTTTTGGCGGGAGGGGGTCTTTATATTTTGCGGCCTCTGGCCGACAGGCTTGATTGGAACACCTTATCTTTCGCCCAAATCGCTTCCCCCCGTTTTGCCACCCAGGGATTCATCTTTGTTTTTTTTGCCGCCCTGGTGGTCCTGGAGTATTTCTCCCCTCGCTTTTGGTGCCGAACCCTTTGCCCCTCAGGAGCCATCCTCTCCCTTTTTTCCATCCGGCCCTTGATAGGACGCCGCGTCTCCTCGGCCTGTACGGATTGCGGGAAATGCGCCCGGGTCTGTCCCATGAAGGCCATTGAGGCTGAAACCCCCAAGGCCACCCGTCATGGTGAATGTATCGTGTGTCTGACCTGTGAAAAAATTTGTCCGGAAAAGGCCATCCATTTTCCCGTTCTCCTTTCCGGGAAGGGCGATCCGATACCCTCCTTTTTACCGGAACGAAGACATTTCCTTCTGGCCGGATTTACGGGGGTCTTAGCAGCCGCTTCCAGTCTGACCGGTTTGGGGAGTCCCGCCGGAAAGAACGGACCGGGAAAGGTCGCCCATGCCGGACTTCTCCGGCCACCGGCTTCCCTGCCTGAAAAGGAGTTTCTTTCCCGATGTGTTCGCTGCGGCGAATGCCTGGCCGCCTGTCCGACCAATACCCTTCAACCCCTCTGGTTTGAAGCCGGATTGATGGGTCTGTTCAGCCCCGCCTTAACTCCCAAAAGAGGTTTTTGTATATACGATTGCCGCCAGTGCAGTCTGGTCTGTCCGACGGGGGCTATCACTTATTTGGCGCCCAAGGAAAGACTCTGGGCCAAAACCGGCACCGCGGTCGTTTATAAGGAAAAATGCCTGGCCTGGGAACATAAAAAAGGTTGTATGGTCTGTGACGAGGTTTGCCCTTTTAAGGCCGTGGAATTTCGTTTTCAAGAGGGGAATCCGGTACCCGTCCCTGAAGTGCATGAGGAACGCTGCACCGGATGCGGTTATTGTGAGCACTTCTGTCCGGTACAGAATCAATCGGCTATCGTGGTTTCACCCATGGGGGCCATCCGGCTGGCCAAAGGTTCATACCTGGAGACGGCCAAAAGGCAGGGTCTGAATTTTTCTCTGAGACAGGCAAAGACTTTCGAATATCCCCCTGCTCCGAAAGGAGAGAAGCCGGGTAGGGCTCCCGGATTCGATTAGGAATCTTTCAATTAAAAAAGATAAACTCGCAAAAAGTCGTCACCCCGGTGAAAACCGGGGTCCAGGGGTTTTTTAACTTATTGAAGTTCCTGGATTCCGGCTTTCCCTCGGCTTCCTGACGCTCGACTGGAATGACGTTTTTTGGGCTTTTGGCGACTTTTTGCGAAGCATCATAAAAGGATTATAAAAAAGGTCTCTTATGATTGGGATGACAGGAGATTTTCTCGACCTCCATTCTTGATAATCCCTTTCGCCCGGCCTTTTACATTAATAGCGCCATTCTCCTGCTGGATGCGGAAAGCCAAAGTCAGAAGAGCGCCATCCTTTACTTCGATTTTCTCTTTAACCGAAGCCCGGATGGTTATCGGCTGCTTTTGATGGACCGCCTTTATAAAGGCCAGTTCGATCTCTCCCCCGGTAAACCAGTCAGGTCCGAAAGGAACCCTATGAAAACATCTCAACCGGAAGCCCTGGATAAAGGGGTTTCCATCATCAACACCGGTTGCTGCCATGATTGCGGCGGACGGTGTGTGCTTAAGGCCCATATCAAGGAGGGCAAGATCATCCGCTTCGAATCCGATACCGGGGAAAGCCCCCAAATCCGGGCCTGTCTGCGAGGGCGGGCCTACCGGCAGCGCCTCTATTCGCCGGACCGTTTAAAATATCCCCTGCGCCGCGTCGGCCAACGGGGCCAGGGGAAATTCGAGCGCCTGACCTGGGATGAAGCCCTGGATCAGATCGCGGAGAATCTGAAAAGAATAAAGACCTCCTATGGGAATTCGGCCATCCTTTTTTTGCCGGGCGCCGGGAATCAGGGTCTGCTCCACGGCCCTATAGCCCCGGGGATGCTGCTGCAACAATTCGGCGGTTTTACCCGCCCCTGGGCCTCTCCTTCCTACGAAGGGGCCCTTTTTGCCTCTATGGCCACTTATGGCACTATTCGTACCGGCCATTCACGGGACGATCTTTTGAACAGCCGGTTGATCATCCTCTGGGGATGGAACCCGGCCAACACCATCTGGGACCCGGAGACCAGCCTGACCCTGGCCAAAGCCAGGGAGAAGGGGGCGCGTCTGGTGGCGGTCGACCCCCGCTTTACCGACTCCGTTTCCACCTTTGCCGATCAATGGATTCCCATCCGTCCCGGTACGGATGCCGCCATGTTAAGCGCCATGGCCTATGTCATTATTTCAGAGGGTCTCGAAGATCAGTCTTTCCTGGAGAAATATACCCAGGGTTTTGAGCGCTATAAAGATTACCTTCTGGGAAAAGAGGATGGGGAACCAAAAACTCCCCAGTGGGCTGAACCCATTACCAAAGTCCCGGCAAAAGCCATTGCCGATCTGGCTCGGGCCTATGCTCTTCAAAAACCGGCCGCTCTGATTGCCGGCTGGGGGCCGGCGCGAACCGCCATGGGCGAACAGTATTCTCGCAGCGCTGCAGTATTGTGCGCCCTGACCGGCAATATCGGCCTACCCGGCGGGTATGCCGCCGGATTCATGCGGGCCTACTCCAGCCGGGAAACCGGACATCTGCAAAAAAAGGATCCCAACCGGCCAATCGATAAATCCCAAGGGATCCCCTCGGCCAATCCGGTTGAAAACGGGGCCCGGCCAAGACCCAACAGCCTGTATAAGTTGAGCGGGGGCACCAACGCCACCAGTGCCCGGATTCATCAAAGTCAGATCTGGGATGCCATCCTGCGCGGCCGGGCCGGCGGCTATCCGGCCGATCTTAAAATGGTCTACATTGTGGCCAGCAACTGTCTCAACCAATATCCCAACAGCAACCGCGGGGTTCAGGCCCTTCGCTCACTGGAATTTGTCGTGGTCCACGATCAGTTCATGACCCCGACGGCCCGTTTTGCCGATATTCTTCTGCCGGTCAATACCTTTATGGAACGCTCGGATATCGCCCCGCCCTGGTTGGGTTCCCCTTATTATATTTACCTCAACAAAGCGGTCGATCCGCTTTACGAAACCAAATCCGATCTTGAAATCTGCCGCGGCCTGGCCCCCAGAATCGGCGTCTCTCCGGATTTTTTTGATCAGTCCGATGAAGCCATTCTGAGGATGTTTGCTTCGCAACGGAAAGATATCGATGATTTCGAGGCCATGAAAACCAGGGGCGTTTTAAAGATTCATCTATCCGAGCCTATTGTGGCTTTCAAGGACCAGATCGCCGACCCTCAGCGTTATCCCTTTCCGACCCTGTCCGGCAAAATCGAGATCGACTGCGATCATCTGGCGGAAATGAATAATCCCCGCATTCCTTCAATACCAAAATATCTGGGCCATAGCGAGCACTATGATGCCCCTCTGGCCCAAAAATATCCCCTGCAACTGCTGACGACCCATTCGAAGACCCGTACTCATTCCACCCTGGAGAAGGTGGACTGGCTCAAGGAGCTGGAGGGGCAGGGGGCCTGGATCAATCCCCTGGATGCCCTTTCCCGAAGCATCAAAAATGGAGATCGGATCGATATTTTTAATGATCGGGGAAGGATTCGTACCTTGGCTTACCTGACCGAACGTATCATGCCGGGGGTGATCAATGTCTGCGAGGGGGCCTGGTATAGCCCGGATGAGGAGGGAGTGGACCTCGGCGGTTGTGCCAACACCCTGACCCATGACCAACCTTCCCCCGGCGGGGCCCAGCCCATGAACAGTGCCCTGGTTCAGGTTGAAAGAGCGCCCGTCCAAAACAGTCATGTCCCATCAGGGACGTGACACCACCATACGGTCGCCTTTGTCGACCTAAAAAGGAGGCTTGCGAATGCAAGCCTGGACATGAAAATAGAATTTCCCCCTCACCCCATCCCTCTCCCACGTGGGGGAGAGGGAGCCTCCTCCCCCTTGAGGGGGGAGGATTGAGGTGGGGGTGATCAAATCCTATTTTCGTATTAAAGAGGAGAAAAAATAATGCCTCAACTGGGCCTCTACTTCGATCAGACCCGCTGCACCGGATGTTACACCTGCGCGGTAGCCTGTAAGGATTGGTACGACCTGGAAGCCGGCCCGGTGAATTATTTGCGGATCCGGTCTATCGAAAAGGGAAATTTTCCTGATCTGTTTGCCGCCTACCTGGCCTCACCCTGCTACCATTGTCTCCAACCTCCCTGTCTCCTGGTCTGCCCTTCAAAGGCTATCACCAAAAGGGAGGCTGACGGCCTGGTGGTGGTAGATTCGAATCAATGCCTGGGAAAGAAGGAATGCCCTCAGAAATGCCTGAAGGCCTGCCCCTGGAAGGCCCCGCAATTCGGGCCCGCGGCCGAGGCCAAAATGCAAAAGTGTGAATTATGCTGGGAACGGCTGGAAGAGGGCCGGCAGCCCGTCTGTGTCGAAGCCTGCCCTATGTTCGCCCTGGAGGTCGGGCCATTGGAGGAGCTGCAAAGAAAATACGGACAAACCACGGAAGCCGAAGGATTCAAATACTTCAAACGATTCGGTCCGGCCGTGATCTTCAAGCCGAAGAGAAAGTAAATATCTATTTTGTTTTTTGAAATTCAAATACTATTTTAGACAGGATTTACAGGATTACCTTGGTTTTTGTGCCTTTCCACCTGCTGGCAGGCAGGGAAAGGCAAAAACAGAATCGTCCCGAGGACACAAGCAGGCCTTTCCGCCGGAACCGGATCGAAGTTGCTCAGGGTCTTCCGGACCCTGAGCAAAATATCTGTAAATCCAGTTTATCCTGTCTGATAATTAATTATTCTTTTGATCCTATCATGCTTTTGAATTGGGCGGAAGGGTGATCTTTCGGTAATACGAATTGGAAAGGTAGATGGCGGCCAGGGGATTGTGGACGGTCTTCCCATTTTTCACTGCCAGAACCGCAGTCGGCGCCAACAATTTATTGAATAGTTACTTTAATACCAGGAAGCGTTAAGAAAGTCAATGTCAGGCTTTTTCTGCGGCTTTTTTTAACTGCCGGCAAAATATCCGCATCCTGCCCTGCTCGTCGGTATTGAAGCATCCGCCGCAGGAAATACATTCAGCCGGCCGGGCATCGCCCTCCAGCCATCGTTTGATCAGATCAGGTTCCCTGATCAAGGGGCGGCTGATGGAAATACAATCGGCGATGCCGGAGCGGAGAATTTCTTCCATAACCGGAAGACTGCGCATCCCACCCGCCAGGCAAAGGGGCACAGTCGTCGCTTTTCGAATGATTCGAGCCTCTGGTAAAAAATAGGCTTCCTTCTCCGGTGAGCGGATACCGACATGAATTTTATAGGAGGAAGTCCCTAAGAACCCGTTGCTTATCTCGATGAAGACAACCCCTTCCTGCTCCAGGATTTGAGCTACCCGGGCGCCTTCCTCGATGGTCAAACCCGGCCGATCATCGGGGATTTCCGGTGAAGGGTCTTTTTTCAGGAATTGGGAGATCAGATACCCATGGGCGCCGTGAATCTGGACCCCGTCAAAACCGGCCTCCTGTACCCGTCTGGCCGCCTGACCGAAGGCCTGGATGACCCTTTCGATATCCTTCAAGGTCATCTCCCGGGCTTGTTGCCCGTATTCGGGCATGCGATCCATTTGGGAGACCGCCAGATAGTCATTACCGGAGTTGGCCGCATGGAGTGAGGCCGCACCGCCGTGGACGATCTGCATCACAACCTTGCCATTACGTTCATGGACGGCCCGGGTCAACTCTCGGTATGGAGGAATGTGGTCATCATCCTACGGTTTTTGATTTCGAAATTGCCGATTCTCAGGGGTTCAAATAGGAGAGACATGAGTTGTTTTCCTTATCGAAAAATAATTCTGGCCTTGGCTATTGTATTGGTTGGCTGGCGGCAGGGTGATCTTCCGGTAATAGGAATTGGACAGATAGATGGCGGCCAGGGGATTGTGGCCGGTCACCCGGTCCTTAACCGCCAGGACCGTGGTCGGGGCCTTGGCATATTTGAAAAAAAGCGAATCATGACCGACACAGAGGCCCAGGAGGATATTGAATTCCGCTTTGGCCTTGTTCAGGACTTTGGCCTGATAGATGGGGTTGCACATGGTTTCATCCATACCCTGATAAATCTGTTCTTTGTCCCGAACTCCGATGGTTTTCTTGGGGACCCCGCCGGCCTTGCAGAGCACGGAAACTACTTCGAATCCCTGGGCTTTGAAGATTTCCTCCACGACCCCGGCCTCTTTGACCAGACCAAGGCAGAAGGCCAGGCCCAGTCGCTTATATCCCATCCTTTGAGCGAACTCGCAGATTTCGACGACGCGGGTCTTGGTCGGTTGCAGGACATAGGGACGTTGATGGCGGTTGGCATAACATTCCCCCTCCTGGATGGAGGCCTGGCGGGCGAATTCTCTGGTCCGCGGGTTCTCATATTCCTTTTCGGCTTCGCTTAAAGTTTTTTCTTTCAGCAGGGTAGGGCAGCCTTTGGAGCCGGTTCCGTTGGAAGAGAAGCAGATTCTCTTGGGGGTGATGATCTCGCATGAAGCACAGGAAGGAGGGGGAGTTTTTTTTCTTTTAGTCATCATCGGTTCCTTATCTTCTTTTAAGAGATTTACGTTTAAAATCGGCGAGCTGAAACACCTTAGCCTTGGGCCGTCGTTCGATATTATCGACACAGAATCTCACCACTCGAATATATTCCATTCGTTCTTCTCGCGAAACAGGAAGCGGAGGGCCAATAAATACCTGCCCGCGGCGGTTCTGACCCGCGTAACCGCAAAGACATCGCCCGCACTGACAAACATATTTCCCGCACTGTGTACAGCCTAATGAGCCCTTCTCCAGCGAAAGTTCAGAAAAGTCGAAACAGCATCGCGGGGGACCTTCCTCCCTGGGCTCCCGATAGGTTAATTCCTGGTCAGGCTGGAAAAGGTAACCTTTCCGGAGGGTGAGTTCGAGAAACAGCTTAAGAACTTTTCTCTGGTTAAAGGGAATGACGGTCAGGGGATGTCGCAATGAAATTTCCTTCATAGTCTCAAACCGGATTGTTTTTCCGTCCGATACCAGGGTCGTTACCTCCAGTGAACCCAAATGAGTCCTGAGAAGAAGCGCCGGCTTCCCTTCTTCCGTCACCCGCAGGGCATCACGGCGCAAAGGCACGGTCTCTCCGGCCTGTTGGCAGGTTAGGCAAAATCTCACATCTAAACCGTGTTGACAAGTAACCGTCATGCTCGACCTCAGATTAAACGTATTTCGGTCAATACGGGTGATCCGGCCCCAACGCTTTGCGGGCTGTAAGATTAAGTCCGAGACAACCTTTTTTTAAGAGGTCCTCGAAGGCAGCAATTATAGCTTTTCCAGGGCGGCTTCGATTTCTTCCCGAACCAGGCCTTGCGATTTTGGCAAGGCGGCGGTTAAGACCTTTTTGGCCTCGGAACCGCCGATGCGTCCCATGGCCCAGGCCATCAGGCCCAGGACCCGTTCATCCTCATTCTCCCGGAAGGCCCGGCCCAGGTCCGGAATGAATTGTTCATCGAGGCTGTTACCCATGGCCCGGGCCACGTTCATCTTCCAGCGCCAAATCTCGTTTTCGGACATATAAAACATGTGGGGCCAGATGCGGGATCTAAAATATTCCTGGTCCATATGAAGCAGTTTCTCCAGTCTGAAATCATCGGCCTTGGCCTCCACTCTTGGATTGAGGGGCCGTTCCCGGGCCAGCCAGGGGGCGTTACGGGGACAGACATTCTGGCAATGATCACAGCCGTAGACCCGCAGGCCCATAGGTTCCCGCCACTCCAGAGGGGTGATTCCCCGGCCGTAATAGCTGAGATAGGAGACGCATCTCTGAGGATCGAGATGCCGGGGGCCTTTCAAGGCCCCGGTCGGACAGGCGGTCAGGCAGGTGTTCTTACACCAGTCCGGGCAGCCGAGTTCCAGGGTGGGCTCATCAGGTTCAAATTCCTGGTCCACCGTCAGGGAAATAAGCGTCACCCAGGACCCCCTGGCGGCCAGTTTGTTGGAATAAAACAGGCAATTTTTTCCGTAAGTTCCCAGGCCGGCTCTGGCCGCGGCGATCTTTTGAGGAAGATGAGGCGGAATCTTGGAGACTATTCCATTTTCGGTGAGGAAATCACGAAAAGTCCTGGTCCGTTTGGACAGATTATTTTTGATGATCCGGTCGTCATCCAGGTAGCAGCGTCCGAAATATCGTTCCAGGTTGCTCGGAAAGGCCTGGTTGAAATAGGACTCCACCAGTACGATGATGGATTTCGCCTGGGAGAAAACAGCCTTTGGATCGGTTCCGGCCCACAAGTCCAGTCCCGATTTGGCCACCCATTCATAGGTCGGCCGCCGTTCTTCCAATAACGTTTTCTGGACCTCAAAGGGTTCGGCGGTGGTAAAACCGATGTCCCCAAAGCCGCACTCATAGGCTTTTTCGATAATTTCTTTTTTAGTAACCATGGGTTAAAAGCTCCAATCCCATATTTTTAAAAAGATTTTACCAGATCAGGTGAAAATATTCTTCTTTTTTATTTCTCCTTGACTCCCTTTTTGACCGCATCTTATACTGCTGTCAGGCAGGATGCCTGACCAAAGGTTGATACCATTAGATTGTCAGCCCCGCCGGGACGGTCGGCCTATCGGCTCCCAAAGGGAGCCTTTTCAAAAGCTCGACGAAGTCGAGCGGCCCGACCTTAAAAGGAGGCTTCCAAAGGAAGCCGGGCGGGGCTGACCTGTTGGGTGTTATTCCGGATTCCGAAAGCTTTTCTGGACCCCGGCTTTCGCCGGGGTGACGGAGAAGGAGACTGATTCCAATAATATAAACCACATCGACAAAACTTTGTCGATGTACAGTCGCTAAGCGCTTCAGGTGTTAGACTATGCCGTCTTCATCAAAAACAGTAGGAGGGTTGTTGATAGTTTTATTGGCCCTTTTGATTATTCCCTCGATTATTTATTATCGAATGCCTAACCACTGCCGTGAACCGATAACCTACCGCATCGGGAAAGTGGATGAAAGATTCGCCCTGGACCCTCAGGAATTCAGAACGATCGTGCAGGCCGCAGCGGATCTGTGGGCCAAACCGATTTCCCGCCATCTGTTTCGCGAAGACCCGGCGGAGGGCCTGATCGAGATTAATCTTGTTTATGACTACCGTCAGGAGGCGACGGACCGCTTAAAAAAAATCAATTATAAGATTGATTACTCGAAGAATTCCTACGGAGAATTGAGGACCCGAATAGAAAACCTGAAAGGTGAATTCGAACAAAAAAATAAGACCCTGGGGGAGGACCTTAATGTTTACCAGGAAAGGGTAAACACTTTTAACACAGAAACCGATTTATGGAATCGACAGGGCGGGGCTTCTGAAAGTATCCAGCAGAGGTTGATAAAAGAAAGAGATGACTTGATTAACCTCCGTGATAATCTGAACGCTCGTCGGGAAGAGTTGAAAGAGTTGACCGATACCATCAACAGCCTGGTGGTGGTCATCAATGAAATCGCCTCCAGGCATAACCTTGATTTGATGGACCACCAGAATGCGGGAAACACCCTGGGACGTGAGTTTTGCGAGGGCCTGTACGAAAAGAAAAAGGGACGGCAGACCATCACGATTTATCAATTCGAAGACCGGGATCGATTAGTGCGTGTCCTGGCCCATGAATTCGGCCATGCCCTGGGGCTGAGCCATGGCCGGAACGAGGAAGCCATTATGTACCGGCTGAACAATTCCCTTTCTCTGGAGCTTGATCCGGAGGACGTGGCTGGATTGAAAAAGCGATGTAAAATGCAATAGGCTGAAGGCTGAAGGCCAAAAGATTATGATTATTACCTCATTAATGGTTATTATGTGGAGGTGGGAAAATGGATTTTTCTTTAGAATTCAATGAGGATCAGAAAGCTTTTGCTAAAGAAGTAGGGGATTGGCTGGACGAGAATATTCCTGAGGGGTTAAGCACAAAAAGAGATGCCCAGAAAATGAGCTATGAAGAGTTTAAGACACGTCGCGCTTTTGCTCAAAAGCTCGGTCAGAAGGGATGGCTTTATCCCACCTACCCC
>JACQYK010000161.1 GCA_016208255.1 Deltaproteobacteria bacterium | reverse complement strand
CGAAAGGCCAAACCCGGCCAGTTTGTCATCATCCGTGTCAATGAAACGGGGGAAAGGATCCCCTTGACCATGGCCGATACGGATCCCTCATCAGGAACAATTACACTTATTTATCAATTAGTTGGGAAATCAACGGCCTTAATGAAATCCCTAAATGTCGGGGATGCCTTCCAGGATATCTGCGGGCCTTTAGGCCAGCCGACCCATATTGAAAAAATGGGGACCGTAATCTGCGTCGGAGGGGGCACCGGGGTAGCGGTCTTGCATCCCATCACCAAGGGTCTAAAAGAGGTTGGTAATCAGGTTGTGGCCATCATCGGGGCCAGGACCCGTGATCTGCTTATCCTTGAAGATAAAATGGCCAGGGCCTCCCATGAACTTCGGGTCTGCACGGACGATGGCTCTTACGGACATCATGGCTTTGTTACTGAAGTATTAAAAGAATACTTGGACAAAAAGGAACCCATCGCCCTGATTGTGGCCATCGGCCCGGTGCCGATGATGAAATTCACCTGCAAACTGACCGAAGGATATGGGATTAAGACCATGGTCAGTCTGAATCCTATTATGGTCGACGGCACCGGCATGTGCGGTTGCTGCCGGGTGACGGTGAATGGTGTGACCCGGTTTGCCTGTGTGGACGGTCCTGAATTCGACGGCCACCAGGTTAATTTTGATGAACTGATCCAGAGACAACGAGCCTACCTGGAACAGGAAAAACAGGCCTATGAACGGTTTCAGGAATCCGGATGCCGGTGTAAAAGATAAACAAGTTCAAAGTTCAATGTTCAACGTTTGGAAATCAGACTAAAGTTAGCACTGAAATATTCCCTCCGAACCTTGAACAGGCAAGGAGAGACATATTATAAATGGCGGAAGAAATAAAAAAGAAAGAAAAAACACCCCGGCAGAAAATGCCGGAGCAGGACCCCAAGATCCGGGCCAAAAATTTTGATGAAGTCCCTCTGGGGTATTCTCCGGAAACCGCGCAGTTGGAGGCGGGCCGTTGTCTGCAATGCAAGAAGCCGACTTGTGTCGAAGGATGTCCGGTTCAGATAGACATCCCGGGATTCGTCAAGCTTATCAAAGATGGGGATTTTTCCGGGGCGATCATGAAGCTTTGGGAAAAGACCAGCCTTCCGGCCGTCTGCGGCCGGGTCTGTCCGCAGGAAGCCCAATGCGAAGCGCTGTGCATCCTGGGTAAAAAAGAGGAACCCGTGGCTGTCGGACGTTTGGAACGCTTCGCCGCCGACCGGCAGCGGACCATGGGGGAATTCAAGCTCCCGGTAAAAGCCGCCCCAACCGGCAAAAAGGTGGCCGTTGTTGGCTCGGGTCCATCGGGTCTTACCGTGGCCGGGGACCTGATCCTGAAAGGACACGAAGTGACTGTCTACGAAGCCTTTCACAAGACCGGGGGGGTTTTAATTTACGGGATCCCTGAATTTAGACTACCCAAGGCCATTGTCCAGGCCGAGGTGGATATCCTGGAAAAGCTGGGGGCCAAGATCGTCTGCAATGCCGTCATCGGCCGGACCTCGACCATTGATGAACTTTTTGCCGAAGGGTTTGATGCCGTCTATATCGGGGTCGGGGCCGGTCTTCCGATATTTATGAATATCCCCGGTGAGAACCTGATCCGAATTTATTCGGCTAATGAATATCTGACCCGCTCCAACCTGATGAAGGCTTACAAATTCCCGGAGTATGACACCCCCATCGTTTTGGGAAAGAATGTGGTGGTCCTGGGTGCCGGCAATGTAGCCATGGACTCGGCCCGGACCGCCCTGCGCCTGGGCGCGGACAGTGTTAAGATTGTTTATCGCCGTTCCCGGGATGAAATGCCGGCCCGAGGGGAAGAGATCCACCACGCCGAGGAAGAAGGGGTGGAGATGCACCTGCTGACCAATCCCACCCGCTTTATCGGGGATGACCAGGGCCGGGTGGTGGCCATGGAATGTATTAAAATGGAACTGGGGGAACCCGATGCCTCAGGACGAAGGAGACCTATTCCGATAAAAGGTTCGGAGTTCACCATGGAGACCGACCTGGTGGTCATCTCCATCGGGGCCGGAGCCAATCCATTAATAACCGCCACCACTCCCGGTTTGAAAACCAACAAGCGGGGCTATGTCATAGCCGATTCGAAAACCGGAAAAACCTATAAAAAGGGGGTCTGGGCCGGAGGGGATATCGTCACCGGCTCGGCCACGGTCATCCTGGCCATGGGAGCCGGCCGTCTGGCCGCCAACTCCATGCATGAATATTTGATGATAGGATGGTAAAAGGCAGGCTTGAGGCAGGAGGTGAGCGGGCAAGAGAATCGAATTCAAATTTTTCCTTTCGCCTTACGCCTCACGCCTAACGCCTCACGCTGATTTTTTATGATTGACGTTCAAAGCCAAAAAGACAATCGGCAGATTCCCATCGACAAGGTCGGAGTCAAGAACATCCGGTACCCGATTACCGTCCGGGATAAGGAAAACGGCTTTCAGCAGACCGTGGCCAGCATTAATATGTATGTCGACCTCCCCCATGACCATAAGGGGACCCACATGAGCCGATTTATCGAGGTCCTTAGCGAATACCGCCGTAAGGTCACCCTGGAGAATCTTAATACCATTCTGGACGAACTCAAAAACCGTCTGGACGCGGAATCGGCCCATTTGGAAGTCACTTTTCCTTACTTTATCACCAAAAGGGCTCCGGTGACCCAGGCCGAAGGGTTAATGGAATATATATGCACTTTTAAAGCCTCCTCCAAAAGCACCAAAGGGAGGGATCTGGTGATTGAACTCAGGGTCCCCATTACTACCGTCTGCCCCTGTTCCAAGGAAATCAGTAAATATGGGGCCCATAATCAAAGGGGGGAAGTCCGGGTGACTTTTCGTTTCAAGAAATTTATCTGGATCGAAGATATCATCCGTCTGGTGGAAGAATCCGGGTCGGCAGAGGTCTTTTCCGTGTTAAAGCGGGATGATGAAAAATATGTAACGGAAAAAAGTTTTGAAAACCCCATGTTCGTTGAAGATGTGGTTCGGGAGGTAGCCAGAAAGCTGGAGGCCGACCCCAATATCACCTGGTTTTCCGTGGATTCTGAGAATTTCGAATCCATCCACAATCACAGCGCCTATGCCTATATTGAAAGAGATAAGGCTTAAAGAAACAGGCAATGGGCAATAGGCAATAGGCAATAGGAAAACCTTTAAAACTACACTTCTTATGCCTCTCGCCTCTCGCCTCTTGCCTATAGCCTGGAGTTCGACATGGACGATCTAAAAAAAATGTACCGCACGGTCATGGCCGATCATTTTCCATCGACCTTGACCATCACTCTGGGGGATCAATCCCTGGTTTATCGGAAAAGGACCTGGAAACTTCCCCGGGCCGACGGAGTTTTGGAAGAAAAAGGACTGCGTTACGGGGAAAATCCGGGACAGGAAGCGGCTTTATATGAATTGATCAACGGTAATCTGGTTCTGGGGGAATGTCAATTCATTCGACCCGGCCTGGGGATGGTTTCGGCCATCACCGAAGCCGAGATGATTCGAGAGGGAAAACATCCCGGAAAAACCAACCTCACGGATGTTGATAATGCCTTGAACATTTTAAAATTTTTGTTAACCAAACCGGCAGCGGTGATCGTAAAACATAATAACCCCTGTGGGGTCGCCTACGGGTCCGGATTATCAGAAGCCTACTTTCGAGCCAATCGGGCCGATCGGATTGCCGCCTTCGGTGGAGCGGCTGTTTTCAATCGTCCCTTGGACAAAAGTACAGCCGAATTGATCGCCTTGAATTATCTGGAAGTGGTGGCCGCACCCGATTTTGAGGAAGGAACGGTCCCCATTTTGGCCAAACGCGGAAACTTAAGAATCCTGAAGGTGCCGCGCATGGACCTTTTGGAAGGTTTCCGTCAGGTCCGGTTTCTGGATTTTAAAGGGCTGCAGGACGGAGGTCTGGTCCTTCAGCAATCCCCCATTAATGCCATCCAGAAGAAAGAAGATTTTTTACCGGCGGTAGCCACCTTTCAGGGCCGTGAATACCGTATGTTGAGATCCCCGTCAGAGAAAGAATTAGAGGACCTTTACTTCGGCTGGTCCGTAGAACAGGGGGTCACCTCCAACTCTGTTCTTTATGTCAAAGATGAATGCACCGTGGGAATCGGCACCGGAGAGCAGGACCGGGTGGGCGTGGCCGAGATAGCCGTATACAAGGCCTACACCAAATATGCCGATGCCCTGTGCTTTGACCGGTTCGGTCTGCCTTATAAAGATTTGGAATTGGAGATCGAAAAGGGGAAAAGAACTATTAAAGATAAGGAAGAAATTGACCGAAAGACCAAAGAAGACAAGGCCGGGCTGCCCGGATCGGCCATGATCTCCGATGCCTTCTTTCCTTTCCGAGACGGGGTCGATGTGGGTTTAACCCAGGGAGTGACTGCCGTAGTACAGCCCGGAGGGTCTTTAAAGGATTATGAAGTCATCGAAGCCTGCAACCAGGCCAATCCTCCGGCCGCTATGGTCTTCACCGGTCAAAGGGCGTTTAAACATTAAACAGCCTCGTTGCTGGTTACTGGTTGCTCGTTCCTTGTCAAACACAAAAATAAAGTTCGGAATTAAGAAAACCCATTTTAATGTTTTGTGGAACCTTAATGGGGCTGAGACTTAACAAGCAACCGGCAACCGGCAACGAGCAACATTCAAGAAGAACCAGCAACCAGCAACGAGAAACTAGAAGATGCGCATTGCCTCCTTTGGCGACCTCCATTTAGGCCATACCTCGGTTTTGGATAAATTCCAGGGAAAGGAAGAAGGTTTGCTTCGTTTTGACGACCACCTCTCCCGGACCCACGACCGGATTATTCTGATGGGAGATATTTTTCAAACCGACTACGGGCCTTTTCCCGGCTCCCGGTCGGATATCCTGGAAGCCATCCTGAAACGGTATGCCCGGATAGTCCGCCGCTGGAAATCGGAACAATACGAAAGCATTTTTGGGAATCACGATCAGATCACCCAAAAAATCTTGGGAACCTTAAAACAGATCCGGCTGAAAAAAGACGGCTGGCGGATCTGGCTGATCCATGGCCATCAATTCGACCCTTTCATCGGAGAAAAAGGGCGGCTGCCCTATTTCATCACCTGGGTCATCGGCGGCATGCGGCGCAAGGGTCTGGGGAAATTGGCGGATTTTTTAGAAGGCCCGTTCTATGATTTCGGACAACGGCTTTTTGAACGGCTGGATATGGCCGCCCGACAGGCCTTGATCCAGGGGAAAAACAATATTATTGTCATGGGCCATTCCCATCAGATGACCTGCCGTCCTTTCGGAAAAGGGATCTACGTCAATTCCGGCGCCTGTTCCCCTGAATATATGCGTTATGTTTCGATCGATACGGAAAGGAAGGTGGTCGAAGTGCGGGCCTTTAAGCCCCCCAATGAGTATATCCTCTTTTTAAGATGGCGAGACTCCGCTATTTCCCCGAAGTACCTCTTGTCGTAAGAGTGACCTCCCCCTTGATTCTGTCCCTGCCAAAAACCAAGGGAAAGAGTAATGAAAAATTTCTCGGACAGGAGTCAGTTCCGAAAAAAGGAATCCTTCATTCCGGTCTGAGCGGAAGGCCCTTCTCCCCGAAAAGGGAAAATTTTAACCACAGCAGGGACAGTTTGAGAAGTTCCTCATCATCCGTTTTCATCCGCTTGATTATTTCCTCCGGGATATCAAAACGCCGCAAAAAAGTGCTTTCAAAAACAAATCTTCGGAATTGGTCCAGATCGTAACAGGCCATAAAAAACATCTGCATCTTTCTGGAAATCGCTTCTTCCGATCCCGGGGATCCCTTGTGGGTAATGATTCCCGTCCATTCATCATTAAAAAAACTATAAGGCTTAAGCCCCTGATCCAGGGCCCAGTGTTCAACGGTCCATTGTTCAGGTTCATTGAATCCCTGGCAGTGCGGTTCTTTGACCACGAAATGAAATTCCCTGGCTTGTTCCTGGCCCTGGGTCCGGGAAGAGGCCCGGCCGATAGGGTAAATCCGGCAGGCCCCGGGACGGTCTTCATAAATACGGCAGCCGGAAGGTGTGACACAGGGGCAGGGCCGAACTTCGTCTTCCCCCATTTTAAGTAAAACCGCCGGGAAGCCGTTATGTTCACCGGGCTTGACGGTCGTATACTGGTCCAGGAAGTCTCCGGAATTCACCCCCAGCTTGTTTTTTAATCTGAGAATATCATAAGGAGTCAGGGCCAGTCTCAAATCCCGGCAGCATTCGGTAAAGCAGGACAACCCTGGATGACAGGCAAAGGAAAAAGTATTGTTATCCAGATACTCGAAAGGTTGGCGATGATCCATAGTTCTTAACGATTCATACTATTTTAAGAATTATAAAAAAGTTATTTGACAGGATTAACAGGATTTACATGTGCTTTGGTCAGGCTCCAAGGGACCCTGACCAACCTCAATCCGCTTCCAGCGGAAGCAAGGCTTTTCCCGCAGGACGATACGGTTTGTGTCTTTCTTCCGGAAAGACACAAAAATCCTTTTAATCCTGTAAATCCTGTCTGAAAAAAGCTAAAAGATATTCTGATTAAAATTTCCTATTTACTTGGTTTGATTTCCGGGTTTTTCCAAAGACCGTCATCCTTGGGCAGGGTGACTCCCAACTCTTTCTCTTTGGCCTTAATCACCTCTTCCCGGATAGGCAAAGTGGACCTTCCCAGAAGTCCGAATTGGAGCCACTTAAAACCGAGTTTTAACAATTCCAGGTCATCGGTTTTAAAAAGGTCGATCTGCTCCCGGGAAAAATCAAACAGTTTCAAAAAATTGCTTTCAAAAATAAATTTCCTGAATCGTTCAGTGTTGTAGCAGGCCAGCATAACCATATTCTGGACCTTCCCATCCAGTTTATGATCCCCCCAGATACGTTGGGCTGAGGTAATTTGATTAAATAATTCCTCAATACCTTTATATACATCCAACCCTTGACCTTTTTCCCATTCTTCCGTAGTCAGGGGATGGTTTTCCGACAGGCCCAGGCATTGTCCGGGATCGGCTGTCACGAAATACTCCTCATCTCCTTCATCTCCTTCCCGGGTATCCAGGGGATACATCCGGCAAGCCCAGGGCCGCTCGCTGTAAACAGAGCAACCCTTTTCGGCACTGACGAAAGGACATCTTTTGTCCTGGTCGTCCCCCATTTTTAGGACGAAAACCGGCAGTCCATAATCGTTCCTGGTTAAAGGCAGGGTATATTGATCGATAAAATCTTCGGAAAAGATTCCCATGCGATTTTTCAGGCGCAGGATATCATAAGGGGTCAAGACGATGGTTACATCACCGCAACACCGGGTAAAACACCCCACCCCAGGACCGCATTTAAAATTGAAAGTGCCATGGATGGGCATAATGCCTTCCCCCCGGGCAGCGGGTTTAATGGTGGATTTGGTTTCTTCCATAAAAAAATCCTTTCTTAAGACAATAGCCTACATCAGGCAGGCCACAGGAGAGATAAAAAAGTAAATTTTTTGAAAATGGCACAAGGCTATCCTTTTCTGGTATCTGGTTTTCCTTGAACTCAAACCTTGAACCTTGAACCTTTTTTCTTTGGTCATTTGGAGGCGATAAAGACCCTTAATTTTTTGAACGGAGGGTGATCCTGAACAAACCGGAAAGTGGTTTCATCGGCACAAACAACATCAGTACACCGGCACTGGCGCTGGCATTTCTCACAAAAATAATCTTCAGCCAGAGGGTTGCCGCATTGGCAAAAAGGTCTCATGACCAGCTCCCCCTCTTCCATTTCAGCAAAAAAATAATCCCCTTTTTCATTGGGTTGTGGGGATTCCGGATTAGACATTGATTACATTCTCCTCGATAAAAATGGTTGGTTTCCCGGAGGTCTAAAGGAATCAGACTATTATTCCCGATTTTGAGGATCCCTTTTTCTTTTTCCAGGATCTTTAACAAAATTGAACAGTTTTATGTTCTTTGTTTTATTTATTAATATACAGCATCGGGAACAATATTTCAACCTTTGAAGTTCGGCCGGCAGGATTCTTCTTCCAACTGTTTGAATTTATATCCTGATTGGGGAGGTAGGGGACTACAGGCCTATTTAGAACCGGCGCTCATTCCACCTCGGCCCTGAGGCAAATCGATTCAGGGCCAAGGGAGGACGTCTTCCTAAATCAATAAGGAACCAAACTGTCTAATTTTTCCCAAATAGCTTTTATCTCATCCGGGTCCACATCGAATACGTTCCCTATGGGGGCTGATGGTTCGGTTTTCAGAAATTCCGGGTCCGGATCATGGATCTTATGAAACTCGGTCCCCCGGTTATACTCAAGTTCTATTTTCAAGGTTTCTCGGCCGATCCTAACCAGGTCTTCGAGTTCCAGTGCCAGGCCGAACCGCGCGTTTAGGAGGTCTTTGATAAAACCCAGAAGAGCCTGGCTGTTCCCGATCCGGGCCAGAGAACAGTACCCGAAAGTGTCTAAGGCGGCAGCTATAATCTGGGCCTTTAGGGACCTTTCAACTTGACCGTCCTTGGACTTGAATTTTTCATAAGTGATGCCGGCCGTATGATCGGCACCCATGGGGCTGGTCGTATAGGTAACGCCTGCGGCCTTGGCCACCCGGGGATCATGGGCCGGAATGGCCTGGCCCTTGTAGGCCGGAATTCTGGTGATTCCCAAGGCCTTACAAGTGGAAACGACCCCATTACCCAGGATATTACCGAACTCTGAACCCTTTTCTAATTCATCAAAAAGGGCCAAAACGGACCCGGCATCGCCAAAGCTCATCTTGCCGGCGCTGGCCGCCACACCCAGGGCGCTTCCGATTTCGATGGTATCCAGGCCCTGGTCATCACACAGCCGGTCCAATTTAGCCACCACATCCGGGTCGGACAAACCCAGATTGGTTCCAAGAAGCGCCAGGGTTTCATATTCAAAGCCCGAGGTCAGGTATTTTCCATCCGGACCATAATAGGAAGTGGAACATCGAATGAGGCACCCCGGCATGCAGCCTTTCAAGCCGCCGCCCCTTTCCTGGTTGACCTTTTCAAAGGCCGGACCGGAAAGATTTTCAAAACCCTCGGTCTGTTCGCTGCTGTAATTTTTGGAAGGGGCCGAACCAATGGACCGCAAGGGCGCGATTCCCGCCGGGGTCCCGTATTTCATCATGCCTTGAGCCTGAGGGTCTGCTTTTAAGACTTCGGCCCAGTTTTTTATGGTATCTCTGAAAAATTTTTTGTCGGCAATATCCACGGCCTCCGTCCCCTGATCATCAACGATAATGGCCTTGAGGCCTTTGGCCCCCATCACCGCCCCCAAACCGCCTCGGGCGGCATGCCGGGCCGGGTGCCCTTCCGTATCAGTAAAACCGACGCTGGACGATTTCCATCGCCGTTCCCCACCGATTCCGATGGATATGATCGAGGATTTTTTGTCAAATTTTTCATATAAGGCATCGGCCAGTTCATAATTTTTCATTCCTCGATACGGATCGGCAGGTTCGAGAACAGTGCCATTCTTGGAGATGCTTAAGAGATACATCTTATCTTGGGAAGGAGCTCCTTCAACCACGATAGCCCTGATCCCCAATTTATCCATCTTCTGACCCGCAGGGCCTCCCGAATTGGCTTCTTTGATTCCCAGGGTCAAAGGGCTCTTGGCTCCCACGGAGATCCGGCCGCAGGAGGGGGCCAGGGTCCCGGCCAGCGGTCCGGTGGCGACAATAAATTTTGCCTCCGGGCCAAGGGGATCGATTTGGGGTGGCACTTCAGCTTTCAGGATTTGGTCACAGAGGCCCCGGCCTCCGATAATCAGCCAGTCCTGGGGAAGGTCCTCAAAAACAGTTTCCAGTTTGGTCATATTGACCCGCAGTATTCGCATCCTTATTTCCTCCTTTGTCCATCAAGGCTGAAAAAGATGATCTTTGAGCTCGCCTGATCGCTTTTCCTGTTTTAAAATTAATCACTTTGGTAATAATGGATTATAGGGAATAGGTGCGGGTGTGTCAATGAAGATAAATTGTTGGGTCGGCATGGACTTGTTTGGCGGAGGGGGTGACGATTCAATTTGCTTCAGAGACAAAGTCCAATTATAATGAAATACTGAATCATCATTCCAATCTCCGGGGGAGGACATCAGGGAACTCGATGATCCCTGATTAAAGTTCGATGCTCTGCGACTCACCTCCAAATGGAATCAGTTTCCCTCTCGGGGCCACAGTCTACCCCGAGGGTGTCAATTTCAGCGTCTATTCCAAAAATGCCGTTGGAGTGGAACTGCTCCTTTTTGACCGGGCCGATACCCCGCGTCCTTCCCGGGTTATCCCCCTGGACCCGGCCAAAAACCGGACCTACTTTTACTGGCACGTCTTCGTCCCCGGTCTGCAACCCGGCCGGATCTACGGCTACAGGGTCTCCGGACCGTTTGATCCGGGCAGAGGACTACGCTTCGATCACCGGAAGGTTCTGCTCGATCCTTACGGAAAAGCCCTGGCGGTCCCCGAGGGTTACAACCGAAGGGAGATCGGTCTTCCCGGGGACAACACCGCTACGGCCATGAAAAGTGTCGTGGCCGACCTGAGTTGTTACGATTGGGAAGGGGACGCGCCTCTCCAGCATCCCTTTTCCAAGACCATCATTTACGAACTTCCCGTCCGTGCTTTCACTTGCCATCCCAGTTCCGGTGTCCCTTTGGAGAAGAGGGGCACCTATACCGGATTGATGGAAAAGATCCCTTATCTGCAGGATTTGGGAATCACCGCTGTGGAACTCCTTCCGGTTTTTCATTTTGATGAACAGGATGCGCCCCCTGGTTTAAAAAACTACTGGGGATACAGCCCGGTCAGTTTCTTTGTTCCTCACGCCGGCTATTGCTGTTGTCGCGACCCCCTCGGCGGGCTGGATGAATTTCGGGACATGGTTAAGGCCCTGCACCGGGCCGGGATCGAGGTCATTCTGGATGTGGTCTTCAACCACACCGCGGAGGGGAATGAAAATGGTCCAACCTTCTGCTATCGGGGATTTGAAAACCGGGCTTATTATCTGCTGGAAGCCGGCAGCGGCCTCTACGCCAATTATTCGGGATGCGGCAATACCCTCAATCCCGGCAACTCCATCGTCCGTCGAATGATCATCGACAGCCTTCATTACTGGGTCAATGTCATGCATGTGGACGGTTTCCGCTTTGATCTGGCTTCCATCCTCTCCCGGGACGAAACCGGTAAACCCCAGGCCAATCCCCCGGTACTCTGGGAGATTGAGTCCGATCCGGTTCTGGCCGGCACCAAGCTGATCGCCGAGGCCTGGGACGCGGCCGGGCTTTACCAGGTGGGCAGCTTTGTCGGTGAAAGCTGGGTGGAATGGAACGGCCGGTTCCGGGATGATGTGCGCAGATTCATGCGCGGTGACCGGGAAACCGTTTCCAGGATTGCCCCCCGCCTGCTGGGCAGTCCGGACATCTACGGCTACCAGGAAAAGGAACCGGCCCACAGCGTTAATTTTATTACCTGTCATGACGGCCTCACCCTCAATGACCTGGTCTCCTACAACCATAAACACAACGAGGCCAACGGCGAGGGGAACCGGGATGGAATCGAGGACAACCTGAGCTGGAACTGCGGGGTGGAAGGGCCTACGGATAACCCTGACATTGCCGGACTTCGCAACCGGCAGGTGAAGAATTTTCTGGTTGTCACCCTGCTCTCCCTGGGCGCGCCCATGCTCCTCATGGGCGACGAGGTCCGGAGGACCCAGCTTGGCAACAACAACGCCTACTGCCAGGACGAGATCAGTTGGCTGGATTGGCGGCTGCTGGAAAAACATGCCGATATCCACCTTTTCGCCAAGGCCCTGATCGCGGCCCGCCGGCAGAGGGATGACTCGACCTCTTCGCCGGAAATCTCGCTGAACCAGCTCCTGCGAGAGGCCCGCCTTCAGTGGCGTGGGGTCAAACTTAACCAGCCCGATTGGGGCCCCGATTCCCGAAGCATCGCTCTGACCGCCTGGTTTCTTAACGGCCGGTTGCTGATCCATATGATGCTCAACGCCTTCTGGGAGCCTTTGGCTTTTGAACTGCCCCCTTCTCAGAATGCCTGGCAGCGCTGGATCGACACCGCCCTGGATTCACCTGACGACATAAGCCCCTGGGACCGGGCCCCGGCCGTTTCCGGCGCGACCTACCCTGTCCAGCCACGCTCGATCGTGGTGTTGATGGAACTGATAAAAGAGAGTTGAGTTTGAAAGGAAGATTCAAGTATCTCGTTGATGAACTGCATAGAGGAACAAACAGGCCCACCCTTTGCCTCCACGAATCTTTCTGGAGGTCTAAGCCAATTCCACTCTAAGCTTTTTACCTAAGGCTGATGCCGCCCGTTCCAGTGTTGATAAAGTAACAGAAGGGTTTCTTGGGTCCAATAAACGTTCAAGCGCGGCGCGGCTTGTTTTCATCCTGTGGGTCATCTCTGTCTTGGTAAGTTTTCGCCGCTTCATCTCCTGGGAGATCTGGAAGGCCACCATTCGCTTGATCGCATTCGCTTCCACCTCTTCCAACAGACCTTCCTCCCGCAGGAAATCGTCGAAATTATCACCGAGGTGTTTATCCTTCATAGTTTTATTCCTTTTTTAGTGTTGTTAATCGTTGTCGGGCTGTCGTCAAGTCCCCCGAAGGGATTCTCTGTGATTTCTTTATAAAGCCATGTAACAGCACCATTGTGTTTCCCGTTAGGGTGAAAAGGACACGGGCAATACCCTGGCTGATTTTTGAGCGTACTTCCCAAATGCCCTTTTCCAGTTCTTCACCGATGGTCTTACGATCTTCGATTTTCAACTCTTTTAACCAATCCCGGACGGATTGATCATCCCAGGAAACTGATCGAGAAGGACCCTTTTAAGTTATATAAGAAGCTAGGCGATATTTCCGGGCAAAGGATCGATCCCTGTGTCATCGATGTATTTATGTCGGCTGTTCATTTTATGGAAGGCGGAGATCCTCTCCCCTGGTGGTCATTTAAAAAGGACCGGAAAAAACGTACTACAAAACTCCAATAGGAAAAAGTTGAAATACGATTATTCAATTTTGGAGCCTTGGCCAGAATGAAAATTATTTCGAGGCTCTATCGGGAGAAGGCGGATAATTCAAACTCCCGGTTAGAGCAGAACCACAGTCTGATCATTGGGAATTTCGAAGCGGCCCCGGCAGCGGGGATTGGGGCAGGTCAGAAAATCATCCACTCGCACCAGGTAATCCCGGGCCTTGGCGAACTTGACCCGGTCCAGTTCGCCGGCCCCGGGCGGCAGTTTTTTCTTCTTGGTCCGCCGCAGCCAACGGACCGGGAATTCGGCTTGTTGGCGGCACCTCGGACAGGAGTAGGTGACTCTTTTAGTCTCCGGGGTCTCGTCGTAAAAGTTTCTCTCATCCATGGTATTTGATTATCCTTGATCGGCAGGAAACTTTCAAGGATAATTTTAGAAACGGAAAGGGCAATGTTTATGAAATATCGACCATTCGGGCAGACGGGTCTGAAGGTTTCCGAGCTGGTCTTCGGCGGCGGAGCCGTCGGCGGGCTTCTGATCAATCAGGATGAAGCCACCAAACGGGCGGCGGTCCGGCGGGCACTGGAGGCGGGAATCAACTGGATCGACACCGCCCCCTCCTATGGAATGGGCAAATCCGAGGAAGCGCTGGGTTGGCTCCTGAAGGAGATCGACGATGCGCCCTACCTCTCGACCAAGGTTACTATGGACACCAGGGATCTGACTGACATCAGCGGGCAGATTGAAAGAAGCCTGACGGCCAGTCTGGAGCGTCTTAAGCGTAATTCCGTCACCTTGCTTCAATTGCATAACCGGATTGGATCGGAGACCAAAGGGTATACCATTGCCGCCTCTGAGGTATTAAGGAAAGACGGTGTCCTGGACGGTTTGGAAAGGATGAAGAATAAGGGGCTGACTCAGCACTTCGGGATCACGGCCCTGGGGGAGAGGCCAAGCATTATTCAGGTGATTGAGAGCAGGAGAATCGCCTCGGCACAAGTCTATTATAATCTTCTCAATCCCAGCGCCGGATTTCGCCTGCCGCGATCCTGGGCTACCTTTGATTTCTCGGGTATTCTGGATAGCTGTGAAAAGTTCGGAGTGGCGGCTATGGGTATCCGGGTCTTTTCCGCAGGGGTCATCGCCACCGATGCCAGAACAGGGCGGGAGAGACCGCTCACCCCGGGAGACTCGGTGGAAAGTGAAACGATCAAAGCCATGGCAGTTTTTGAGGAAATCGGGACCGATTATGGAACCAGGGCCCAGACCGCCATACGCTTCGCCCTGGCCCAAAAGAAGCTCTCCTGTGTCATTTTCGGCCTGGCCGAACTGGACCATCTGGAAGAGGCGATCGCGGCCCAACTCCAGGGGCCTCTTCCTCAAGAGGGGATAGAACGTTTAAGAGCAGTTTATGAAAATTGACGTTCCCTTATCAGAAAAAAATCCCAAAATTCGATCCGGAAAGGAGCTTCCGGCTTGCCGGGAGGATATGATTGCTACTCATTTATATTCATTGACTCTTAATTTCTCTGTATTCTATAATCCCTCTTGTTTTATACCCCACCTTTAATTTTTGAAAATTCTTGAGTTGGGCGGACAGATTCAGTCGTCCCCAAGGATAACGGAAAGTTCTCGTGGGTTTCCCAGGTAAGGCGACAGAAAAAACCTTTAGAAAAGGAGATTGGAACATGAAAAGTCAAAAGGAAGTGGTGGTTATCGATGCAGTGCGCTCCGCCATTGGCAAATCGGGACGCAAGGGAATGGAGAAAGGGGGCCAGCTCTGCCAGGCCTCGGCTCAGGATTTCCTGGCCGGGATCCTCCGGGGATTGTTGGACCGGGTCCATTCCCGGAGCTCCAAATTCGATGAAAAGGAAATCGAAAACGTCATTATCGGCTGCCTGAGCCAGATCGGTGAGCAAGGGGCCAATATCGCCCGGATAGCCTCTCTCCTGGCGGGTATTCCTAACGAGGCGGCTGCCTGCACGGTGAACCAGTATTGCAACGCCGGACTTAAGGCCATCCATATCGCCACTCATGAAATCATGGCCGGAGATGGAGATGTTTTTGTCTGCGGGGGGGTAGAGATCATGTCCCACTACAACATGATGTCCGATATTCAGGTGGCCATGGATGCCAAATACCCTGTTCGCTTGTCCAGCCGTTTGGCGGAGGGCGGCCTGTCCGTACCTCAGGGGCTTTGTGCCGAAATAATTTCCGAGAACCAGAAGCATACCCGGGAAGACCTGGAACGTTTTGGCCGGTGGAGCATGCAGAAGGCGGTCCAGGCCGAGCGGAAGGGCTGGCATGCGGAAAACATCATTCCCTTTGAATTTACCTGGGATGGCGTGACCCGGAAGGTGGAAAAAGACGAGGTCCTGCGAGTCAAGGCCGTGGACGATCCGGAGGGGTACCTTCAGGATCTAATGGCCCTTTCCACACCCTTTAAAGAAAAAGGATTGGTCAGTGCCGGAAATTCCTCACAAATCGTCGATGGGGCAGGTGCAGTCCTGCTCATGAGTGCCGATAAGGCCGAGGCCCTGGGACTGGAGCCCCTCTGCAAAATTGTATCCTGCGCCGTGGCCGGAGGCGAGCCGGTACCCATGCTCCTGGCTCCCATCCCGGCCGCCAGGAAGGCCCTCCAGCGGGCCGGAAAAACCATCGATGATGTGGACATCATCGAGCCCAACGAAGCTTTTGCTTCCCCCCTGCTCCAGTTTGCCGATGAGCTTGGCTACGATCGTTTTGATCCCCGGGTGAATCCGACCGGTGGGGCCATTGCCCTGGGCCACCCCATTGGGGCCTCCGGGGTTATCTATTTCGGGGAGATGGCCCATCATCTCAAGCGAACCAAGGGCCGGGCCGGCCTGCAGATGATCTGCGGCGGCGGCGGGGTTGGCATCGCCACCGTGGTGGAAGCGGTTTAACCGCCGGAAGGCTGGTTATCGACTGGTTGGCCTAGACAAACCAAGCATAAAACAATAGGAAGGGGTGGGTTGAAAACCGATCAACCCTCCCCTTCATTTCGTTTTTTTGAAACAAGTTCTTTAGATATGATTCACTGACGGGTTGACGGCATGCAGGTTAAAGGAAGTTCCGCCATCTCAAAAAATATCAAGAATATCCTGTTGATACAACTCGGCGATATCGGGGATGTCGTTCTTTCTTTGCCCTGCCTCAGGGCCCTGCGTGAGAATTTCCCAGACGCCAGACTGATGGTTGCCGTCCGGGAGAAAGTAAGGGGACTGATGGCAGACTGTCCCTGGGCCAATGGAGAGATTTCAATAAATCAGGAAAAGCGCTCCCTGATCGAAGAGGTCCAATACCAGAAAGGCTTTGTCACTCATTTACGGCGTTTTCATTTTGACCTTTCTATCAACCTCAGACTTGGGGATCGCTCCGCCATTATCTCCTTTCTGTCAGGTGCCCGGCAAAGAATCTCCTTCTACAACCGAGACGGACGGTTTTGGCAGAACCGTATAGCAACGCACCTGAATCTCCTGGATTATGAAGTTGGTCAGTATGTGGCGGACTATTACTCGAGTCTATTGGCTGCCTATAATGTGAGGACGCAAGACCCATTACCGCGATTGGAGGTCCCTGATGAAAAATTAATACAGGCCAAAGCCCTTTTTGCCGAAGAGCAGGTTCCTCCAAACCAACCGATTATTGCCCTTCAGCCCTTTTCGTCATGGCGATACAAGGAATTGGCAACACCCAAATATATTGAGTTAATTGGTCAAATCACCTCAACCTATGGACTTCCGGTGTGCCTTGTCGGGTCTGCCGACGAAAGGCAGCGCGCGTCAGCTATTGCCCGGTATTGCGGCCCCAGGGCCTACAACCTCGCGGGAAAGACTCCTATGGGCCTGCTTCCTGCCGTCTTGAAAGCCTGCGCCTTATTCATTGGTGTGGACAGTGCGGGAATGCACATCGCCGCGGCTGTTGGCACGCCGACGGTAAGCATTTTCGGTCCCTCGGCACCCGCTTCCTGGGCGCCCAGAGGACCCGAACATCTGGTTGTTCACCGCAACCTCTCCTGCGTCCCTTGTCGCCAAAAAGGTTGTGATGGAAAAGAGCAGAGCAGATGCCTCGACGACCTGACGGTTGCGGAAGTGATGTCTGCGGTCGCAACCCAAATTGAGAAGTTGCCGAGGTGAAATCTCGTCATTCTCTTTATTCCCTTGACCCTATCTTTTTCTTTCCCTATACTTCCTATTGAAAAAGCGACAACTTATCAAATGGACCGGGCAATCCCGATAGAAGCGGAACGAGGCAAAGGGATCGGGCGTACGGCCGCCGGCACCGGACTCTTGGTTTCCGGTGGCCGGGGAAAGGAGAGATGATGGACCTGGGATTAAAGGGGAAGAAGGCGATCGTGACGGGGGGGACGCGAGGGATCGGACGCGCCATCGCGGAGACTTTAGCCCGTGAAGGGTGCGACGTGGGTATCTGCGCCCGCAATGAAGATGAGGTGAAGCAGGCGGTGGCCGCGCTGGAAGCCTTGGGAGTGAAGGCCACGGGTTCGGCAGTCGACGTGGCCCAGGGTGAAACCCTGAAGTCCTGGATCGAGAGCGCGGAGAAGATTCTGGGCGGAATCGACATCCTGGTGCCCAACGTCAGCGCCATGGACGTGGGCGCCGGTCCGGCCTCCTGGAAGCGCGGGTTCGAGCTGGACATTCTGGGAACGGTCAACGCGGTGGAAGCCGCTCTGCCCTTTCTCAAGAAATCGGGGGCCGGCGCCATTGTGGCCATCTGCACCACCTCGGCCGTGCAGGTGGAAGGGCCACAGGCCTACTCCGGCGTAAAGGCAGCGCTGGTTCCCTACATCAAGGGTCTCGCTGTTCAACTGGCTCGGGACAACATCCGGGCCAATCTCGTCTCTCCGGGAACGGTTTATTTCGAAGGCGGAGTGTGGCACAGGATCCAACAGCAGGCCGCCGAAATCTATAAGAACGCCCTCTCCAGAAACCCGACGGGCCGCATGGGGACGCCGCAGGAAGTGGCGAACGCGGTCGTCTTTCTCTCAAGTCCGGCCGCCAGCTTCATCAGCGGCACGAACCTGATCTGTGACGGCGCTCTCACCCGCAGAGTCCAATTCTAAGGCGGATCGCAGATTCTTCCGCAGGATCGACTTGAGGATTTTCCCGGTGCCTCCCCTGGGTAACTCACTGCACTCTTAAAATTATTGACCGTTCTTCACAATATCCTTAGCCTTTTGAGGATTCCCTTTAGTAAGTGTATGATTTTTGTTTGCCCGCCCTTTTTTCCTCTTGAGCGGGAGGCTTACTTCCTGAGACAAAATAAGATGGGGGAGAGTACCCTCGGCACCCAGAATCGAAACCAACCGTTTCAGCCCTTTTTTAATTTCCTTCAGTTCGGTGAGGGGTGTTTTTTCCAACCCCATGGCCAGTAAGCCCTGGGCCACTTCCGGGGCGGTGGCCACCAGTTTATTCCCTTTTAAGGTCAATGCCACCCAGACGACCCGACGATCTTCCTGCGATCTGGTCCTCTTGATCAGGTCATGAACCTCCAGCCGGTCGAGGATCCCGATCACGGTTGCCGGGTGAAGATACATCCGTCGGGCCAATTCCGAAACTATCATCGGAGCGCCTTCGGCCAGGACCTTAATGGCCCAAAGCTGAGAACTGGTCAACCCGGTAGTATGTTCAACCTTTTTGCAATATTCCTGAATAACCTGAAAGACTCTTCTTAAATCATTGATGGCTTCAGCGATTAATTCCGATTGGTCCACCGTATCACCTCAAGAAAAAAAAATATTTCTTGACATCATTTTTTAAATATATTAATTAGTATACCAACCATTTCTATAAAAATCAATATTTTATTAAGGTTATCTTACAGTCATTGTCCCGTCAGGGACGTGACACCATCAAATATGAAAAAAGAACTCGTCGGGGGATAAATCCCATTTTCGCACTATCCCAACCGGGAAAGGAGGTGAACAAAAATGATCTCCTTCAAACGTTGGATGAAATTGTCGGCAGTCCTTTTTATTCTGTCTTTCTTATTTTTTTTCGGGTCGGGATGTTCGACGTATCAAGAAGCGGTGGCGGCTCCTGTAAAAGTTACACCGGTTCCGGCTCAGACTACCCCCCCTCCGACTGCGGATATAAAAAAATAGAATCAGCCATAAAGGGGCGGAGAATCAGCGATAGGCCTGGCAGGGGCCGCGACCGAAAAAGGCCGAAAGCGGCGACTAACATAGCGGAATTTTAATTATTTTCATTCTTAATCTTAAAAGGAGGATAATACTTTGAAGGCAAAACAAATTGGTTTTGGGGCATTGATCTTGTTGTTTTTTATTTCCAGTCTTTTTCTTCTTTCCTGCACTAAAAAAATCAAAAGCGAAGGAACGGTTACCAAGCCACCGACTGCTATGGAGGATAAGACGGAAAAATCTAAGAAAGAGATAGGTAGTAAAGAACGGGAATTAAGGGAAAAGGCTTTGAGAGAGGAAGAAGCCAGGCGGCAGAAAGAAGCCGCCGAAAGGGCCCGCTTTGAATCCGAAGACATTTATTTTGATTTCGATCAGTATCTTCTTTCTGATTCGGCCAAACAAAATCTAAACAGAAAAGCGCAATGGTTGAAACAATTCCCCTCGGCCAAGGCTTTGATCGAAGGGCACTGCGATGAAAGAGGAAGCGCCGAATACAACTTGGCCTTGGGCCAAAAACGGGCTGATGCGGCCATGCAATATCTGATCTCCTTAGGGATCAGTGCCAACCGGCTTTCATCGGTCAGTTTCGGCGAGGAGAAACCCATGGACCCAAGATCCACTGAGGAGGCCTGGGCTAAGAATCGTCGGGCTCATTTTGTGTTGAAAATAGAGCTGAAAGAGCTTCCACCCAAGGCTTAAAAAGAATGGCAGGAGACCACGCTTTCACAGGCCTTTTCTTCTGTCAAGCCAGTTTTTGTAAAAAAAAATACTAAAGCGGTAAAACTGTTTCCCTCTTTTCTATTGACCGGCCGAGAAACCCCTCCAGGTTTCTCGGCTGTTTTGTTATCCGGAGGAGCAGTCTTTTACCGTCTATTATCAACTTTCTTTAAAACCGTATCCCCCTTTTTAGCCACCAACCGCTAATTTCTGGGCCCAAGAATAACAATGAAAAGTACCCCAAGACCGCCTGCGGATACTCGAAGGAATCGGGGATTATTCCAGTTATAAGACTTTTTCTGGTTTGGCTTTTTTGGCGGCCTTTAATGAGAACCGGCTGATCAGAATTTCATTATCCCGACGCCGTTTTCTTTCCAGCGGAGTGCGCACCGCCAGAAAAGTCCCGACAATAACCAGCCGGACAGCCCAGGAATCGGTAATAAAAAGCATGATTATTGCCGCGGCTACGAGGATCCCCAGCAGGAATCTGGTTATATGTTTAAAGATTCTGGGAATAGGTATCAGAGAAGTCGCCACTGAAGGCAGAAGCAGGACCAGGAATAGGAGGCCTATTTGAATCTCGGAAAACCATTGGAGCCACCCGGTCAGCCGATAAAAGATCCCGCCCAGGAGTATCCCGGCAAAGGTCATCGTACATCCTTTACAGAAATAAAGACCATGGTAAGTCCAGACATGATCCTCAAAGGCCGGATGATCCGGGTGATGGGCAAAGAGGCGGGGATTGCCTTTCCGGATGAAGTCAAAAAAACTCAGGGATTCCTCAACGGCTTTTTTCCCCGTCGGTTTTCGTTTATTATCGCTTTTCGTGATCGTCTTCTTCTTTTTCACTTTTCCCCCTAAGGACACCCCGACCCGCAAGGCAGTCGCTCCCGGCACGTGTACCCGGGGCCAAAAACTGCCTGTCGATCTCTGGCTGTTTGGTTGATGGTTAACCTCCTTATCTACTTTGCCAGCCAAGCTGAAATTTCCATAAGTCCTCTCGGTCTTTACAGACGACGATATTAGCACCTGGGCGACCCATTGGCAATTTTTAATAAAATTACCTAAAAAGTTTTTAAATTCCACTTGACAAGTCTGAAATATTAAAATAAACAAAATTTTGAGCGGTAAAAAGAAAAAATTGGCTTACCCTACAAGCAGATAAGAAGAGGAGAAAGCACATGAAAATTTACCTGAGAAAGTACATCCTGTGGCTGTATGTTTTTCTTATCACCGTTATTACCGGCGCTGTCCTTATAATCGGCTGTGATGGCGGCGGCAGCTCTTCGGGAGGGAGCAACAATAATCACGATACGAGTCTCGGGACAATGAGCCAGTATTCAACAAGTTCAGACAGTCGGAGTAGTCAGTGTAACAATTGGGCATATTCATATGGTTGCACAAGTTGGTATATTACCGGACCCAGTGGAGGCATTTACACTTGTTGGGGAAAGAACTGTGATTAAAAAAATTCGTTGTATATCAGTGCAATAAAAAATCCTGAACGCTTTCGCCATCCTATTGGGAAAGCGTTCTTTTTTTCATCCCCCTATCCCGTTTCCGGCCTTCACGAGGCATGAATTGAATAAAAAAAGAGGGGCCTCCCGGTTTTCGAGAAAATCAAGAGGCTTTCAGGCCGGATTAGTCTTTGTTTGTCTTATTGTCTTCTTCTGGGTCATTCAATTACTTGCCCCCCACCTTTCGGGCAACGATTCCTATTTCCATATAAAATACGCCTGGTTGATCTGGCAGGAAGGGGCGATCTGGGATTTCCCCTGGCTGCAGGGGACCCTATTCAAAACCACCTGGGTGGACCACCAGTTTCTTTATCACCTCCTTCTGATTCCTTTCACCTGGTTCGACGATCTTTATCTGTCGGCCCTGGGAGCCGGAATTTTTTGGGCGGCTTTGGCCCTTTTTACCGTCTATATTGTCATCCGGCGTTTGGACACCCCGGATTCGGCCTGGTTCCGTTATGCCTGGATCTGGGCGCTCGTACTGGCAGCCAGCAGCAATACCATGCTTTACCGTCTGGGGCAGACCCGCATCCAGGCCGTCAGTCTCATCTTTATGATGGTTGCCATCATTTTAATGGAAAAGGGAAAAAATAGATTTCTGTTGCCGCTTGGCTTCTTTTATGCCTGGCTCTATCACGGTTCCGTTATCCTTATTCCTTTAACCCTCCTATACAGCCTGTCAGGCCTGGTTGTAGAGAAAAAATGGGACTGGAAGCCTGTTGCCTGGGCCATCTCAGGATTGGGCCTCGGCTTTATAATAAACCCTTATTTCCCACAAGATATTGTTTTTCTTTATAAACATGTCATCCAATTCGCCGGAGGCGAGTCCTCCGTACCCCTGTCTGCTGAATGGTTGAATTATCCGAGCTGGACTCTTTTCCAAACTACTCAAGGGGCCTGGCTGGTCCTTTTTCTGGGGATTCTCACCCTGGCCTTTTCGGACCGCCCCATTTCTAAAAGAACCCTCTTCTGGTTTTTAGCCAATTCCATGATGTTGATACTTTTCTTTAAGGCCCGGCGTTTTGTTGAGTATTGGCCCCCTTTGGCCGTGGTATTTTTCGCCAGCGCCGTCTTCGACCATCGAGACCAATGGGTCTCCCGCTTTAGCAAACTGACCTCCGACAACAGGCAGGGTTTGACATCCCGGGCGTATAAAGCCGTATTGGCCGGGATCCTCACCGCCCTTTTTCTTTCAGCCGGGGTTCGGGCCTATAAAACCGTTCAGGAAATCAAAGAGGACGCGCCCCCGGATCGCTTTACCGCCGCCTCTTCCTGGCTCAAATCCCACACTTCCAGACAGACCATCGTCTTTAATGAACAATGGGATAACTTCCCTGATCTTTTTTTCAATAATCATCACAACCTCTGGGTAACCGGGCTGAATCTCAATTTCACCTATCTACTTGATCCCCGTTTGTACCGACTCTACAAAAATATTACTTATGGAAATGTGGCCGATACGGCCCGTTACTTAAAAAGGGAGTTTGGAGCCCAATATGCCCTGACCCTGAAAGAACAGGGGGGATTGGTTAGGCTGGCCACCGATCCCGATAACGGGCTGCAACTGGTCTGGGAGGACAAAACCTCGGCCATCTATAAGCTCGAACCCTCTGACCGTCAGGTGCAAATGAAGGCCGAGCTATACCCCTACCGGATTGTAAAGGCCGAAGAACCGGTGACCTGTCAAACTTTAGAACCCGGGAGGTCCTATAATAACCGGCCCTCACCTGCAGGGCTTCTGGAGTGTAAAACCGCCGGCGGTTTCGCTGAGATTTTCTGGCAGATTGAGATTCCCCGGGAAGGAACCTGGAAGATGGAAGGACAATTTCCCCGGACCCCGAACGCTGCCACGGCCCAGGTTTTCCTCAATGGAAAACAGCAGGGGCCACCCCTTGATCTCTATGGGAAAGGAAAACAGGTGGGACCATTACAGGATTTGGGAATGCGGCATTTGCCTGCCGGTCCCCTGGATCTGGCCATAAGATATAATCTGCCTTCAGGCGGCGGCGAAAATATTTTCGGCTTGGACAGGCTCAAATTTTCGCGAGCGGATCATCCCTAGACTGTTCATACCAAAATGTTTGAGCCAAGCCGATCGGTTTCTTCCCATACTACAGGTTGAGGTTTGTTTTCTCAGATAGCCGCCTGACGAACTTGACTTTTTCATACACCTTCATCCCTCCCTTGAGGGCAAAATCAATGGCGGGTTTTGTCCTTCCTCATTTGGGCGTCTGCTCAAGTATCCACAGCCATGGTTTGCGTCCTACGGTGAGCAAGGCCAGAGCCAGCGCCATGGCGGCCAGCTCAAATAGTTGACTCGATGATAGATGCTCGTTGGAAATGGGCCGTAGCATTTCGGTCATAAAACGGCTGAGGCTGTATAATAACAGGAATATGGGGTAGAGGTAGGGCCGGATCGTTTCTTTGCGATCCATGGCTCTTAGGGCCATTAGCAGTAGAAGCATCAGGATTGCATCATAAATCGGAACAGGATGAACGGGTGGGCCGTAAACCGATGAGCCCCATTGCCTGGGGTAAGCAAAACACCAGGGCAGGTGGCTCTCCACGCCGATGCAGCATCCGGCTTCCAGACAACCCATCTTTTGAAAGAAGATGACGATCGGCAGCGCCAGGGCCAGGGCGCGAAAAAACTCAGAGCGGTTCAATTTAAAGAAAAAGGGATAGAGCGCGCTCAGGGGCAAAAAAGCCAGCATCCATCCCCAAAAACCCGGTTCGAAGTAGTGGGCCGGATTAATACCATTGAAAAAGTCGAAAGGCCGATTGGAATTGAACAGGTCAAATAGGATTTTTGCGATGATGAAGATGCAACAGAGGTACACCAGGGCGAAAATAATGGCGTGCTTTCGGGGTTGTCCGGTATTGATCAGCATTTTCCGCATTAACAGATAAATGGCCGCAAATCCGCAGAAGTGGGCCAGAAGATAAAGAAAATAGACGGTGGAAGGAGAAAACATACTTTATCTTTTTGGTGTGTCATCAGAGGCAAGGATTGAAACCTTGCCTCAGACTCAATGGGTGGAAAGAATTTCCTTTTAAATCGGAAGAGTATAAAAAAAGAAAGGGGTCTGGTCAAGGAGAAAAGCAGCTCCCGAGAGCCGGTATCCCCCGGAAAACGCGAACCGTATCGTGCCGATAATGTTCGCTATCAAAAGCGAGTGGTTCCGAAACCGGAAGCGGGAAGTCGGAAGGCGCCCACCTATCCTTCATTGACATATCGGGCAATTATTAACTATATTGGTGGACAAAACAGGGTTCAAGGTTTCCCAAAGTGGAGGGTCCCAGGGTTGGTTCTTACCATTAAAAGATCAGTTTGGTGGAATTTTTGCCCGGGTTATAATCTTTGAACCGAAGGTCTGGTCTTAAACAAGGGGAGAAATTGAGAATGGCTATTATCGGCGGTAGAGCCCACTCTATCGAACAGATTCATGAGGTGGGAAAGCTCGGATATCCCTATGCTGAGATTTCTCTTTATGTCCCGGAACGGATCGAGGGGGAGATTGATGAACTCCTGGAAGTGAAAAACCAATACGGACTGTTTTATCTGGCCCATTACCCCAATGAAGGGGACCCCGTTGATCTGGCCAATCTCAGAAACCGTTTCCTGCCCCGCCTGAAAAGACTTTTTGAATTGTCGGCCTCGGTTGGAGTCAGGAAGGGAACCTTCCATTTCTGGCTGGACGAAAGGAGGATGGCCCATGACCTGGTTTTGCAAAAAATTGAGTTGATAGCCGAAATGGTGACCTCTGCCAAAAGCCGGGGGATTGTTTTGTGCCTTGAGAATTTGAGCGAGCCCTATCCTAGTTTTATTCCGGCCTTCGACCAGGTCCCTGACCTGAGGATGACCTTGGACATAGGCCACGCCCAGCTTATGACCGAGGAAAATACCTCCTTTGGTTTTATCCGGAATTGTTTTGATCGGATACAGCATATCCATGTTCATGACAACAAGGGAGGGGCGTCCCACAAAGACGACCTGCACCTGCCCCTTGGCGAAGGCATCGTCGATTATCCGCGAATATTCTCCCTTCTCAGGGAAAAAGGATACGCCTCAACCGTGACCATGGAAGTAAAGCCCTTCGAAATGGCCAGAACCAGGAGTGAAATCCTCAAATACCTCTCTTAAGCGAATCTTGAGGACCATGAAGGATATTCAAGTTTGAAAGTGATATCTGCGCTGCGGCACCGTAACTTCCGCCTTTATTGGTCCGGCGTGATTGTTTCCGTGATCGGATGGCAGGTGCAAGTGATAGGCATTGGTTGGCTCGTCTACCGGTTGACGGGATCACCCTTGCGGCCTGCGGATTTGCCAACGCCTTATATATGTTATATATGGTCACCGGTCAGAGTGTTTTTCAAGCGGAGGTTCCCAACGAATTACGCGGCCGGGTCATGGGTCTCTATGGCCTGACCTGGAGCATGATGCCCCTGAGCGGAATGATCGGCGGTTCCGTGGCTTCACTGACCGGAGAGCAACTGGCGATAGGACTTAGCGGCCTGGTGGTGCTGGGTGTTGCCCTCTATGTGGTTTCAGCCTTTCCTCAGATTCGCAGGCTCGCCTGAGGCAGCCGAAGCGTGCTAAATCGTTAAAACACATTTAATTTATTAGGTATTTTAGACAATGAATTTTTCTTCTCTTTGACCGAACGATGCCGCCAAGGAAAAAGAAAAAGGAGTGGCCAGGATTTTTACAAAACCACCGTAATAGTTTTTTACGAATACTCCATTCCCCCCCATTATTCTTCTTGATACCGGCTTGGCCTTATTTTATACTCTTGTACCAAAGAAACTAGGGAAGGGAATATCGATGGCTGACAAAAAACCTGAAGAGTTGAAAATTACCCGGCGTCAGTTCATGGCCGGGGCGGGCACCGTTATCGCCGTAAGCGCGGTTTCAAACCTGGCCACTGCTGCTGTCGGGTCCGCAAAATCCGGAACTCAAAAGGGCCTGGAGGGGGTCCCCCTATCCGCCTTGATTGTCCATGACGCGAGCCTGTGCGCCGGCTGCGGCGTTTGTGGATTGATGTGCGCCTTCTATCATGAAAAGGAATACGGCTCCTCCCTGTCGCGGAATGAATTGCTGCGCGACCCCTTTAACATCGAATATACCTTCCATGTCTGCCAGCAATGCGCATCCCCCGACTGCTATTTCGCCTGCCCCAAGAAAGATAAGGCCTTGTGCCTGGATCGCAAAACCGGGGTGAAATATGTCAATACGGCTGAATGTGAAGGTTGCGGCAGTTGTACCGAGGCTTGTCGGTTTTCTCCTCCCCGGGCCCATGTGCAGCCGGAGAAGAAGGTCTCCTTTAAATGCGACTTGTGCCGCGGCCGGGCCGAGGGGCCGATCTGTATGGAATATTGCACGATGAAGGCCCTGCGCCAGGTTTCCGGAAAGGAGAGGGGGTAGCCATGAAATCATACGGTTGGACCGGTAAAATACTCTGGGTGGATCTGACCACCCGGAAAATCAGCGTGGTGCCCACTTCCGATTTTGAACCGGAGAAATATCTGGGCGGGATCGGCTTGAACACCAGGATCTTCTGGGAAATGGGCTGCCCCCGAGTGAACGCCTTTGATCCCCAAAGCCCCCTCCTTATTTCTATTGGACCGGTAACTGGGACCGCCGGACCATTCAGCCGGGCGGAAATCTGCGGCATCGCTCCCCAGGCCTATCCGCAGGAGACCTTCGCCTATTCCGGGATCGGGGGGAAAATTCCCATTGAAATAAAATATGCCGGCTACGATGCCCTGGTCATCGTGGGCAAATCCGACCGGCCGGTCTACCTTTCTATAGTCGATGATCAGGTGAAACTGAACGATGCCAAATCCCTCTGGGGCCAGGATACTTTCGAAACTCAAAAGGCCCTGATGGCTACCTACCCCAAGGCCTCGGTATTGACCATCGGTCCGGCTGGAGAAAACTTGTGCCGGGTGGCGATTATCCTTAACGAGACCGCCAGCGCCGCCGGTCAGGGCGGATACGGAGCGGTGATGGGCTCCAAGAACCTCAAGGCTATCGTGGTCAAAGGCAGCGGATCGATGAAAGTCGCCAGACCGGAAGCCCTGATGAAGCTCCAGAAGGAACGGATGGAGGCCGATGAATGGCTGAAGGGCGGGGCCCAGGCCTGGGGCCGGTATCCCTTAACCGGAGGCGTCATAGCCGCCGATATGCGCACCAACCGCCTCAAACGAATGGGGGGATGCCACGGTTGCACCTATCAGTGTCTGGGTTTCTATGACATTCCGGGCATCGGCAAGGGCGGTCAGATGTGTGTGGAAGCCTGGTACGGCTGGTTCAGCGGGGGCAGTTCCGAAGGGTATTGGGAAGGCAATATCCTCTCCCAAAAACTGGGGATCAACAACTACGAACTGTTGGGCATTATGTCCTGGCTGCTGGCCATGCGGGGGATAGTGGACAAAAAAGCCCTGGGCTTGACCTCCATTCCTATTATTGATAATTTCAGCCAGTCTAAATTCGGCGGGCAGGCGGTCCATCATCAATTCCTGACTGAGCTGCTCAACGGTATGGCCAGCGGCAAGAGCCTTCTTGCCCAGGGCACGGCCCGGGCCGCAGAGAAACTGGGGCCAGGCGCACAGGCGGCCTTTAACGCCGCTTTTCCGGCCTGGGGTTATACGAGTCACCACATTGAAAACGTTGGGTCAGCCCTGCATTGGGCCATGGATACCCGCGACCCCTATTCTTCCTGCCATGACTACACCCTCCCCTACCAGGGCTTTGGCTACAATACCCAAGTTGCCTCCCACTTCGGGTTGCCCGGGGGCGATATGACCGGAGGCAGGAAAAATGTCTATGACCGGACCGAATACCAGACCGCCTGGGTGCAGAATCACCAGAGCATCAAGAATTCCCTGCCGATCTGCGAATATTCCAGCATGCCCGCCAGCTTTTTTCACCCGCCGGCCTTGGACATCCGCATTTTTGAATCCCGTGTCCTTTCCGCCGTTACCGGCCTCGATTATTCAGTGGACCGATTGTGGGAAGCCGGTGAACGGATCGTTAACCTGCGTCGGGCAGTCGCGGTTTTGAGAGAGAACCGGATCCGGGAGCAGGACGACCTTCACCGGCTGTGGTTCGAGAGGCGGATGGGGGCCCAATCTTTAGCGGCCCCTCTGGATCGGGTTCAATGGGAGGCCCTGAAAGACCGGTTTTATGATGTCCGCGGCTGGAATAAATCAAATGGCCGTCCGACCCGGGCCAGACTCGAACAATTGGGGATGAAAGGCGTAGCCGATAAATTGCAGAGTGCGGGCCGGCTGGGTTGAAACCGGTTCAGCCGAATGTTAGAATATTGATCATCTCTCCAGATAAATTGAACCGGAACAAAGGGGGAGTTTTCAAAATCGATGATGATCCTTTGGGAGAAGAAAAGAATAAGAAATACGATTGGCAGTCTTGTTTTGGCGATGGCCCTGGCCCTCAGCTTCATGAGTACCCCGGTTAATGGCGCGGTTTCCGGCCATCCCCCCGACCCGAAGGGCATCATTAATCCCGACCCCGACCATATCCAGGGGAAAAGCGGAGACAAAATCATAAAAGTCCGTCCCCGCGATGACGCCGACGATTATAGAAATCTGCAATGGGCCTTTGATCATACCGGCGCCGGAGGGACGATCGCCTTGGGCTCCGGCACCTTTTTCCTCGGGGATGGAACTGCCTCACCCAGGCGAACCTTGTGGATGCGTCGGGGGGTGCGCGTAACCGGCCTGAAAGAAGGAAGCACCTGGCGAACGGTGATTCGCGGCGGCGGAGAAGTGCTGACGCCCGGGCTCGGAGGGGAATTCGAGAGCGGACCGATTCGCCTTGCCATCGAGGGCGATAACCATCCGGCTGTCTTCGAGGGTATCTGGTTCCGGGAGTGGGCTTGTGAGATTATCTTTATCGTTTCCTGCCCCGGGTTCGAGTTTCGCGATTGCCGTATCAGCCATCCGGCCAACACGGCGCTTCCGGGGAAGATTCGTTATGTCCACGCCATCTGGAGCACAGGCGTCAAGGCCCGGGGGGACTTCACGGTCGAAAACTGCCTGGTCGAGCTGGGAGGGTACCGGGGCCAGCCGGCCGACGACGAACAACTGCTCGGGATTTTTTACTCCAACCACGACACGATAAGGGTGGTCAACAATGTCATTACCGGGATCGATGAGGCCATCGAAATTCTGGGTAACCGCTATGGCCGATACGGGGCCGGGGACCCCACGGCCGCCAGCGGTCCGTCCGAAATTATCGTCAAGGGCAACCGGATCGATGTGACCGGCACACCGGGCCCAAGATGGCCGTCCTCCTTTGCCATCCTGATCTGCGGAAATCTAAAGGTCGACGCGGTGCGCATCGAAGACAACCACATTGTCAAGCGGGGAAAAGGCTGGGGACTGGGCCTCAGCGGGGAGAACCTGAGAATTACCGGGAACCGTTTTCGCTTCGAGTCGCACCAGGGAGAGTTTCCTCCCGGAGCGGTGACCATCGGCTTCGGCCGGCTGGCCGGTTTGGACATGGGCAGTTCTCTCAACCACTCGCTGTTTGCCAATAACACCTTTGAGGGGAAGGTCGGGAAAGTCGGGATCTTCTTTTCAGCCAGCCCGGGAAATGCCTTGAATAATTCCCATGATAATCTTTTCGATCTTGGCGACTCGCTGGCCGGACTGGGCGCCGAAACAACCCTTTTTCTAAGCAAGGACCTTCGGGGCAACACTTTCAAGGGTAACCTCGGCCGGTTGATCGACAATGCCCCTCAGGGGGCCAATCAATACTAACCAAACCTATTTGAAATTAGTAATAGGTCCAATGGGTTTAAAGGTTCGAGGTGCGAGGTTAAAGGAAAACCTTACACCTAAAACCTTATACCAAAAGTTGTTAAGAAGGCTTTCTGGCTTCGATATAGGCCGAAACGATATAATCCGTCGCTTTTCTGGCTTTTCCCGGATCCCATTCCCGGATGATTTCCCGGCTCTTGTCATTGGATTTAACACTGATATTCTGAAACCCGGCCTGCCTCAACATCTCCTCGGTATCTTCGATCGTGGCCGCGCCGCCGATACAGGCACTGAGCAGAGCGAGGTTACTCTTGATGTCTTCCGGCAGAGGAGCAGTGGCCACCACATCGGAAATGGCCAGCCTTCCTCCCGGTTTTAAGACCCTGTAGGCATCACGATAAACGCTTATTTTATCCGGGGAAAGATTAATCACACAATTAGACATGATGATATCGGCGGTATTATCGGCGATCGGCAGGTGCTCGATCTCGCCCAAACGGAACTCAACATTCGTGGCTTGAATTTTTTCAACATTTCTTCTGGCCTTGGAAATCATGTCCGAGGTCATGTCCACCCCGATGACCCGTCCCGTTTCACCTACCTCCTTGGCGGCCAGGAAGCAGTCGAAACCACCCCCGCTGCCCAGATCAACAACCGTTTCTCCGGGTTTAACGGAGGCGAGCGCCAGGGGATTTCCACAGCCGAGCATCATATTCGCTCCCTCGGGAACGCTGGCCAAATCTTCCTTGGAATACCCGAGCTTCCCCATATAAGCCGCCATTTTTTCAACGGAAAAATCGTCTGTACCGCAGCAGGTCGCTTCAGTCTTAGGGGCTTCGACGGCGGGCGCGCAGCAGGAGGCCATGGGGAGCACTTCCTTTTGAACAACACTTGGAGCGCAGCAGGATGCCGCAGGTTTGGTTTCAGGGGTAACACCCCCGGCTTTGGCGATGCTGCCATAGCGTTCGCGCACGGTTTCTCTGATCTTTTCTTTATCAATGGTTTCCATTTTTAACCTCCGGAATGCTATTTTTTGTAAATCGTTAGCTGTTTATCAAATACTATTTTGTCAGTAGAGTAGGGAGGGGAGACCCTCCCCCTCGTCAAACCGGACGTGCGGATTTCCCGCATCCGGCTTTCCTGTGAACTTCACTAAAGGGCACACGTAG
>JACQYK010000186.1:6758-9701 GCA_016208255.1 Deltaproteobacteria bacterium | reverse complement strand
CCTGCCGCAATATTGCCCGATGAGCTCCGCCCCCATTCGGCACTGGCAAAGTCCTACGGCAAAATCCTGATACTGGTCGAAGATCTCCCCTAATTGGTCCGAGGGCAAAGCCATGGGATTGTACTCCAGGCTTTGGCCAACCGGTAGATAGCGGATCCCGGGCGGACGTTTTCCCACGTTCAGGGTGGTAAACCCGGTCTCATAGAGGGGAAGAAACAGCTCTACAAACTTTTTATGCCAATCCGTCAGCGTATCCAGGGAAGTTCGCACCAGAATGGTTTCCCAGGCCCCCGGAATCAAAGGTTGCAGAAAATATTTCCTGTTTTCACCTTTTTTAGAAGCCAGGATAATACGCTTATCATCGGCCAGCCCGTCCATAAGACGGCTCACCTCTTCCGGAGTTCGATGCTCGGCTTCAGCGATCTCTTTGGCGGTCTTACCGGCTTTGGCCCCTTTAAGATGGCGAACAAGACCGGCCTCTTCCTCGGTCAACAGATGTTTCAGCACGGCCACATATTGGTCGCAAAGGGGAGGACCTCCCAACTTCGGCCCCCACATCTCGGCCACGTCCAAATAGACCTTCGGAAGGCCGGGATAATCCTCGGAGGAACGTTCCCTGATAGCTACAGGGCGGGGCTCCACCGGACCGATGATCCCGTTTTTAATCTGGATAAGACGATTGCCTTTGGTGTTGCGGTTTTCCATGCTCATCCTCCTCTTAAACTTTTATGATCTTCTCCCAATTAGCTGTTCCAAAGACTTTATCAGTACTTCGTTTGGTGAAGTGTTTTTCATTTTTATTTTCTCTATCTTAGAACCACAAATATTTGCCCCGGTTGGTTAAAAAATCCTTGTAAATCCGATAATAGTCGGTGTCCTCATAGCGGGTTTCGGTGATTGGGATCGTATCGAAATTATAAATCGTCGCTTCCGGGAAGGATAGCAGGATAGGGGAATGAGTGACAATGATAAACTGAGCCAATCCGGTCTCGCTGGTTTCTTTCAGGATTTTAAGTAATTCGATCTGCTTCTTGGGGGATAAAGCGTTCTCCGGTTCATCCAGGAAATAAAGGCCTTTTCGGCGATAGGTGCTGTTAAAATACTGGATGTGTCTTTGGCCGTGGGAGCGGGAAATGAGCGAGTCTCCGCCAAAATACTCAAAAAGCTTCGGGCTGGGTTTGGCCCAGGCATCGATGCATTCCGCCAGATATCGGAATATTTCAGAATCAAAGTACGAGCCGGGGACGGCCCCGTCAATCCATTCCACTTCCAGATATTGGTAGAGCTCTTCGGCATATTTATTCCGATAAAAAACCCTTCTTTCATAACCCTCTTCATCCCGCCAGATATGGATGGAGCATCTGAGGGCTATGGCCTTCAACAAAGTGGATTTGCCCGTTCCGTTTTCTCCGATAAAAAAGGTCAGCGGCTGGGTTAACTCCAGTTCTTTGGTTTTTTGAAAAATTTCCAGATTGAAGGGATAACAATCCCTGGTCGGAAATCGTTCGCTGTGTATTTTTATTTTTTTTAAATGCACATATCACCCTTGGAGATTTCTATTCTCCGAAAGTAAAATATAAAAAAGATTTCTAATATTCCTGGATTCCGACTTTCGCTCGACTTCCCCCGGAAGTCTTTTATTAAGGTCAGCAAAGCTGACCGACCGGAATGACAGCCACAGCCCTTGAAGTTTTTTTGATGTTTTTTCCCTTACCGAGCTTCCTTATCCGTAATTCCGGCAGGTTTTCAGCCGGAATCCAGGGACTTTGGTTTCTCAGATTATCAGGTCATTTCCGGGCTGTGAGAAAATCCATCATGCCTCCCTCAGCCACGGTAATACTCTCGATCGATGTAAAACCGGCCTCGAACAACAGGTGGTCCTGTTCTTCTCTGGGAATATGGACTATTCCTCCCATGGCCTCAAAATATTGTTCGACAATCCCGTATTCAAACCTTGGATTTCTAAAATCTTCCAACCGTCCGGGATAGGGGTAATCCAGGATCAATAGGCACCCCCCCTTTTTTAAGGCCTGAAAGGTCTTGCAAAGCGCTGCCAGGCGGACATCCGGCAGGATTTCATGAAGCGTCAGGACCATACCGGCCAGATCAAATTTATCCGTGAAGTCCATTTCCTCCCCGCCCATGTTGGCCACGGCTACCCGGTTGTCCAAACCAAGTTCGATAATCCCTTGCTCGGCCTGCTCAATCCCGTAAGGATCGGGGTCAACACCGGTAAAGGTGCTTTTCTTGAACCTTTTTGCAAAATCCATAACCAACTGGCCGCTTCCGCAACCGATATCCAGATAGTCGCACCCTTCTGCCAGCCGGTTTTCCAGATCCTTCTGCAAGGGGAAAATCATGGCCTGAAAAATGGTAAAAATGCTCTTAGTGGCCCGGCACCGTTCCAAGGACATCTCCGGTATATTGGGTGAATAGCCAGCGTGGCCGGTTCGGATATATCGACTGAGTGGATCATCCCCCTCATTGGGTTGAGGCCTGCCCAGGTGGCTTTCTGTGCTTTGCCCGGGATGAGGAAAAGGCAAGGTAAGACCCAATACCTCGTCCAGATAATCCTGCAGTTTGAACCGGCCCTGTTGATCACAATCGAGAATCTCGAAATGATAGGCCGTCTGGCACCAGACCCTTAAAAAGGGCTCATAAAGCATTAACTTCAAAGCCAGTTCAGGTACCGTCAAACCTTCAAGGGAATCGGCCAGGGCAGCCAATATTCCGAACCGGAAGCCGGTGTTGATGACCTGGGACGCCCGATGGCCTTTTTCAAAATTACGAATCTTGGCGATCTGGCTCAGTATGGTAGGCTCGGACATTGGTAGATTTTGCTTCGGGGTCGTCTATTTGGTCGTTTGGTCTGTCTAGTCTGTCTGGTCCGTTGACTAAATAGACCAGATAGACCAAACAGACCAGACAGTGGGTTTTAAAATT
>JACQYK010000186.1:0-6693 GCA_016208255.1 Deltaproteobacteria bacterium | reverse complement strand
ACCTTCATTCAATATTTTCTGGGCAACTTTCTCATAATGATAAGAGGTGCTGCCACAGAACATGGAGAAGGGATGAGCCCTTCGATAGTACAGGGCGATATCGGCCTCGCGAGTCGTGCCGATTCCCCCATGGATTTTAACGGCCCTTTCAGTGACGAAGCGATAAGCCTCATTGGCCACAGCCTTTAGGGCCGAGGCATCTAATTCGAACTTATCGCCTTCATCGATCATACAGGTCACCCGGTAGAGATAATTATTACAAGTGTCAGAGGCCATCAACATGTTGGCCATAAAATGTTGGATAGCCTGGTAGCCGCCGATGGGATTTCCGTATTGTTCCCTCTCCCGGGCGTATTTAGCGGTCATATCGATGGCCGCTTTACACCCTCCGGACATCTCGGCCGTTTTGGCCACGGAGGCCTTGGCATACATTTTTTCCAAAAGCTCCGCTCCCTGGCCCGGAGTCCCAAGCATATCCCCCTTGCTTACCTTGACCTCTTTGAAGATGACCTCACAGGCATTTTCCGAGGAGACATAGGGCAGCTTGGTAATCTTAACCCCCGGAGCCTTGGCATCCACTAGAAACAGACTGAGACCGGCATTGCCGGCCTGAGCCGCCACAATAAGCTTGTGGGCGATATTAGCGTCCATGACGAACAGCTTGGTACCATTTAAAACAAAATCATCGCCCTTGGGTTCCGCCTTCATGGTAATACTTTCGAAGCTATAGTCGGTTTCCGGTTCATATTGGGCCAAGGCCATAATCAGGCTGCCTTCTGAAATGCGGCCGAAAAGGTCTGTTTTTTGCTCCTCCGTACCGCCTTCCAGGATCAGGATTCCGCACTGAATAACGGTAGAGAAAAAGGGGCTGGGAAAAACAGCCTTGCCGATTTCCTCCTGGATAATGACCAGGTCCATAAAAGTCCCGCCATACCCGCCGTAATTTTCAGGAAAATACATTCCGGTCCAGCCCAGCTCGGCGATTTTCTGCCACAACTCGGGAGAATACCCTTCTTCGGTCTCTTCAATATGCTTAACTTTTTCAAAATTACATTCATTAACGAAAAATTTGGTTGCGGAGTCCCTGAGCATCGTTTGTTCTGAAGTGAAATCAAGATCCATATTTCGTCCCCCCTCTCATCCTTGTCCTTTTAACCTTGGCAGACCGCAGCCGACCCAGGCAATAATATTTCGTTGAATTTCATTGGAACCGGCGCAAATGATGCTGCCAATGATGGATTGATACATATTGATCATACTGCCGTGTAAGGGGGCCCAAGCCGAACCCTCCAAGTTTCCGGGCAGTCCCATGATTTCCAGGGCAAAATCAGCCACACGCTGGGTTAATTCGGTTCCCAATACCTTGGATTCGGAAGCTGCGGCCGGTGAAAATTTCAGGTTCCCTTTCTCCTGGAGCCAGGCGATCCGATAAGCCTGGGCCCGCCCGGCCTCCATATCGGCATAGATCCGTCCGATTTTCTGGCGGACCAGGGCATCCTCCCAGAGGTATTTACCGGCCCGTTTGGTCGTTTTCACATATTCGAAGATATGTTCCAAAAGCCGTCTGACCCGGGAAAAGGTTCCTACCCCTGATCTTTCAAAGTTCATGGTGTCCCGGGTGATGCCCCAACCCTGATTTTCGGCCCCGATCCGCTCCGATTCATGGATCTTCACATCCGTAAACCAGACTTCGTTATAAATGTGGGCCCCGTCCATGTATTTGATGGGTCTGACTTCAATACCCGGCCAGGCAAAATCAACGTTAAAAACCGACAGACCTCTGCCCCGCTTTTCGGCCGGATTGGTCCGGGCCAGCAGAAACATGTGGTCGGCCCTGTGGGCCCCGGTGGTCCAGGTCTTTTGCCCGTTGACGATGTAATACTCCCCATCTTTAATGGCCGTCGTTTTCAGAGAGGCCAGGTCCGAACCGGCGTTCGGTTCGCTCCATCCCTGGCTGTATTGCACTTCACCACGGGCGATAGGAAGAAGGATTCTTTTTTTCTGTTCTTCCGTGCCATGAAGAAGAATGGTCGGTCCAAACATCCCCACACCAAACCCGTCAATTCCGGGCACACCGTAATAGCCCATGGATTCGTTGAAGATCAACTGTTCGATCAGAGGCGCGTCCCGGCCGCCATATTCCTTGGGCCAATGCTGGACATACCAGTTTTTTTCAACCAGCTTTTTCCTCATATAACGGTTGAATTTATAGCCATCCTCCGAATAAGCTCCCTCCAAACCCCCCCGTTTAACCGACAAAGGGGCGTTTTTCATTTCTTCTCTGAAAAAATCGTCGTACGTTTTTTTCAGCGCAATCTGTTCCTCGGTTAATTTAAAATCCATAGATTCCTCCTCTTGTTTTTCAAATTCCACCTTAAAACTATTTCAACATTATGTCTCGTTCCCATAAGGCTACCATTGAAATCGTCAGGCCACGCTTTTGGTGGCGTAACACCACTATACGGTCGGGCATCGGCTCCTAAAGGGAGCCTCTTCGAAAGCTCGGCGTGTCGGCTTCCGAAGGGAAGCCTCTTTAAAAGCTCGACAAAGTCGAGCGGCCCGAGCGGCCCGACCTAAACAGGAGACATCCAGAGGATGTCGGGACATGAAAACAGGCCGGATCAACGATTAGTCTCAAATCCTATTTTCGCACTAAATCGTCATGCACCAGCGGGATCACCTCTTTTTTCAGGCCAAAGACGAGGTGATTAAGGATCCATTTCCTCCTTTCTTTCCTTGCAGCTAAGCGGCTCGGTTCATTTGCTTTTCCGGAACCAAGGCAAGATTCTTTTATTAATTGTAAGAATATAGTTTAGGGATAAAACGAAAGTCAAGGGGAAAAACCGGAGGAAAAATGGAGGGAGAAGGGTTGTCCCCCTCGATCACAGGGAGGGGGAAAGTATCCCCCTCGATCACAGGGGTAAGGCAATATTCAGAAACCGATTGGTTCCAGATTCCTTGAACTGAAGCCTTAGCTCTTTGGCGGAGGAGGCCTCCCCCGGAAAAAAGATAAAACCGTGAACAATCTCCAAAGGCCGGATGGGCCGGCTTTCCAGAGATTTATTCCTCAAATCCCTGGAGATATCTTGATTAACTCTGTTGGATTCATAAGCCGAAACCCCGCCGGCCGTGGCCCCGGCGGCTGCTCCCAGAAACCCGTGTTTCGCTGCGCCTGCTCCGATTTCGGCCATTTCGCTGTACCTGGCCACCCGCTCATAAGCCAACCTCTTGTCCAATACCGGCCAAAGATTGTTTTGGTAATCGACGAGGAAAGTCTGAGAGGAATTGATTTCCAGCGGCGAGGTTCCTTTATGATCAATCACCACTTGAACCGGCAACAAACCGGCTCCGCGGATGTCGAATCCAAAAGCCTTTTGGGCCTCATTGGGATCGGAATAGGACCTGGCCCCTATCTGTATCCCGGCCAATTGGGTCATATTAGAAAAAGACCCCGGCATCTTAAATGGGACCACTTGTTGAGTATAAGGACTGCATCCCCAGAAAAGCGGCCCGACCAATAATATTCCTGTAATGATAAAGAAATATCTTCTGCTCATAATTTCCTCTTTATCACCCGGTTCGGGAATCTAATTCCCCTATAAATCTAACCACACTTAACCTCTCAGTTTTTTTCCTTATTGTCAGTAGATTCAGGATTCGAGCTCGGACTTCGAACTCCTGAGATTTGAAAAGATTGACCCCGTCAAGAAATCCTCCAACAAAACTTAGGGAGGAAATATCTTTGATGAATTCGTAAAAAGTCGCCGAAAGCCCATTTTCGTCATTCCCGTGAAAACGGGAATCCATTGTTTTCAGTAGGTTTTTCAGAGCCTGGATTCCCGCCTCCGCGGGAATGACGACTTTTTAAGAGCCCGTCATCTTTTTCAAGGTTTTAAATTTTTAGACTATCCTTATGAAGAAAAATTAAAAATTATTGGGGGGGTTTTCTGCAACCGAAAAAGATTGCAAAAATGGTCGGGACGACTGGATTTGAACCAGCGACCCCAGCGTCCCGAACGCTGTGCTCTACCAGGCTGAGCCACGTCCCGACAATAAATTTATAACATCGGAAGAGTTTTTTGTAAAGAGTTTTAAAACCTGGGAACAAATTGATTGGGCTCTAATATTTTATTGGAATAATATCAGACAAATAAAAAAGCCCCTGATCTAAAAACAACTTCCCTTGACCCCCGCCCCCGATTAAGGCATACTGATCCGTCATGTCCCATCAGGGACGTGACAGTACCAAGTATAGAAACGAAGTTCGTTTAACTTGAAACTTTATTTTTCGCACTGATCATCATGCAAATTGGAATTATCGGACTCCCTCAAACAGGCAAGACTGCCCTCTTTCAAGCCCTGGCCGGAGGGGAAAAAGCGATCTCCGCTTTTGCCTCCGGGCAGTTGGAAATCCATACGGCAGTGGCCCAGATCCCCGACCAACGGGTAGACCGACTGGCCGAAATTTTTCATCCGAAGAAGACCGTCTATGCTCAGGTCACCTTTGCCGATATCGCCGGTTTGGATAAAGGCCTCAGTAAAAAAGGACTCCCCGGGCCCTTTGTCAATCTCCTGGGTCAGATGGATGCCTTTGTCCATGTCGTGAGGGCCTTTGAGAATCCGGCCGTTGCTCATAGTGAAGGATCTATCAATCCTGTCCGGGATCTGGCCCTTCTCGATACCGAGTTTTTATTGCAGGACCTCACTACTGTCGAACGGCGATATGAACGACTGCTCGAGAGCCTGAAAAAAGGGGCCGTTGATCGGGACTTGGCCCTAAAAGAAAAAATATTGCTTGAAAATATGCGGGCCGCCCTGGAAGAAGAAAAACCCTTACGGGATCTGGGCTTGAGCCCCGAGGAAATCAAACCCTTGCGGGGCTATGGATTTCTGTCGCTTAAACCGGTTTTAGTGGTAGTCAACACCGGAGACGAAGGGAAGGGGCCGGAGGTCACCTACTCCCATCAAGCCAGTGCCGTGGTTCATCTGTCTACCCGGCTGGAAAAGGAGATCTCGGAATTATCCCCCGACGATGCCGCCCTGTTTATGAAGGAATATGCCATTACTGAATTGAGCCGTAGTCGGGTTTTACAGCTTTCCTATGATCTGCTCGGCCTGCAATCCTTTTTCACCGTCGGAGAGGACGAGGTCCGGGCCTGGACCCTAAAGCGCGGGGCCACGGGCTTGGAGGCCGCAGCGGCTATTCATTCCGATTTGGCCAGAGGTTTTATCCGAGCCGAGGTGGTTGGATTTGAGGAATTGATCGAGCTGGGGGGTTTGAATCAGGTGAAACAAAAAGGAAGGTTACGCCTGGAAGGCAAGGAGTATGTGGTCCGGGATGGCGAAATAGTGCACATTCGTCATAGCGGTTGATTTTTATGAAAAATAGATTTTAAGTAACAAGGCCATAGGCAAGAGGCTATAATCTATAGGAAGAAAAAGAAACCAAGAGAACTTGATGTCCCATAGCCCTTAGCCATAGCCTATAGCCCACCGGAATCCTACATGAGTTATCCTATTTTCTAAAGCCTGCTCCAAAGGGATCATTTTTATGCCTATTCCAGGAAACTTATTGACCACGGCCATGGCCGTTATGCCCCACCGGGATGTGGACCGGGCCCTGGCCACCGCCTTGTCCCTGGATATCCCCTTCTGGCCCCAATTGCCTCATGTCAGTTATTATGAAGACATGTATGTCCAGGCTTCGGAGCATTTTCCCGGTATCCTGCTCGATCTGGAAAAACGGACTTTACGTTTTTCCCATGAAAAGTTTGCCCTGGAATTGGAAGAAACCTTAAGCCATTTTGAGGAACCGGGATATTTTGATATCAGCTCGAAATACTCGGTGGTCTATCCCCGGTTTTTGGAACTCGATTTGTCGGATCGGCCGGCCATCCGGGGCCAGATTGAAGGCCCCATCAGTTTCGGGTTTAATGTCCAGGATGAGGAAGGTCTTCCGATCCTTTTCGATGACACCGTCCGTCCTTTTATGATCGAGTTCATGGCCAAACGGGTCAACGCCCAGTTAAGGCGTTTAAAAGAAATGAATGCCAATGCCTTTATGTTTGTGGATGAACCGGGACTGCAATTTTTGTTCAGTGCCATGGCCGGGTATGGGGATCAGGCGGCTCGAGTGGATATGGAATATTTCTTTTCCCTGATCGAAAGACCACGAGGGGTTCATTTATGCGGAAACCCCGATTGGGATTTCCTGCTGGGATTGGACCTGGATATCCTCTCTCTTGATGTCTATACCAATGGGGAAGTCTTTTCCGCCTATCATAAATCGATCCGGAAGTTTCTCGATCGGGGCGGGGTTCTGAGCTGGGGCATTGTACCCACTAATTTTGAGCCCTTTGAACGAGAGCACCCGGAATCTCTGGAAACCCGCCTGTTAGATCTGTGGGATTTTTTGGATAATAAAGGTCTTGACCGGCAATTCCTGCTTTCGAGAAGTCTCCTGTCTCCGGCCACCTGTTGCCTGGTCAACCCGGATGGGGAGAAAACGGTGGAGAAGGCCTTTCAATTGATCCGGAATCTTTCTGTTAGATTTCGGGAACGGTTTGGATTAAAATAAATCTTTATGGATTCCCAGTCTTACGATAAGACCATTGAGGCCCTGACGATTATCAGCCGGGCCATTACCTCCGATCAGTATCTGGAGGATATTTTGAGGCTCATTGTCCTGGTCAC
>JACQYK010000111.1:2798-24146 GCA_016208255.1 Deltaproteobacteria bacterium | reverse complement strand
TTTCAAATCCAAAAGGTTACCCCCAGATGAAGTATGACTACGTCCCTTTATAACTCATCTGGAGGCGGTTGTCCATAATTTTTTATAACGACCGGTTTCTCTTTAGTTTTCAGAACAGAATGAATTCACCCTGCCAATTAATACTTTTTTGATTTTGGATATTCGGCTTGACAAATTCTCTTTAAACGTCCTAAAAAAATCTATAGCTAAGGGGTGGACAACGCCGGCTTCCATAGGAAGCCTCTTCTTTAGGTCGACAGTACGGTCGGCTTTGCCGACCTCAAGAAAGACTCCCATTCGGGAGCCGCGTCGACCGGTCCAAAAACAAAAGACCTAAGATTATTGCAGAAATGTTTGGGATAAATTTTCAAATGATAGTATCTATTTAGCTTTTCGAAATTCAAATACTATTTTAGACAGAATTTACAGGATTATTTTGATTTTTGTGCCTTTCCGGAAGAAAGGCACAAACCGAATCGCCCTGAAGGGGAATATTTTAGTTTCCGCGGGGAGCGGATTGTGGTTGCTCAGGGTCTTCAGGAGCCTGAGCAAAATAACTTGTAAATCCTGTTGATCCTGTCTGATAATTATTTTATCAAAAGGCTAAAGTGTTACAAATGATCTAAGGTGAGAATCCAGTCTCGAGGGCGGGGTTGGAATCGAAGGGGAGGGGTTATTCATGAATCTGGCTGATCGATGGCATCGTATCGATTCCAAGACCATAGGGGCCTTCCGTATTTTTACCATCCGGGAAGATTGTTATCAATTACCCCGCAATCATCGGGAAGCCCCTTTTTATATCCTGGAAAGCAATGATTGGGTCAATGTAATCCCGGTCACCGAAGATGAAAAAGTTTTATTAATCAGGCAATTCCGTTTTGGTATTGAGGAAGTGACCCTGGAAATACCCGGAGGCATTGTCGACTCCGGCTATACCCCCCTGGAAGCGGGCCGGAAAGAGCTTCTTGAGGAAACCGGATACGCCTCGGACCATTGGGAATATTTAGGGGTTGTTCATCCCAATCCGGCTTTTCTTAACAACCGCTGTCACAGTTTTCTGGCCCGGAAGGCGAAAAAGATCGCTGAAATATCCCCGGAAGAGAGTGAAGAGTTTGAGGTCCTCCAGGTCCCCATGGTGGAAATCAAGAATTTAATCCGACGGGGAATCATCTCACATTCCCTGGTGATTTGTGCCTTTCATCTGCATCAGAATCGGTACTGATTTTACTTCTTGCATTGACCGGCCATTCGGGTTGTGATAAGTAGTTTAAAAAGGTATTGAAAAGCCAACAGGAGGATTCCAATGTCAAAATCAATGGACACCAAAAAAGAAACCAAAAAGAAGCCGACCAAGACCGCCAAAGAAAAAAAGAAAGCCAAGCAGGAAAAGAAAAAAGGGAAATAGCTTCCCCCTTATCTTCCAGGTGCTTGTCTTGTCTCTTATCTGAAGGCTCCGGACCTGTTTCCCTGAAGCAGTCTTGTTGGTGCCTGAAGATAAGGATTACCGGCTTCCCGATTTTTCCGTCTGTGACTTCAGTGCTGGTCTTTTCTTCGGACTTACCCACGGGGGAACTTTTGCCCCCTCCGCATTCCCACCCGCTAAAAACAGCGGGCGGGCTGCGGTTTCCCCCATGGGTGAATAATCTGCAAATTTCTTAATAATAAACAAAATCTTGTTTTGATAATTCTTGATGGACTTGTAAAAAGTCCATCAACAGGCCGAGGACGATTAAGTCCCGGCCTGGGGTGAAGGTGGAACCACTTGAATTCACTTTGGCGGGAGAGGGGAAGCCCTTTCCCGCCTCGTGAAAATTCGTTTTTTGACTTTTTACGAGGTCATTATTGGTTTACAAAATAGGAGACTTCCTGCCAGGTGTTAGTGCTTCCTTACACCGCCAGTTTTTTTTACAATGTGTAAAAAGGAACTTATTTTAGGTGAAGAGAAAAGGCCCTTATCGGTCGCTTCCGGGAATGACCTTTTGGGAAAATGTTCTTTTTTCAGGATGTTAATCAGATTTAGATTTTCTTCTTGATTTGGTATAGACCTTGCTAATTCTTTTCTTAACAAAGTAGAGAGGAGGTTTGGATAAAGACGCTTAATACCGAAAAAATTGTTCGGCCTCCCCCGAAATCAAATTTCTCGTAACGCCTGACAAACCAAGGGTATTAAGACGAAATCAAAAACAAAAGGCAGGTTGAAGTCAAGGAGGTAATTATTATGGCAGAAATGTCGAGGAAACGTGGAACAATCAAATTTTTGTTCTGGTTTGTGGTGGCGGTAGGTTTATTCTATTACGCCTTCCACAGCTATAATACCGGACAGTTGATTTCCTGGTATTATTATAAGGCCGGGACGGATGGATATGCGGTTAATGCCGATACCCTCAAAAACGCCACCAAAGAGAATCCGGCCCTGGTGCAGATCGGTCCCTTTGAAAAGATTGAAGGCCTTCAGGCCGTTCCGGTGAAAAAAGGAGACCGGCTGCCGATTAATGCCAACGGAATTATCAGCAGTGAACAAATGAAAAAAGGAGATCAGGCCGTTCTGGAGGATAAAATCATTAAAGTGACGGTCCCGGTAAAAATAAAAGAGTCCAAGGGTTTTAAGTATAAGGATTCATTCAAACACAAAGGAGTCAAGACCAATCCCTGGGCCGCTGTTTGGAATGTAGTATTGATTATATTGATTGGGCTCAGTCTGGGACTTACGGCTGAAGGCTTCACCGACATGTGGGGATTAAAACTGGAAAAAATAGACCATTCCGGAGCCATTCACTAAAGGAGGAAAATATGTTTGAATTTTTAATCGCAGGTATACAGGCCCCAATATTCTTACTGGTTCTGACCGGATTTACGGTAGGGATTGTGGGGGGGTTTATCGGAGTCGGCGGCGGTTACATGGTCACCCCGGCCCTGATTGTTTTCGGATTTCCCGGCTATATGGCTTCGGGAATCGACATGACTCATATTGCCGGGAAGGCGGTCGTGGCCACTATCAGGCACCGGCAATTGGGCAACATCGACTGGGTCTTGGGCTTGGCTATGGTCGGCGGGACCATGCTGGGTGTGGAACAGGGGGTCCGGCTGCTTAACTATACTAAAGCCCTGGGGCTTTCCGGAATTATATTATTGACTGCCTCGGTGGTTATTATGCTCAGTCTCTTTATCTATACCCAGATCGAGACCCGAAAGTCTCATAAAAAGATCGAAAAGATGTCCGAGAACGGCCAGCATGTCGGCCGGGAAGTTATGGTCAGCAAAGGCCCGGCCTTTTTTCAAAGAATTCCCCTTTTCCCCATTGTCCGTTGCCGGACAGCCAAGATTGTGGTCTCCATGTGGGTCATCGTAGTCGTCGGGATTATTACCGGCATTTTAGCAGGATTTTTGGGTGTCGGAGGCGGGTTTGTCCGGGTCCCGGCCCTGGTTTATATCGTCGGGGCATCCACCCACATCGCCGTCGGGACCGATATCTTGGAAATAGTGGTATCGGGAGGCTATGGGGCCTTGAGACATTCGATGATGGGAAATGTTGATATCATTGCCGTGCTCTTCATGATCGTCGGGGCCATGTTCGGGGCTCAGTTCGGGAGCATTGCCACTTCCTATGTGCGGGGGCCGGCCATCCGCTATATCCTCAGTTATTCTTTGATCCTGGCCACGGTGGGGGCCTTCCTGAGGCTCGGTTTCATGTTGACCGGCTCGAAGTATGAGATCCTATCCTTTCTGGCAGTGGTCTTTACCCTGGGAGAGATGATCTTTTTGTGTCTTTTTATAATGTCTCTGGTTATTTTTTCCGTACGCCATAAGCATGGGAAAAGTGTCCCGGCCTGGATACCTTCTCTGGTGGTGGCCAATTGAAAAAGGGTAAAAAAATTAGGAACCTATGAGAATTCCGGTGAATATTTTGCACATTGATTCTGATTATCAGATTCACCACTTGGTTATTGAGGGAGGATTATTGAACCATTCAACGATTTCACTGGAGAAGGCTATAGGCTTCCTGAAATCGATGAAGTTTGATTTAATCCTTTCCGAACCCCACAACAAGGTTTTATTAGAAAATACAAAGGAGAAAAATATATGAGATGGTTTATCGATTCCATGTTGGGGTATTGGATCCTGCTTCTGGCGTTTTCCCTGGGCGTGTCGGCCGTCATTTATGAGGTCTGGCTGCGCGGAAATTTATAGGGGGTGAATCCATGAAAATTTTCCTTCAGATTATTGTCAACTTGGCCCTTTACGGCTATTTTCTCTGGTCCCTTTATAGATCCACTATTGTCGAATGGGACCCCTGGGATGCCTTTACCGTGGTCTTTGTCCTGTTTGTGGCCATAGTCACCACCTTGATGCCCGGTCTTCATGCCTCCAAAACCTCTCCGGGGACCTATCCCTATGATGACTGAGGTTGAGGCCTTAAGGACCAAAATCCGGCAGCTTTATCCCAAACGGCAAAGGGGTGATCTGACGGAAAAGGTCTTCCAGAAATAGCTGATCGCGCGTACGCTGGAAATGTATCGGGCGCTCCTTAAGGCCAGGTTTCAAAAGGGGGAAGCCATTCAAAGGGAGCATCATGTGGTCCGGGCCCATACCCGATTGACCCAATCCGTGTTGAGAGAACCGGAACAGGAGGCGGTCAGCCTCTTTGCCACTGATCGCCGGTTGTTTTGTGTTCAATCCAGTTTAAGACCCGACCGTCCGCCTACCGCGGATGATAAGGATCAGACCGTCATCAAGGAATTTCCCTTTAAGAAAAACCTTTTAATCACCCCTCAACGTCAGATCAGATGGGGGGAGATCGGTGTGGGAGCGGCCATGGGGGCTTTTGCTCTCCTCTTCGCCCCCTGGCTCTCCTTCACCGGCCCGTTTATGATCGGTCTGGGAGCGGCCGGTATGGTCCATGGCCTGTTTCTCCCCACCCGTTGGCTGGAAATTAAAAACCCTGAATCGGAATCGGCCCAGGATCCGATCACCATTTATGCTCTTAGAAAAAAAAGCGCCCGAAGCCTGGTGCAATTTATCCAGGTCAGAAAGGGGTCCGGATGAAAGGGAAAAAAGTGCTGCTGGTGGATGACGAGGTCGATTTCACCGCCGGTTTAAGCAAGGTGCTGCGCCGCCGGGGGTTTGAAGTGGAGACGGCTTCCGATGGAATGACCGCTGTGGTGCATATCGCCAAAGAACCATTCGATGTCATCGTCCTGGATGTCAAAATGCCGGGATTGGATGGTCTGCAGGTTCTGGCCGAAATCAAACGTTTGGAGGTAGAGGCCCGGGTCATCCTGTTGACCGGGCACCTTTCTTCTTCCGAAGAACAGGCAGGGCTAAAGGAAGGGGTCTTCGCCTATCTTTTTAAACCTTTTCCGACCCTGAAACTGGTGAGTCTGATCCAAGAGGCGGCAGGAGGGGAGACTAAAAATCCAGGGTCAGTCTGAGGCCTTTGGCTTTGGGAGAATTTTGGAAGTCGAATAATTTAAATCCTTATAAATCCTCCTGGCCCCTTTGGATCCTATTGGTTATAATTAGTAACTAAGGGATAGAAACCTTTTCAAAATGGATCGAATATTATCAATAAAACCATAACGCCTCTATAAATAGAGGATCAATTGATTATTTTTGAACAGCCCTTTTCTATAAATTTGCACTTTGCACTTTGCACTTTCAAATTCCGGATTTTCCGGGTTAGGTCATGGTCCCAATCACCTCAAATAATCAATCCAATAAAAGTCCTTCCCTATTCAAACACGGATTAAAAAAAACCTGGCAGGGTTTTCTTCTTTTCCTGGAAGTGATCGGCCTTCATCGGGGAAATGGAGGGGATCAAACCCCGCAAGTGGCCCGATTAAAACTCAATCATGCTGAATTCCGCAAACTTCTTTCCGCCAATAACAGTTTTCTGGAGACCATGACCGATTTGGAAGAGAAATATCTGGAAAAGAGTTTTTTTGACCGGACCTATATCAAGCGCAGGGTCTTAAGGGCTATCGCCGATATCCATTCCATGATCGAAGCCATTATGGTGATTTCCAAAGACCGATACCCGGTTTTAAGGGGGATCTTTGAAGAAATCGTATTTTCCCTGACTAAACTCTGGGAAGGCACAGGAAATGGAATCCCCCTGGTCTGGGTGAAGGATTTTCCGGCTGTGGACAGGAGTCAAATCGATCTGGTCGGGGGAAAGGCGGCCAATCTGGGGGAAATCAGAAACGTCCTGGATCTGCCAACCCCGGACGGATTTGTGGTCACCACTGAGGGTTTTCGGCTTCTTCTGGAAAAAGGGGGGCTCAAATCCTGGCTTCAAGATCACGATCAGGATCCGGAACTTCTGGCCACCCGGGATGTGGAAGAAATCAGCCGGTCCATCCGGGATCAGTTCCTGAAGATTCACATGCCTTCCTCCCTTAAAGACGCTATCCTCGGGGCCCATGACCGACTGATTCAGAGAACCGGAATCGAGGTCTCCATGGCCGTTCGATCCAGCGCCCTGGGAGAGGACAGCGGATTCTCCTTTGCCGGTCAATTCCTGACCCTATTGAATATCAAACGTGATGGCCTGGTGGAGGCCTATCTCAAAGTGGCCGCCAGTCTGTATTCCTCTGAGGCCATTCACTACCGCCTTTTGCATGGAATCCCCGGACATTCGGCGGAGATGGCCGTGGCCTTTATAACCATGGTCGATGCTCAAGTCAGCGGAGTGACCTTTTCCAAAGATCCCAACCAACCCGATTCCGGTCAAATCCTGATCCAGGCCATTCGCGGTCTGGGAGTACCTTTGGTCGAGGGCCGGACCTCACCGGAATTGATCTCTGTCCCCAGAGATTTAAATAAAAAGGGGATTGTTCGTTTTCCCTCGCAACAAAAAACTCAAATCCTCTTTTCCTCCCAGGAAGGGCTCCAGGAGGATTCGATCAGTCCGGAGGAAACCCTCGAATCCTGTCTGGCCGATGAAGAGGCGATCCGGCTTGGTCAATGGGCCATTCTTTTCGAGGATCACTTTGGAAGCCCACAAGATATTGAATGGGCTATGGACGGCAACCGGAAACTCTATCTCCTCCAGTCCCGACCTTTACGCCTGCTGGAGCGGAAGGGTGAGACCAGTCAGCCATTGGCCGGATACCCCCTGCTTTTAAGCGGAGGAGAAGTGGCCTGCCCGGGAACCGGTACCGGACCGGCCTTCCACATGTCCGAGGATGATGACCCCAACACCTTTCCCGAGGGCGGTATCCTGATCGCCCGTAGGTCCTCTCCCAGATTTGTCCGTCTAATGTCCAAAGTCCGGGCCATCGTCACCGACTTCGGAAGCACGACCGGACATATGGCCTCCTTGTCCAGGGAGTTTGGGGTACCCACTTTGTTAAATACCAAAATGGCCACTCAAATGATCCCCCAAGGTTCAGTCGTCACTGTTGATGCCGCCAACGGGCTGGTCTATGAAGGCGAAGTCCCCCTGCCGGAATGGAAAGGCCAAACGGAAAAATGGGCCCTGGAAAAACCATCGACTCCGGAACTGGAGTACCTTAAAAAGGTCATCGAACTCATTCAACCTCTTAATCTGACGGACCCCCTGTCCAAGGACTTCAGAGAAGATCAATGCCGGACCCTTCACGATCTGGCCAGGTTCATTCATGAGAAATCCTATGAAGAGATGTTTATCTTGGGGGAACAGTTAGGAGATCTTCGAGCCTCCAGTTATCATCTGGATGTTTTCCTGCCGATTGACCTTTACCTGATCGATCTGGGAGGCGGGATCAAAGGAATCCCGAAACAAGCTAAGATCAAACGCTCCCAGATCACTTCCATTCCCTTAACCGCTCTTCTGGATGGGATGCTGCATGAAAAAATTCCCCGTTTTGGTCCAAAACCCATGGATTACAAGGGCTTTTTTTCCATCATGATGCGTCATGCCGTAAACAGCCCGGAAGGAGAGCAATCCTTTCATGATCCCTGCTATGCCATTATTTCCGATCACTATTTGAATTACACCGCCAGAGTGGGATATCATTTCAGTGTGGTGGACACCTATTGCAGCAGTACGCCGAATAAGAATTATCTTAGTCTGACTTTCCGGGGCGGTGCAGCCGACCTGATTCGAAGGACTCGCCGGGCCAGGGCCATTGCCTCCATCCTCCGCTCCCATGGCTTCCATGTCGGCTTGAATCATGATGTGGTTACCGCCCGTCTGGGTAAAGCCACCCAGGAAGAGATGGTCGATCATTTAAAAATGATCGGCAGTCTTTTTCAGTTCTTCCGCCAAATGGATGTCTCCATGATCAGCGAGGATTCGGTCGAACAATTCAGGGAGGCCTTTCTTCGGGGAGATTATGATTTCGGGCAGGATACGAATAAATGAATGGATTTTTATCCCCTTTTTCTCCGTGATACTTTTTTCGTTTCTACGGGTTAGTCCAGTGTTGCTGTGAAGGCCGAATCGTCTCCTAGATGAAAGTAGATCCTGCCTTTCATATTTCGCCCTGTGATTTGCGCCCATCCCCGGCCGCAGACCTGATCTCCCTCATCTGAGCCTTCAAAGGTGAAGTCAAGTCGTTCCTCCCCATGGATAGACTCTATTCGGCAATCCATCTCGACCTCGACAACACCGAATTGAAGTGAGCCTGTGCCGTCCTTTTCGATAGTCAGGTGGCCTGGCACCACCATGTCGATGTATTCCTTGTCCCACATTTCCATTTCCGTAATCCGCCATTTGCCGATATAGGTTTTCTTCATCTGCATATTAGCCCACCTTTTTAACTGTACGGCTTACCCAAACCTTCTCGAAAGAGATAAGATTCAAATTTTTTTTCCCTTTAGCGATCAAATCGTTTTCCAATCTTCCAAACACCCTGGGTATTCTTTGGGTCTGAGGATAAAGAAAAGGTTCTGTTGCCTCAGGGAGTTCAAAATTGTAGCTCTAGAAGATTCAATATTTTTGGGCATAAATCAAATTGATGATTATTGATGCTTCTCCCAAAGTGGTTTAAGAAAATGAATACCCCGTCGTCCGTAGGTGTTACATATTGCGTCAGCATCATTTTTATCTCCTTTTTCATATATTTTGCTGACAATAAGCCCAACCTGTTCCTCCATGAATGTTGGAGTAGTATTTTCCATTACTTTTAGAAATATTTTGCCTATTCGCCTGATACTTTCCTCATCCTCAAATCTGGTTAGTTTTTCAATAAAAGACATGGCGTTATCATGACGATCAACATGAGGAGAACAAAGAAGCAGCCATTCCTCATTCTTCTCATCGATACTATCTAAGAGGTTAGTCAATCCGGCTACTTGCCCTAAAAAGATCCCACAGTCATCACCCAAAATAGTCTTAATAAAATCTTGTTCGCTGAACGTCCAAGCCCAGAAGTCTAATATTTTCTTTTTTAATTCTTCAAAATTATCTTCCTCTCCATTTTCTTTTCTTCTAATAGCTCTGTCTGCAACGGCTCCTAAGAAACCGACAAGTTTTAACCAACGTTCCTTCTTATCCAAACTGGCTGCCTCAATAAGCATTTTATAAAAAAGGCTGGAACTTCCATCTTCATTGTTTTCCGCAAGACTTTCCCCAAAATGCAAATAACCCAAGGCAATATGTTCAACCAGCCTTTGATCGGCTCTCTTTTCAAATAACTTGCACTCTAAACCTTTAACATAATTTTCGCGCATTAGGGAATACAGATCAGGATAAACTTGCCTCCCTTGTAAATAACCCTCCATAAACATCCTCCATTTAAAATCTTCAGGATGTTGTCCGGCAAAGGTTTCAATCTTCTCTTTTGAAAATATTTCATCCAGGTATTTCATCTGTGGGAGGTAAAATCCGAACCAGACGTGAGCTTCTATTCCAATATCAAAGAAAGGCTCATATTTTTTTTGTCCCCATCCTTCCTCGGTCTTTTTTAAAACACGTGCTTTCCTCAGTCTTAGAGAAATATATCCTTGCACCGTTTTGCCCAATGTCGTATTCATTGAATAAGTCAAAGCGTCTCTCTGACTCTGAGTATCGGGATGTTGTTCTCCTTTGAGTAACGGCATTATCAGGTCGAATATTTTTTCTGCTTTATCGAAATATATTGGATCAAAAGCACGATTATCATCACGACATCCGGAATCAATCAAATCAACAACATCCTCAACAACCCATATATATCTTCCCTCCCCGCTGTCTTCCCCCTGCTCCTGAAGAGCCTCATTTATTAGAGTATTCTTGTCTCTTCCGAAATACTTTAAAGAAAAATCGAATATTCTACCCCAACCAATATCTTTCTTTTCATTCCATGCCCTTTCGAGCCCTTGATACACTTGGTGGACAAAGAAATAATTTGCGTTTAGAAATGATTCCAATCCATCTGTGAAATGTTCTGGGTTTTCTTTTACCGCTTTTTGAAGTTCATCTGCCAAACCTTGACGGTCAGGTTCTCCCTCAAAGGTCCCACGCCAAAAATCAGCTCCTTTAAAATCATTCAAATATTTAACCAGTTCCGGGATAGGGAGTTGTAAAATATGCTCCTTTGCGAATGGGGATTTATGGAAAACAACTCCGCCTCTTATGGGTGATTTCACCTCATAAGGCTTTTCTTCTTTAGGTTCGGCAATTTTCTTGGCTTTCTCATAATCAATTGCGAAATATGGGTTTTTAAAAAGAGGTGAGAGCCATTTGTATTTCCAAAAGGCTATCATCTTTTCGCCTTCTTTGAGATAATATTCGGGAACATTTTTTATAAGGATCATCAGCCGTTCTTTCAACGAATGATCAAAAGAAGCGTTATGTTCCCTGAGTAGGTCTTGTAACTCAACTTCAAAATCAGATTCTTCAAACGCGTTGGGAACGACATCGAGAAAAATATCGAATAGAGGGGCATAATCGGACCAATATTTATTGATACTATAAAGTACAAGACGTCGAAAAATTGGAAAAAGGAATCTCTCGCTTAAAAACTCTTTTAAAACCAGTTTGCCTTCGATTCGGTTGGCTTCGCATTTAGCAATTAATACATCTCGTAGAGCTATAGTTAAAATCTCTTTGACTCCTTCATCGTGGGGCAATCCTTGATGTAAGGACCAGCACCAGATATGGGAATAATCTGCGTGAAGACCTTCATAAATATTCTTCAGGTCTTTTTGGAAATCTTTAGCCTTTTCCCATTCAATATCATGTGGGAGATTTTCATTAATGGTTTTTAAAAAAATATTTTCATCGAATGCCTTTATGTTAAAATGAGCCAGTTCAATTTGTGGTTCGACATAATAAAGCGAAAAGCTACTATGATCTTCTTGAGTATTAATATCTTTAAGTTGATACCTGGAAAATTCTTTTATAATGCATTCATATTCATTTTCTTTAAACTCTATCTCCCCCACTTCAAGTCCTTCGGTAAAAACTCTCCTTACTTCTAAGCGGTATGCATTCTGGTCAATAGGTATATTAGAATAATGCCTCTTTTGTTTATATGCCAGTGCACTTTTTAATCTATGCGCAATTGACAGAATGACATTAACCGAACTATTTTCACCTATTAAATTTGAATTTTTACGGAAGGCGTCACGGACCCAATAAGGATCCCATAGAAAGACGGCATCTTCCCGTTTCTCAAAAGAGCCCTGGGCACTTTCCGATTTAAATCGTGTTATTACATCTATAATACTCCATGCGTATTCGATGGTCGCAGGGTCGTTTATAAACTTCGGCAATAGTTTTTCGCCAATATCTTTTAGAGCTATATCTCTTCCCTTATTCCAATCGGTCCACACCGAAAGCCATTTCTTAAAAACTTCAAGCCCCAAAGCTTCTTGAATAATTTTATCGGGGACATTATTTAGGATCTTTACACAATATCGCCAAATATGATAATTATTGATTCGTTTCTTGGATATAGAGAAATTTATGGTAGTCTCAATAATATCAATCAGCACTTTTCCATAGCTTGGATTTTGATCCAATTGCTCGGAAACTCGCTCAAGGTAATAGAGAACATTCCAAAATAATGCATTCCCCTCTCGGTCAAAAAGAATCGTTCGTGGATTAAAATATTTTTCATCTAATAAATAAGCAAACCATTCAATATTATTAATATTATTAAAAAAATAATTTTCTAACTCGATATCTGTTTTTAGTAAATTGAACGTTTCCGCAGCAATTTTTTTATTTATAGGACTTTTTTGAATTATTTCATCAAGCTGACTTATCTCAAGATAAAATTGCTGCTCCATAACATTTTCCTTTAAGATTGAGGCATTAACATTGATTTTTCGATGCTACCAACTGGATCTCCATAGTTTGAATCTAACCAGTCTCCAAATATTCTGATAAAATCATTTCTGATCCCATACTTAATAACTTTGATGTTGTATAGCTGTTCATAAATTCCCTCGTTAATATGCGGGGGAAAATCATTTACCGAAAACAAAGCAAAATGAATAGGGCATGATTTACACTCTTTTTTTGCATTTGCCATTTGTTGACGCAATTCAGGATCATCCAAGGCATAACCCAAATACAAAATCGAGTATTTTTTAAATACTTCCAACAGGAAATCCTTGAATTCTTGCTTGGCGTATCTTTCCTCGTATTCAAATATATCCCAAACCTGGTTTTCCACATCTTCAGCATAGCCATGCAAATGAAAAATCCCTCCTTCCTGAAAATTATTAATTGTCATATCGCTTAGTTTATAAAATATTCTCTCCATATTAAACTCTCTCGTATTTTTCAAAGCGTCATCAACGTTAGTTGTTATAATTGGAGGAGATGGTTTAATACTTTTTATTTTCTTTATTAAGGGAACATATTCTCGCTGAAACTTCTCCCAATCCGGGGTAAGGCTTTGTCTCATAATACCTCGAAACTCTTGTTTATCCTTTTCTGTTTCAACTTTTGTTTTGCAAAAAGCCACAAACTCCCTCGGTGATATATAGTCAAGACTTTGTGATTCATACTCTTCACGGAGAGTATTCATTTTCTGCAACTTTCGACAAATATCTCTTAAACCAGCGCATCCCGCAATAGCCGATACCCCTGCCCCAATAAAAAGAGCCGCTTTTTTCTTTGAAATATAATTTAAGTATTGAGATAGTCGATGCATATTGATATTCGAAATATTATTTGAGTAAAAGTTTATCTAAAATTCTAAGCAAGAAAACCTCCTGGAAGTTGATTCCATTTGACATCCGGACGTTGATTCCAAGTTGCAGAACAGTAAATCCTTCCCCCACTTAATCCAATCTCCCTGTTTCCCCCCTCATTATTTCCCAATGCCCGCCCTTGGCCGGACCGATACGGCGGAGAAGACCTTTCTGTTTTAGTGTCGATAAATTTTTATCTATGGCTGTTGTGCTTATACCGAGTGATTTGGCCATTGCTTCTTTTGATATTCGAGGGTTACGAGCCATCAAAGTCAGGATTTTTTTCTGGTTTTTTACCAATCCTTCTACCAACTTTTCTACCAACCCTTCTGCCAACCTTGGCGATCTTTCCCCCTCTTTTTCTTTTAAGGCAAATTCCGGAGAGCGATAGAAAATGACCCGGAAGAACCCGTCGGGCTCAAAGATAGGTCCGCGGAGTCCGGCGGCCATCATGGCCTCTTTCATTTTTTTGATTCCCATACCAATCGGTTCGACCTTATGCAAGCGAAAGAAGAGGTCGGAAATCAGTTCGTTGCGCCTGATTGAAACCCTGCCGAGATTCTGAACCGACAGGCCCTTAGGCAGTCCTCCAGGATTAACGACTTCCACCCGGTCGTCAAAGACCTCTACACTGATTTGAGTACCAGTGATGCTGTAGTCGCGGTGCATGAGGGCATTCACCAGGGCCTCGAGCAAAACCTCGAAAGGTATCTCATAAATGTCCTCCCGATTGAAACCCCGGATTTCGCTTCGGATGTTCAGGTGTTTTTTTAGGAACGCTACGGCCTCATTGAATTGGGTAAGCAGATCGTCCCGCACATCGCTACGGTCGTATATGTGGAGCCGGTCTGTTCCCTTAAAGGCCAGGAGAGTCATTTGTGCCTGATGCAGGTGGTCATGAACATCCTTGGCGAAGAAGAGAATACCCGCGTTTTTGACCCGGGTCGTGTCGGCAACCTTGAGGCTGCGCAAAAAGTCAGCCAAGGCGGTAGAGCCGATGCGGATAGCCGCTTCCTTGGTATACGCTCGTATCTTTGCCTTGGAGACATCGTCGAATGTGAATCCTTTTACTGTTTTTTCCTCAAACGGCAAAGGATCGTTCTCAGCGAATATGATGCGCAATTCATTGTGGCTCATCTTCTGAGTATTACCGTCGAGTCGCCGGTAGTAGCCGGAGCCGCAGGAATATGGCTTCTCCTGGCCTTCTGGCACGACGACGGCCACAACCTCGCCGACCTGTGAAAGCTCGGTGGTGATGGTCGGTTTGCAGTTCCGTGTCAGACTATTTATCTTAGCCTTCAGGTCGTTAGTCAGGCGTTCGCCGACAACGATGCCGTTATCCCGCACCCCGAGAAGAAGGGTCCCCCCCCTGGCATTGGCGAAGGCCACTATGTCTTCGTCAATACGCGGGGTGTAGCGTTTCTTAAATTCCAAGGTAAGCCCTTCCCCTTCACGAATGAAAAGCTTTATCTTGTCGAAGTCCTTTTTTACCATCTTAAGCCCCTTCGGGGTTCTCTTTTTAAGCGAAACTTTTCAAAGTTGTGCCGGGTCACCAGGTCCGGATTTTTGGTATGAAACCACTTCAAAAGATGGATTAACTATAGCAACCTATTGAAAGATAATCAAAATATTTCTATTAGGGGAGGATAATCCCGGATGGGAAATAGACCAGGAAAAGTGTTTTGAGGAAAAATCGGGGTAAGGCCATTAAGTGTGTTTTCGGATTGGAAGGGGCGGTTGGAGAGTGGAGAAAGTGCTGTCTTTGCAAGAACTTGTCCAATTAGGTCCGGGTTAAGCTTAAATCGCCCTCATTTTTTCTGCCACCTCTTTGGAAATGGCCTTGGATTCGCTGGCATTCTCAATGGCTGAAACCAGGGTTTCGACCGGGCAGGGTTTGAGCAGCACCAGGGCCACCCCCCTATCCATGACCTGGACCACCCGGTCGATATCCAGGTGACCGGTCAGGAGAATCACCGGGGTCAGGGAATCTTTGGCGCGGATCTCCTCTAAGACGGCCAGACCATCCATTCCAGGCATCCGAAGATCCAGCACAATGACATCCGGTTCTTCAAAAGAAAGGTGTTTGAGGGCTGAAGACCCGTCAAAAGCCGCCTTCACCTCCATACCTCTTTTTTTGAGCACTTTGGTTAAAGACTCGACAAAAATTCTTTCATCGTCGACCAGTAAAACCCGGATGGATTCAGGCCTGTTCACTTCTTTTCCCCTTCTCCGGCTTCCGGACCTTGGTCTTTTTCTTCAAGAATCAATTTTCTCTGGTAAGCCTGCCGAATTTTTTCGTAGAGCTCTTCAAAGCGGACCGGTTTCATAATAAAATCAAAAGCCCCCAACTGCATCCCGTCTATGCCTGATTCAAAAGAGCCGTGACCGGTCAGGATAATCACTTCCACTCCCGGTTTTTTCCCTTTGATCAACTTCAGGGCGTCCATGCCGTCCATGCCCGGCATTTTTAAATCCAGGACAATAACGTCAAAATCGTATTCATCGACCGCTTGGACCGCGCTTTCTCCGTTGTAAACCGTGATGATGTCATAGCCTCGTTTGGTTATCAGTTTGGCGATATTGTTGGCAAAGGCCACTTCATCATCGACCAACAGGATTTTGGCTTTTTTCATTTCCTGCTGTCCTCCCTGGGAATTTGGGGTGACGTCGGGTCAAGGTTCTCTTGTCCGATGCCTTGGGAATCTTCGGCCCGATTAAAGGGCAGGAAGAGGTTGAATTGGGCCCCTTTCCCGGCTTCACTCTGCACCGATAGGTCGCCCCCCAACTGTTTAATGATGCTGTAAGAGATGGAAAGTCCCAAACCGGTTCCCTTCCCGACCGGTTTCGTGGTAAAGAAAGGATCAAATATTTTCTCCAGGTTCTCAGGAGGGATCCCGGATCCGGTATCGGCCACGATGATCTCTACACCCTGCTTTTCAAGGTTGGAATGGGTGCTGATGCTGATCGTTCCATAGGGCTTCCCTTCATGGGCATCAATAGCATTGACAATCAGATTTAAAAATACCTGTTGAAGTTGAGAGGGATCGGATCGGATAGGTTCTAAATCCTTTTCCAGGCCGGTATTGAATTGGACCCCTCTTCCCTTGGCCTTCCCTTCCATCAGTTGGATTACTTCTTTCAAAAAGGCATTGAGATTGACCATCTCGATCCGGGAACCGGTCCGACGGGAAAACCGTAACAAGTTATGGGTAATGAGATTACACCGTTGTACCTGGGCATCGATCTGGGACAAAGATTCCTCAAGTTCTTGCTTGAAGGCCTCATCCAATCCTTCTGTTTGGTCGATTAAATCCCGGATAACCTGGTTCTCGGTTAGAATGATCGCTAAGGGGTTATTGATCTCGTGGGCGACTCCGGCCGAGAGTTCTCCCAAGGAGGCCAGCTTACCGGCTTGCATCAACTGTCTATTTAATTGATCGGCCTGCTCATCCCTTTTTTTGATGGTCTTGATCATGGTTCTGGTGATGATCACGGTGATGATAACAATACCCAGTAGACTCAAATGAAGAAAGATCAGAGTAGCCAGATTGGCATGATTGACCGTTCGGAAGGCTTCGGAATAATTCTGTTTAACGATCAGCAGCCATTGGGGGTCCTCAAGCCAGGCAAAAGCGAAAATTTGACGGCCGGCGGTTGGTCCGGTTTCCGCTTTAGAAGGGCTCAGAATACGAGTCCCGCTGTTTTCTTTAAATTGTCCTAAGGCTAGAGGGGCCTTTTCCATTATCGCCCCCTGGGAACGGGGGCTGGTTTGGAAAATACCTTCCCGGTTTAGAAGATAGGCTTCGCCGGTGCGGCCTATTTTTACGTTTTCGACCAGGGATCGAAGGTATTCCGTATCGACACTGGCCCGCAATATCCAGCGGCGATCCCCCTCCACTCGTAAAAAGGCAATAATAAAGTGTGGCGTATTGCGGAAACCCATAAACATATCACTGATGAAGACCTTTTTATCCATCAGTTCCTTAAACCAAAAGGATTGGGAATAATCTTTATCCATCAAATTATAGGGCCCGATATAAGCTAAATGCCGGCCTTGTTCGCTGATCAATCCTAAATCGGTAAAGAACTGACCCTCCTGGTTGATGGCACTCAAGACGGCCATGAGGTTGCCCGGTTTTTGCAGCTCCTCCAGGGAATGGGTTAAGGCCACTAATTGCAAATCGGCGGTTCTCTCTTTTAAAAACAACTCAATGATTTTTCGGTGGTCCTCAACCTGACTTTGAAAATATTCCGTCACCCGGGCACTGGAAAAATTGGAATAATAAATGTAAATACCCCAACCCACCAGAAGCAGAGGAACCAGAGAACCGATCAAGGTCAGGAAAACAAATTTTCGGTAGAGTCGGCGATAACGCGTTCCCTTCTGCTCCAGCACTTGATGGGATTGATTGTTTTGACCCGTATCCAAATTATCCTCAAACGGAATGGTGATTTTTGTTGAACATGAAAAACGCCCCCTTTTGCCCAATCTCTGTGTCAGACTCAATTTTAATCCTCGAAATACTAAATGTATTCCTGCGGTTAAAATTTTCGCCTTCCTTGACCTTGAACAAAATTGAACATTTTTCAAAGGTTTCGCTTCTGGAAGGTGACCCACCTTTAATTTATTCTTAAGGCAACTATCATGCCAAAAAAAAATCCTGTCAAAATCAGATTTTAATTTTTTATCCTATTGAAATTAATATAAAAAAGTTATTTACAAGAAGGATTGCCGAGGAAAAACTGCCAATTTTTTTTACACGGTGTAAAGAACCGATGACAGAGACTGATTGAAAAACTGAAAGACATCAAGGGCAGAAAGCAAGGAATTCAGCAAAGCCCTCAAAAGAAATCCCACCCGCTATCGGCAAGTTCGGGGGTCAACATTGATAACCTCGTAAAAAGTCGTCATTCCCGCACAGGCGGGAATCCAGATAAACTGTAAGTAATTAAAAACACGGGATTCCCGTTTCCACGGGAATGACGAATTCGGGCTTCCGGCGACTTTTTACAGATTCATCGACATTTAGTCCCCCAAAATTTTTTCCCGTAATCCCCGGGGAACCCAAAGACCTTGGGAAGGACAATGTTCCAGACAACAATAACATTCAATACATAGTTTTTGTTTAAGATGAAGCCCCCCTTCCGACAAACTCAGGGCCTGAGCCGGACAGGCCTGAACGCACAAGCCGCATTCCCGGCAGTTTTCCGGCCTGACTCTGGGTTTGGCTTCATAAAGCCAATCAAAGGCCTTTCCGATCAACCAGGCCGGTATAATCGCCTCCGCCCATTCCCGTGTTCTGGTGAAGGGATGTTTAAAACCGGGGACCGGCAATTCAGGCCAACCGGCATCACCCAGAAGTTCGATACCAGAGGGGTCGGCTGTTCCTAATCCGGCTTCCGCCCCCAGTACAATTGAAGGGATCTTGGCCGGATTAAAGCCCATAATGGTAGAGGCAGCAACATCCAAGGCCACCGGATCGGTCGAAGCCATTAGTCGACCGACCGCTCTGGCCTGCCCCCGGGTCGGACCGGCCCCCTCCAGAGCAACTACGCCATCCATGAGGTTCAAGATCCGGGGGACTTTGGCCTTGATCCCCCCCCAAATATCGACCAGGGCTTGGGCCATGAGCGGGCCATTGGGCGCTATGACATGAATGTCCCGTTTAAGAGAACCGGGCAGAAGACCTAAAAAATTTTTGACCGCCCCGGTGAGTCCGGTCAGGATGTGCGTTTTCAGTTTGGGAAGATTGATAATAACGTCGATTTGATCCAGCAGGGCCGTGGCCTTGAACCGGGAACATATTTTCCCCTGGGGATTTACGATTTCAATGAGTCCGATTTCTTCCAGGTTGATTAATTCAGCCTTTAGACGCGATGCCGCCCTTTCCAGACCCATCAGGGCATAGGCCCGCTTGGTTTTTCCGTAAGACCCCATACCGCCGGAATCGGCGATAACCAGACTGGCCTGATAATGGTTTTGCAGATATTGCCCGACCGCCTCTATCACTTCACCCCGGGTGTTGACCGGCAGGTCCGGTCCATGGGTGGCGGAAAGGCAATTGGGCTTAAGCAGAACCCGGGCACCCCTTGAGAAAGGGAGGGGCTCCAGAGCGGTCAAGCAATTCTCGACCGCCCTGGTCAAATGGCTTGATTGATAATCAGGACACCGGCTGGAGCTGACCCGGCTGGAAAATGCGGTCATAAGTGACTCGATTAGGGCTGGGTCGGAGGGGAAACAACCCCTTCCACAACCGGAGGGCTGCCCTCCGCCTTTATATCATCATAAAACCGAGCCAAGGTTGTCTGCAAGTATGGTATGATCCACAGAAACCCGATTCCAAGGCTAATGATTCCCAATAAAAACCAACCGAAAAACCTCCAGAAAAGGCAAAACAGTTTCCCTCGGTTTCCGTACATCAAGGCCTTGCTTCTTCGCAAAGCTTCCCTTCCGGATAGTTGTGGATTATCAGCCACCAGGAAAAAGGTCATGGAATAGGAAAAAGCAGCGACAATGCCCGGAATGACTAATAGGAGGGTCCAGAGAAAAATGAATAACAACAATAACAGGTAGGTGGTCATGGCCTGGTTGAAACGCTGGAATCCTTCAAACAATTGTTCTAACTTTGCTTCCCGCCCCCGGGAAAGGGACAGAATAAAAAGGGTGATACCCAAAATCAGGGGACCATCTATGATCAAACTTCCGATCCAACCGACCCTGGGGATAGCTGAAATTAAGCCGGCGAGAATAAAATAAATTACAGTCGCCCCAATGGCCAAACCCCAACGTCCTTTCAAGGCTTCCCTGGCCTGCTGCATCAAATCACGATTCGTGGTCATCATGTGATCCTCCTTTTTATTGTTTCCACTTGACTTAAGGTGAGTAAAAACCTTTTGCCCGTAACTCCGAACTCCGAACTTTAAACTCATAACCCCAGTTTCAAGACCTTGGAATCCCTAACCCTAAGAATAGTAATCAAAGATTACTCAATGAGACTAAAACGCCAGGCGCAATACCAGCTTTCCGGGTGATGATCCGGCGGGCAGCCGAGGCATTCTGTCTTTATCCGCCGGTCGATGGAAGTCGCAAAAAATGGATATTCAACCATCCCGACGGATTTACAGGGATAATCATCCAATCCTTTGCGTTTGCGCGCCGATTGGACCCGGCAGTCGTTCATGCGAAAAATGAACCGTGTGGCATCGATGTCCTCGATAGATTGCCGGTTGATCCGGGCATACATACGGAAACCGAGGGCGATTTTAAGTCCTTCCAAGCCCGGAGATTCAGGCAGGCCCAATATTTTTTTTATCCTGAAGGCTTCGTAGGGGGAAAAGCGGGACCAGCCGGTATCGTTGCAGCGTTTGGCCGCGTCCATCCCGAATTCTTTTTCCACGGTTTGAAACCAGACCCCATCGTTGGCCAGCCAATTGACGGCCGTACCATCGATGGCTTCCAGCAATTTTTCCTTACTCATCCTGTTTAAGGAGGCAGGGACGCCGTTATCTATCTGGAAACCGAATAGTCCGGCCATCCTTTTTAAAATGATGGACCAGGCCAGATCTCCCGCTTCCCCTTCGACTCCGGCGGCCGTTTGCAGGCCAAGTTGATATTCCACTTCCCGAAACCAACAGCCGTAATGGATCAGGGTGCGCCGAAATCCTTCCAGGAGCCATTGGACCAGTTCGGGTTGGGAAAGATCTTCCATGTTTTTAGGATAATCAGAATCGGACATCGGCTTTCTTTTTCCTCCCTTGGTTTATTCCCCGGATTATTAATGGTCTCATAAGATGGATTCGCAAAAAGGTCGTCACCCCGGTGAAAACCGGGGTCCAGAATTTTTATAACAGATTTAATTTTCTGGATTCCGACTTTCGCTCGACTTCCTTCGGAAGTCTCTTAATAAAGGTCGGTATTCGGCATCCGAATGGATGCCTCTTCAAAAGCTCGATGAAATCGAGCGGCCCGATCGACCGGAATGACAAAACCGGATCTTCGGCGACTTTTTGCGAGTCCATCTATTGCAGTTCTTAGCAATTCATTCTAAGATGAGTTATAAGGGACTGGGGTGGAAAGGACAGGTGCAAAAAAATCATTTTTTCCACCTTCAAGGTGTCCTGATACAAGGCCCCGATACGTTCAACCGCCTCGGAGGAGCGACCGTAGGTTTCCACCAGATATTCAAAGCGGTCTTTTAAATCAACCACTTCATCGTGCCGGACTCGTTTGTCGGCATA
>JACQYK010000111.1:0-2779 GCA_016208255.1 Deltaproteobacteria bacterium | reverse complement strand
GTCTACCCGTTCATTATGAAAATAAGGCTCTTCCAGGCGGACATGCTGGGCTACGATCCGGGCCACCGGATCAAAACCCATGGCCCTGACCATCGATTCTCCAACCAGGGCGTGGTTGCCCCTGGTTTTCAGGCATTCGGTTTTGGCAATATCATGAAGTAAGCCCCCGGCCTCAACCAAATCCAAATTCAATTCCGGGAATTGAGCCTTCAGATTTTTTCCGAGGCAAACGGCAATCCGGGCCACTTGCAGGCTGTGTTCTTTGATGTGGGGGAGCATGCCGTGCTGCTCCATCAGAGACAGGCAGGTTTTTCGAGAGGGAATATCCATCGGCGTCATTAATTTATTGTTATATCCTATGAAATGTCACAAATAAATTGATTCGCCAGGGCTATTGTCTCCCTGGATCAAAATGGATTTCTCCGAACTCCCAACTTCGAACTCTAACTCTTGAGATCCGGAAGATCCTTATACAAATCCAAGGCTTCGGGATTGGCCAGGGCGTCTTTGTTTAAAACCGGTTTCCCGTGAATCACATTACGGACCGCCAATTCCACCTTCTTCATGTTAATGGTATAAGGGATATCGGCCACCGGAAGGATCTTGGCCGGTACATGACGGGGAGTGGTATTTTCCCGGATAGTCTTTTTGATCTTGTTTATTAAGGGATCGTCTAATCGTACTCCCGCTGCCGGCTTGACAAAAAGAATGATCCGCACATCATTTTCCCAATCCTGTCCGACGACGATGCTGTCGGCAATCTCCGGCAGGGTCTCCACCTGCCGGTAGATGTCCGCCGTGCCGATTCGCACCCCTCCCGGATTAAGAGTGGCGTCGGAGCGGCCGTATATGACCACCCCGCCGTTTTCAGTGATTTTGATGAAATCACCATGGCACCAGACTCCGGGAAATGATTTAAAATAGGCACCCAGATATTTTTCCTGATCCGGATCATCCCAAAAATAGAGGGGCATGGAAGGGAAGGGGGCTGAGCAGACCAGTTCTCCCAATTCTTCGATGACCGGTTTTCCCTGGGCATTAAAGGCCTCCACTTTCATACCCAGACCCCGGCATTGGAGCTCTCCTTCGTAGACCGGAATGAACGTCCTTTTTTATTTCTCGATAAATATAGTGGAATCCCTCGACCGGAAGTGGGGACCCGGTAGAGAGAATGGCCCGTAAGGGGGTCAGGTCAAAGTTCCGGCCAGGTCGAATGGCCTCTTTCTCCAGGGAGGTGATATAGCGGGCACTGGTTCCAAAAACGGTGATCCCTTCATCTTGAGCCAGTTTCCACAGAACTCCGGGATCGGGGAAAAAGGGAGACCCATCGAACAAGACCAAAGTAGCCCCGCAGGCCAGAGAACTGGTTAACCAGTTCCACATCATCCAACCACAGGTGGTGAAATAAAAGATGGTGTCTTTCCTTTTCAGATCGGTATGGAGTATCAATTCCTTGAGTTGATGCACCAGGATGCCGGCGACCCCCTGAACCATACATTTGGGCAGTCCCGTGGTGCCCGAGGAGTACATAATGTACAGAGGATGATCGGCCGGCACCTGGGCAAAGTCTATAGTAAGATCGGTCTCCGGGGCCAGAAAGTCCCGGTAATGAACGGCTTTGGGAATGGAAAGGATATCCGGCTTTTCCTGTGTATATGGAACAACCACGACCTGTTCGATGGAAGGAAGCTCCTTGATGATATCGGAAATGCGACCGATGGAATCAAAGGTCTTCCCGTTATAGGTGTACCCATCGGCCGTAAACAACACCTTAGGTTTGATCTGCCCGAAACGGTCCAGGACCCCTTTGATCCCGAAATCCGGGGAGCAGGAGGACCAGACCGCACCCAGAGAAGTGGCGGCCAGCATGGCCATGATGGTCTCCATCATATTAGGCATGAAACCGACCACCCGATCACCCGGGATGACTCCTGCCCCTTTGAGCGACTTGGCCAGGGCGGCCACCTGGGAATACAACTCCTGATAGGTGATTTTTTTCGACTCCTGGGCCTCCCCTTTAAATATCAAGGCCGTTTGCTGGTCCCGATAGCGGAGCAGGTTTTCCGCGTAATTGAGTCTGGCCCCTTCAAACCATTTGGCCCCGGGCATCTTGGTCAGGTCGTCCACCACCCGATCATAACCTTTGGAAGCCCTGACCTCTCCGAACTCCCACACGGCCGCCCAGAATTCCGCTATCCGATCAATGGACCAGTTATAGAGCTCCGGGTAGTTCTTGATGGCCATTCCGTATTTTTGGTTCACAAACCTGATAAACCGGGTCATATTGGCCTTTTCGATCATTTCCGCCGATGGTTCCCATAATGGTCTTTTCATTGGAGGTCCCTTTCTTGGTTTTTCTAATGGATAAAGGTATTGAAAAAAGACAATAGTGTCAAGAAAGATATCGCAGGTTACTTTATGATTGCCTGGGAAACCAAAATTACGAATGGCCCAGCCCACGGCAGCATCAACCAGTTTTCCCGGTCATCCGGGTAAGAGATATTTGCCGGAACAGCCAGAATTTCAGCCCAGGTATCCATATTTAGCCTTTGTTCAACCTAATTATGACTTGACATCACTGAGAATGATGCTATGATGACATTATGAGAACCACACTTACTATAGACGACGATGTTTTGGACAAAGCGAAAGCTGTGGCGGCAAAACTCCGTGCGCCCTTTCGGCGCGTGGTTAATGAGGCGCTGCGAACCGGATTGCAGATAGTTGAGGATACCCCGCCGAGAACCCGGTCCTATCGCACCCACCCCCGTAAGATGGG
>JACQYK010000230.1 GCA_016208255.1 Deltaproteobacteria bacterium | reverse complement strand
GTAGGCTTCGATCACGCGCGGATCCCGGGCGATCGCCTCCGGTTCCCCCTCCATAAGTTTCTGTCCGAAGTTCAAAACCATCATGCGATCGCATATCTGCTGCATGACCTTCATGTTGTGATCGATGACGAAAACGGTCATGCCATTGTTGCGAATACTCCGAATCAGCCCGATCATCTCGGTAATTTCGTCGGTGTTCATACCGGCAAACGGCTCATCCAGTAGAATCAGCCGCGGTTCGGCGGCCAGGGCGGTGGCCAGCATAAGCCTTTTCTGCTGCGCCCAGGTCAGACTCTCCGCCGGGGATTCTTCGAGGCCGCCCAGGTCGGCAAATTTGATCAATTCCTGCGCCCGTTTCCGGGCGGCGACTTCCTCTCTACGGGAAAAGGGGGTACGCAGGAAGGCGCCCCACATCGTCGATCTCGTCCGGCAGTTCAGACCGTTCATGACATGAACCAGAACAGGTACTTTCGGGAAAATGGTGGCCGATTGAAAGATTCTCACAACCCCCAGCAAGGCGATCTGATAGGGTTTCAAACCGCCAAGATTCTTGTCGTCGAAATGAACATGGCCCCCGCTCAAGGGGACCGTATTGGTGATGGCGTTGAAAACGGTCGTTTTACCCGCGCCATTGGGTCCGATGAGGCCGAAGATCTCTTCGGGAAAAACAGAGAAATCGATTTCGTAGACGGCCTTAAGGGCTCCGAATTGGACGGACAGCTTTTTCGTACTCAATAGAGGGACATGAGGTGATGTCATGGAATCCATTTGGCCATCCTCGGGTGAAGTTCTCTTAACTTGCCGGCAATTCCTGTGGGCATTAAAATGATGACGACAATCAGGATCAGGCCGAAGAAGAGGGGGCGATAGGTTTGGGCTGCTTCGAGAAACTCCGGAACAAACCAGAGTAGCAGGGGCCCAATAATCGTTCCCGCGATCGTTCTCGTTCCGCCGACGACGATCATGACCAGGAGGTTGAAGGACATATGCGCCCCGGCGATTTCCGGTTCGATCGCCCCCATGTAGTTGGCGTAAAGCCCACCGGCGAAGGCCGCGATGGTGCTTGCCGTGACGAAGGACATGAGCTTATAACGCGAGACGTTTATGCCGAGCGCCTCCGCCAGGTCTTCATTTTCCCGTATCGAGGCGAAGGCCCGGCCGGTGCGGGAATTGACCAGACGGCGAATCAGGAACTGGGTCAGGACGAGGGCGACGAGGATCACGTAGTAGAAAACCTTTTTCGAGGCAAAATCGATCGTCAACCCCAACACAGTCACTACCGGGAGCATGGGAATGCCTGACAGGCTGACCCCCCCGGTCAGTCTGTCCCAGTTGTGGATAATGATCGAGACGGCTATCCCAATGGCCAGCGTTCCCAGGACGAAATAGGGCCCCCGGATGCGCAGCATCGGCCAGCCGATGACAGCGGCAATGCAGGCCGTCATGAGCGTGCCCGCGATGAGGGCCGGTATGAGAGGGACACCCAACTTGACCTGCAGGATGGAGGAGCTGTAAGCGCCGATGCCGAAAAAAGCGGCATGGGCCAGGGAAACCAGGCCCGTGTGTCCATAGACCAGATCGAGACTGCCGACCAGGATCATGTAAATACCGACCATGGTGAACATGTAAATCCAGTAATCGGACGGGAGCAGAAAAGGAAGCAGGAGAACCAACAGTCCGAAAAGAAGGGTGCCAACAGATTTCGATCGCATATATTAACCCTATTCCTTCTTGTTAACGGCGGTACAATCCATGGGGCAACAAGAGGAGAACCACGACGAAAAGCCCGTAAGAAAAAAGATCCTTGTACATGGAACTGATATAGGCGGCGCCGTAATTCTCTCCCAATCCCAGGATAATCCCCCCGACGATGGCGCCTGGAACGCTTCCCAGACCTCCGAGGGCCACCACGATGAAGGCCTTGGTGATCGGCGTCATCCCCATGCTCGCGCCCACCAGGGCGGTCGGCGCATCGAGCACGCCCGCGATGCCTACCAGGACACAGCCGACCATGAACGTCATCGTCGTCGTGCTGTACGGGGATATCCCGAGCAACTGCGCAACGTCACTGTTTTCGGAAGCCGCGCGAATCTTCTTTCCCGTCAGGGTCCGATAGACCAGAACATAGGTTCCCAGGGCGAACAGCAGGCTGATCACAAAGATAAGGAGCCGCTGAAGCGTTAGGGAGACCTGACCAAGCTGGATAAAAATGTCATTGTACGGGGAGGCGACTTTCTTCCAGGTCGGGTTGAACAGGACGGCCCATCCTCCTTCCAGGATGGAATACAACCCCAGGGCGGCGATAAACCCCGCTGCATGCGGGGCGTTGTGGAGAGGGCGGAAGACGATTCTCTCCGTCACTATCGCGATGATCATGCCGATCAGGGCGGCCGGGACGAGACTGGAAAGATAATAGCCCGGACCCAGCCACTGGACGACATAGAAGGCAATGAACGCCCCCAGGGCATAAATGCCGCCAAGTGCGAAATTGGGAACCGCCAGAATTCCGTAGATCAAGGTCATCGCCAAGGCGAGCAGGCCATAAGAACTGCCGGCGATCAAACCATTAACGGTATATTGCAGAAATTCGGCCATCGAAAAACACCTCGCTCGGGGATTCTCCTGATCCGAGCCGGGTAAGGAGGATCTTATGTCAGGTTATGGGAATCTCTATTTCTCATGCTTCCTCTTTGAATCAGCCTCGACGAGATGGAGTCAGAATTTGTAACGACCGTTGGCCATCCTCTTGGGGTAAGGCCAAGGTCTTGCCCTGCCATTATTTCTCCGGAGGCGGTGAAACAAAAGTTCCACCGCCTCCGGAGCTTATTTCATGGGGACCAATTTACCGTCCCGGTAAACCCCCATCTCTCCCGTAATGATCCCCGTTCCGTTTTCCAGGAAACCGGTGACACCGGTCGTGTTGTATTTCTCCGGGAGGGGAACCACCGAGGGCACAGCCTGCCGGATCTTGAGAGCATCCGTGATCGTGCCGGCCTTCTGCATGGCCCGGGCGATGATGTGGACGCTGGCGTAAGAGCTCAGGCCATAACCGGCGGCCGGTTCCTTGAATCCCATGGCCGGGTATAGCTGGGTCCGGTAACGGGCGTTCGCGGGCGGCCAGGGCGTCTTGCTGGTAAATTCAATGCGCCTCAAGTATCCTTCGATCAACTTCGGACCGGTCAGCTTCTCCCCCGTGACCCCGAAGCCCGTCGTGACTACGAAGGGCGTTTTGATCCCCAGCTCGTGGGCCTGGGTGATGACGCCGGCCGACGATTCATCGTGCCCTGTGAGCATGATGACGTCCGGCTTGGCGGCTTTGATCTTGGTCAACTGCCCCCGGAAATCGGTCTGAGTCCGCTCGTCGAACCACTCGCTGGCCACCTTCTTGACCCCCAGTTTCTCGAAAACATCCTCGTACCCTTCAGCCGAGGCCTTCCCCCAATCACTGGTGTCGGAAATCAGGGCATAGGTCTTGGCCTTGAGGATTTTTACCGCCGCGCGGGCACAGTCCCGGGCATCGTCGTCCGCCGTCTGCTGATGGCGCAGGACCAGTTTGTTGCCCCGCGTGGTGGCTTCGGGTGCTTTGAAGAAGCCGATGATGAGAACACCCAACCGCTCGTTTTTCTCCAGGCAGGCCATAGTGGGGCCGCTCAGCCCCTGGATGACTACCCGGACGTTGTACCGGTCTTTCAACAGCTGCATGCCGGCGACGGCTTTGGCGGCCGAAGCTTCGTCGTCATACTGCCGGATCGTTATCATGTAATTCTTTCCGCCCACGTTGAGGCCGCCTTCGTCGTTGATTTCCTTGGCGGCGATCTGGGCCCCGTGAAGGGTGTCGATACCGACGGCGGCGACCTTCCCCGTCAGGGGCATGATAACCCCGATGTTAACCTCGTCCCCATAAGCGAGAAAAGGGACAACGAACAACGAGGCGCACCATAAAACAATCATGCTCATTCCTATCATGGCTTTCTTCATCTGTTTCCTCCTTTGTAGGCCGGCCTGGCCGGGCTTTGTGTTGTCAGGGACGGCCCGACACTCGGGCCGATTTTTCTGTGCGCAGGGCTTTCGTCAAAGCGGTGAAGACGAAGCACCCTGCAGAAGCCTGATGCGCAATGACACCGTTTTGTTGGTCTTGACCATATCTTTTACCGTCGTTTCGGCAGACTTTTTGCCGACGGAGGAGTTCACGAAAAAAGGGATCGGCTAATCCCAAATCGTCGCTGAAGATAATTTTCGATACCAAGCATTCTTCGCTTTCAAACAAGCCGTCTATAATAGCCTGGGTTAAAAAATTCGGTGATTTGTTCCAATCAAGGAACCGAATATTGAGGGATGAATTCTCCTCCTTTGATTCTTGAGGAGGTTAAGATATTTTATTGATTTTGTAGACTGTCGACTGTATACACGAAATATATTATTCCAATTTACTTGTCAAGCTTTTTTTTCGGCTCCCATCCGGATTGTATTCATACCAGCCCTTTCCGGTTTTTCGTCCCCAATGGCCGGCCAGTACCTTCCTTTTCAATATCGACGGGGGATAAAAACGGGCATCTTTCTCATCTTCATAGACATTGGTATAGGCCATCAGCTGGACCTCCAGGCCGACCAAATCAGAGGTTTCCAAGTGCCCCATCTTGCGGCGGCCGAAGGCCAGGACCCTGGGTAACGCCCATTCAAAGAGTCTGGATCCTTTTCCTGACCTCCTCGGCCTCGGTCATAATGTTGTCCACCAGTTCCTTAATCGATAAAGTCTCTTTCGTTCTCCCCACCACCTGGCCGCAGGCGAAAACCGCCTCTTCATTGCCATCAACCCAGGCCGGTGCGGCCTTTCGGCCCCCGATAAAGGGGAGGAGTTCTTCCAGGGTGGCGCCTTTCTTTTCCATTTCCAGAATTTTTTCAGCCCAGGGATTTTTTAAGACCCGAGTGGCGCTGCCGATCGATCTCTGAATAACGACCGTATCCGTTTCTTGAGCCTGAACAAATTTTTCCTTATGGGCCGGATGAATCGGGGCTTCGACGGTGTTGAGAAATCGGGTCCCCATTAAAATTCCTTCTGCGCCCAGGGCCAATCCGGCGACCAGGGTTTTCCCGTCACAAAACCCGCCCCCGGCAATCAGGGGGATCTTCAACCGCGATGAGGCCTCCGGCACCAAAACCAGACTGGTCACGTCCTCCATGCTGGGATGCCCCCCGCATTCCGTGCCCACCAAAGCCACCAGGTCAACCCCCAAGGCTTCGGCCTTCAGGGCATCCCGGAGACGGGCGCATTTATGGACATGTAAAAATTTATAATCTTTGATGAGCTGTCTATGAGGGGCCGGGTTGTTCCCGGCCGTTTCTAAAATCCCAACCCCCTCTCCGGCCAGGATCTCCAGACAGATCTCCACCGGCATAGGAAGGAGACCGGGGAAGAGGGAGATATTGACCCCAAAGGGTTTGTCCGTTAACTTTCTGATTTTTTTAATTTCGTCAGACAGTTTTTTTTCCCCCGGAAACATGGCTGAGGCCAGACAAGAAAAAATCCCGGCATTGGCACAAGCCGCTACAAATTCCGCACTGCTGATAAACATCATCGTCCCGCATTGAATTGGATGGCGAACTCCCAATATTTCCGTAAACCGGTTTTTGAACATGGTTCCTCCCTGGCTTCAATTGTTAGATTCTAAGACTCGATTCTGTCAACCTATCTCTAATTTTCAATTTATAATTTTAAATATCTTTTTCATTCGTATCTGTTTAGTTTTTTTGAAAATCCAATACTTTATTTGACAGGATTTACTGGATTACCTGGATTTTTGTGCCTTTCGACTTGTCTGCAAAAAAGCAGACAAGCATGGGGAAGAAAGGCATAAACCAAATCATCCTGCGGAGAAAGATACCTCTTTCCGTTGGAAAGGGAACAAGGTTGCTCGGGATCACTGGAGTTTGAATAAAAAAATGTAAATCCTGTTAATCCTGTCCGTAAAAACTTTCACGAGTCTAACCTGTTACCTTCCTTCTGCTTCCAAGCCCGCGCGGGCGGCAATTTTTAACATTTTTTCAGCCACAGCCACATGAACGTTTTCGATCACTTTCCCGTCCAATTGAACAACCCCTTTTCCCGCCTCTCGAGCCGACTGGAAGGCCGCGATCACCTTCCGGGCAAATTGTATTTCTTCAAGAGTGGGGGTAAAAATGTCATTGACAATTTCTACCTGGGATGGGTGAATCAAGGCCTTTCCATCATATCCCATATTTTTGGCCTGTTCGGCGTGTCGTTTCAAACCCTCCGGATCATTAAGATCAAAATAGGGTGTATCCAGAGCGTCAATACCTGCTATACGGGCGGCCAGGAGAATACGCATCAAGGGATAAAATAGTTCTTGCCGGTTGCCGGTGATCTTCCCTCCCGTTTCTCGAGTAAAATCTGCCGCCCCGAACAACAAACCATTCATCCGGGGAGTGGCTAGTGCAATATTTTCGATATTGAAGATGGCCAAAGGAGATTCAATCAAGGCGATCAACCCGATTCCGCCGATAGGAAGGTCCGCCCTCTTTTCCACTTCGGAAATGAACTGATCACAGTCTATGATTTCCTCGGCCCTTTCAACCTTGGGGATCAGAAGGGTATCCGGTCTTCCCGGGATAACCTTTTTCATATCCTCATGTCCGAAATCAGTCGAAAGGGCGTTGATCCGGACCACTTTCTCTTTGGTCCCGAAATCAACACCTTTGACAATCTCGGAAACGACCTCTCTGGCTGAATCCTTCCTTTCCAGGGCAACCGAATCTTCCAAATCAAGAATCAGACCATCGACCCCAAGACCTAAAGCCTTATTGAATATCTTTTCATTACCACCGGGAACAAACAGCATGGTTCTTCTTAAACGATCAGTCATTTCGGTCTCCTATTTCCAAATCGCCGGACCACAGCCAACCTTCCCCCCCTTTTTCCGAATCATCATTCCCACTTGATCCTTGAGTGGCAGCTTTTTAGGGCAGACATAGTCAAGATCCACCCCTTCCAGACAGCCGAAAACCCCCTTTCCGGTTTCCACCACATCAAAAAAATCCTGCTCTCGGCGATGATCTCTTGGATCGATCAGAAACCGGGCCATCCGGTTCAAAGCCACGGGACCCAAAAAGTCAGGCCTGCTATCAGAATTCCCACAAGCTGCCACACAACATCCGCATTCGATGCATCTTTCCAACTCATAAATTTCAACCGCTTTTCTGTTTTCCATTCTTTCTTCCGGAGCGTTGGGATCAAAAGTTTTATCGGTATGAATCCAGGATTCAATCCGTTTATTCATCTTTCGAAACCATCCTCCCTTATCTACGGATAAATCACCCACAAGATCGAAGACCGGCAAAGGCATCAAGGTGATTTCCTCTGGTAAGTCAGACGTTTTTGTATGGCAGGCCAAATCCGGATGTCCATTGATTAGAACGGCACAGGATCCGCACATTCCGGCCCGGCAGCAAAAGTCAAATTGCAAGGTGGAGTCCTGCTCTTCCAAAATCCGATTCAGCACAATAAAAAGAGTCATCCCATCCGTTTCTTCCAGGTGGAAGGCTTCCAGGTGTGGTTGAGACTCAGGATTTTTCGGTTGATAGCGAAAAATATGAAAAATCAGATTTCTTCCCATAAATTTATTCCTCGTGATCGAGCCGAGATTCATTTTTTATTCTACAAACCTGGGGATCTTTCGAATAGATAATATTGGTCGACCCATATCCCCGTTCACCCGGAGGCAATTCCCAGACCCGCGAGAACGGTTCATAATTCAAGGTCGGGAGATCTCGGCCCTCTTCCCAGGTGGCTAATGTTCTTTTTAACCAATCCCTATCGTTCCTTTCCGGATAATCCTCCCGGGCATGACAACCTCGACTTTCTGTTCGCATCAAGGCCCCATAGGCCACGCACAAAGCCAGCCGGACCATCCCTTTAAAACGAATAGCCAAATTAAATTCCTGATTTCCCCATGGGTTAGTTGAAGAAATAGCAATACGATCACTTCGTTCATACAGTTCTTGCAAGGTATGAACCGCCTGTTGGAGATCTCTTCCGTTTCGGAAAATCGAGACCCGATCCATCATTTCATCCTGAAGAATCCTTCGCAAGGCAAACACCCTTTCCCCATGATTTCTCCCGGTTAAAATTTTTTGAATACGTTCTTGCTCTTTCCTAACGGCAACCTTTCCCAATTGGTTTTTTAAGGGAATGTCATACCCCTGAAGGAATTCAACCGCCTTTTTCCCCACAATACGGCCGCTGACAATAGTCTCCCCCAGTGAATTTCCGGCCAATCGATTAAATCCATGCAGATCCCAGCAAGCCGCTTCTCCGGCAGCGAATAGACCTTTGAGTCCATAGGCTTCACCGGATTTATTCACCCGAATCCCTCCCATACTGTAATGCTGGGCCGGTCGAACGGGGATCATCTTTTCGGCCGGGTCGAGGCCTAAAAATTTTTTACATATTTCCTCCACCTCCCGAAGATGGGAGTTAATATGATCACGACCCAAGTGGCGAATATCCAGCCACAAGTGATCTCCATAAGGGCTTTTTACTCCAAAACCCAAACGAATATGATGGGTCATCCATCGGGAAACGACATCCCGGGAGGCCAATTCCTGCTTGATCGGTTCATACACCGGCATAAAACGATCTTCATGACCGTCTTTTAAAGTCCCACCTTCTCCGCGACAGCCTTCGGTGACCAGAATGTTTGGAGGGACAATCCCTGTCGGATGGAACTGTACGGCTTCCATATTCCCTAAGGGAACGATTCCGGTATCCAGGGCTATGAGGGCCCCCTGGCCTTCGTTAATGACGGCATTGGTTGTTTCCCGGTAAAGACGGCCATATCCGCCGGAGGCAATGACCGTGGCTTTGGCCAGATAGATTCGAAGACGAGCGGTTTTTAAGCATCGGGCAATAATACCAAAACAGGTTAGTCCGTCATGAATCAAGGCTATGGCTTCGACTCGATCATGAATTAAAACTTGGTGTTGAAGGCAGGCATTATCCATGGAATACAAGAGAGTGTGTCCGGTTCCGTCCGATGTATAACACCCCCGCCATTTGGAAATCCCTCCGAATTCTCGACCGGTAATCAGGCCCTCTTTTTCTTCCGGTTCAATTTTCTCAAAAACTTTTCCTTCCTTATAGTAAGTACTCCGACCGGCTTCGACCCGATTCCAGGGGACCCCCCAAAAAGCCATCTCCCGAACGGCAATGGGGGCCTGCTCTACATAAAGACGGGTCACCTCCTGATCGCATCCCCAATCGGATCCTCTAACCGTGTCGATGAAATGAATCTCCGGGCAATCTCCTTCAGCCATGATGCAGTTTCCCAGGGCCGCTTGCATTCCCCCCTGGGCGGCGGAGGAGTGGGACTGTCTCGGGGGGACCATACTAAGACAAAGACATTTGAACCCCTGCGAAGCCGCTTCCACCGCGACCCGTTCACCGGCCAAGCCAGCTCCCACACAGAGCAGATCAGCAACATAAGTTTCCAAAACGAACGCTCCTTCTTCGGTTCCTTCAATCCAAGGTCATTGGAGAATTTTAATGAGAATTAAATTTGACAGGTAAGTGAATCCATGTACCCGAATCTTCATCTTTTCTTTTGTAAGAAGAAAAATTCCATTTTTGTAGACTGTCGACTGACGACAATACTAAATGATTGTTTCCTTTTGTCAAGTTTTTTTATAAGAAAAGTTCCTCTTTTCAATTCCAATTTTCACGCTCGACGAATCCCTCGTAGCCTGATATAATTTCTTTATTTGTTCAAGGAGGGTTTCATGAATCAAAATTTGGTTAATCTGATGGCCGATCTGAAAGAAGAAGAAGCCCTGGCCCTGGTCCGGGAATTGATTCAAGGAGAAACCAACCCCCTGGATATCCTCGATGATGCCCGTTCGGCTATGGAGCTGGTGGGAAAGCGCTTTGAAACAGGGGAGTACTTTATCCCCGATCTCCTGATGGCCGGTGAAATTTTAAAAGGCCTCTCGGCTATCGTCAAACCCCTTCTGGAAGCCGGACAGGCCGACCGGAAGAAAGGCAAGGTCATGATCGGGACCGTGGCCGGGGACATCCACGATATCGGGAAGGATATCGTTACTTTTATGCTGGAGGTCAGCGGGTTTGACGTCCTGGATCTGGGAATCGATGTGCCGATTTCGGTATTCATCGAAAAAGCACGGGAATTTAACCCCCAGGTCGTCGGTTTGAGCGGGTTTCTCACCCTCGCTTTTGACTCGATGAAGAAGACGGTGGAGGCCCTGGAAGAGGCGGGCTTAAGGGATTCTCTTAAGATCATGATCGGCGGCGGTCAAATGGATGAAGAAGTAAGAAGATACGCCCGGGCGGACGCTTATGGCAAAGACGCGGTGGCGGCCGTTAATTTATGCCGCCAGTGGATAGGGGTGTGATTATGAACCAAACTGCGGAAGAACTGTATCAGGAGAGGGATAAGCGGGTCGCCGAGGCCATCGCCCTTCAGACCCCCGACCGGGTTCCCATATTGCTTTTCTTTAGTTTTTTCCCGGCCAAATATTCCGGCTTTACCGTTGAAGAAGTCATGTATGACCCGGAGAAATTATGGGAGGCCGAATGGAGGGCCCTGGCCGATTTCCCCATGGATATGGCCCATAATCCTTATCCCCTCAGGTTTTTAGGTCCTCTTCTGGAAACTCTTGATTTCAAACCGTTGAAATGGCCCGGTCACGGCATTGCCCCTCATCTGACCTATCAGTTTGTCGAAGGGGAGTATATGAAGGCGGATGAATACGATCATTTCCTGCTGGATCCGACTGATTTTATGATCCGGAGATTTTGGCCGCGAATTTATGGCGCCTTAAAGGGGTTTGAGAAACTCGCCCCCCTCCACAGTTTCATTACCTATTATATGGGGACTCCGCATGGCTTTGCCCCTTTCGGCTCTCCTGAACTGATCGAAGCCCTGGAGGTGCTGAAGAAGGCCGGGGAACAATCCGCTCAAATCCAATCCTACTCCCGCCGATTCGTCCAGGAGGCCCGGGCCAAAGGTTTCCCGCTTCAAGTCGGCGGGTTGACCCAGGCCCCTTTTGACACCCTGGGTGATTTTTTTCGGGGGACCAAGGGGCTGATGCTGGACATGTACCGCCGGCCGGAGAAGGTCATTCAAGCCTGCGAGAAATTACTGCCTTTTATGATCGAGATGGGAGTCAACGCGGCCAGGGCTTCCGGTGTTCCCAGGATTTTTATCCCGATTCATAAGGGACTGGATGGTTTTATGTCCATGGACCAGTTCAAGAAATTTTTCTGGCCCACCCTCCATGAACTGATGATGGCCCTGATCCAGGAAGGATTGACCCCCTGTCCCTTATGGGAAGGGGACTGCACCTCCAGACTGGAAATTATCAAAGATCTTCCTCCGGGAAAGGCCTGCTATGCCTTCGAGGCCACCGACATTTTCAAGGCTAAAGAGATTCTCGGCAAAACTATCTGCCTTAGAGGCAATGTTCCTCTTTCCCTCCTGGCTACCGGCAGGCCGGAAGAAGTGAAGAATTACTGCCGAAAGCTGATAGACATAGTCGGAAGAGGCGGAGGCTATATTATGGATTCTTCGACCGGTCTGGATGACGCCAGGGTGGAGAATGTGAAGGCCATGTTTGAGGTGACCAGGGAGTACGGAAACTATTAACAGTTTGCTGAAAAAGGCCCATCTACTGCGTTGCCCTTACCCCTCGTCATTGCGGCGTACGTCTATGTACGCCTCATTCCTTGGGATTTCGGGCGCCTTGTATCTAGGCCTTTTTGAGCAAACTGTAATAAATAAGTTTTTCCGCACACTGTTAGTTTCGGATTGCGGAGTAAAAGAGACTTATAATAAATTTCTTTTTTTTAGTGCCTCCGCCGAGGAGCAGGGCTATTATCGAAAAATCAGAAGTGTCTCATCCCATTGATACCGTGTCCAAGGTCCTCAACCACCAGCCGGTGGACCTTATACCCAAAGGAGAACTTTTCATCAATAAAAGTTTCCTGGATCACTTTTTTGGAAAATTCAAAGGTGAATATATCCTTCAGCTACGGGCCGCTGCTGAATCTTTAGGCCTTTCTTTGATAGGAGTTGATCTCTCCCCCCCATGGTCCCAATTGCTCTTAAGGGACAGACAATATAAGAGACTTGAAGACTATTTCCTGGTCGGATGCCTTCCCGGACCGGTCGCCGGATTGATCGAAGCCCATGGTTTTTTTGATGTTTTCTTGTCCATGAAAAAAAACCAGACCCTCTTCCCGGACTGGGAGGGTTCTCTTCTGAAAGTGGTGGAAAAAAAGACCCAAGAGGCACAAAACAACGGTTTCAGAGCTATCGCCGTATTGGACGACATTGCCGGAAATAAGGGGCTCCTTTTCTCCTTAAGGGATTTCCTGGAATTGGTCTGGCCGACCTACCAACAGATGGCCCGGATCATTAAAGGAAGAGGTCTCTATGCTTTTTTTCATTCCGACGGCAATATCAGCGAAATCATACCGAACTTGATTGAAGCCGGATATGACTGCCTCCACCCGGTCGATACCCAGGCCGGGCTGAATCTCTTTGACTTGAATAATAAATTCGGCCGAAAAATGGCCTTCATGGGTCCTATAGACCTTTTGGCCTGTAATGAAGATCGGATTGCTCAGGAAATTCGCCGGGCGGAAAAAGAGTTTAAAAATGGAGGGCTGATCCTCGGTTCGTCCGGAGGTCTTTCCCTGGAAACGGCCGAAGCCAAGCTGGACCTGCTCTACCCCCAATGGAATTCAAATCAGAGAGTCCTATTTGAAAACAAGTTGAAAAGAGGACGAACATGAATCTTGCCCATCATCTGGAACAATCGGCCTTCTTCTTTCCGGATCGTCCCGCGGTTTACCAGGGCGGGGTGGAAACGACCTACGCCCGGCTCAACGATTCGGCCAACCGGGTGGCCACCGCTTTGATTAAGCTGGGGGTTAGACCTGGTGATCACATCGGACTTTGCACCCCGAATTCAACAGACTGGATCATTTTCTATTTTGGCCTGCTCAAGGCCGGAGCCGTCGCCGTCACCCTTTCCGGAATGTTGACCGGCGAAGAACTGGCCACCCTGATCCATCATGCCAGACCCCGTTTTCTTTACATCGCCCCGTCTAAATTCCAGGAAGCCGAAGGGCTAAAGCAGACCGCAGGGATTGAAAAAATAATCTGCAGCGGGGGAGATCTGGACTTTCCTGCCCTGATGGCCCGGGGATCCGTATCGTTTAAAGCCGTGGAGCGGGACCCCTGGGATACAGCCGCCATCCTCTATACCGGCGGGACCACCGGGACTCCGAAGGGGGTCATGCTGACCCATGAGGGCATCAGTATTTCCAGTTACAGCGTGGCCCATTTCGAAAGATCGACAGAAACCGACCGGGCCCTGTGTTTTATGCCCTTCAACCATGTCTTCGGTCAGATCCATATCATGAATGCCACCATCTTTAGCGCCGGTTGTCTTGAGCTGCTGCCGGCCTTCGATATCGATCAAGTTATGGAGGCCCTGGAGGCCGGCCGGGTATCCAAGCTCTACGCGGTTCCCACGGTTTATATCCGCCTCTTAGCCCTCGGGGATCTGGAAAAAAGGCTGGGACGTCTGAGGTATTGCTTTTCAGCTGCTGCCAGCCTGGCCGGGGAAGTGGTCAAACAATGGATAGACCGGACCGGGATTAAAATATCCGAATCTTACGGGATGACCGAAGGCATGCCTATCACTTATAATCATTATCACCGCCATAAGGTCGGATCCGTGGGGCAGCCGATCTTCGGGGTAGAGGTGGTGGGTCTGCCCGACCGGGAGTGGGGGGAAAGGGTGACCGCCTTTATCGTCCCCAAACCGGGGTTTTCTGTATCGGCTGAAGAATTGAAGGGCTTTATGAAGTCCCGGTTGTCGGCCTTCAAAATCCCCAAGGCATTTATTCCGGTAAAGGAACTGCCCAAAAGTCCTACCGGGAAGATCCTAAAACGAAAACTTATTAAGAGTCTCAATAGAATAACAACATTAGAGGAGCGAGGGGGTCTTTTTCTTGGGGATTGTCCAAAAGGTAACTTGTCGCCCAATCCCGGCCAGTCCAGCAAAGATTGATTCGAGGCAGGGCATACACCCCCGGCTTCCTAATAAGGAAACCTCCTTTTGGGTCGGCAAAGCCGACCGGCCCATTTCGAGCGCAGGTGAAGGCCTGCTCTGGATTTAGTTAAATAATTTGCCCGGCAAAGAAGCTTCCAGGTTCGGGGTGGACAACCCCCAAGAAAAAGACCCCCTCGCTCCTCTGCTAGGCAAACTCATCTTTTTCATGTCAAGATTATTATGAGACCATCAATAACGAACAATTCGGAAGGATGGGCCGTCGTCCCGAGGAAAACAAAGGGCTATAGAACCCGGGAAATTATGTAAATGGAGAAGGGGGTTTTCGCCTGCGAAATGATTTTTCCATTTTGGAAAGAATCTGCCCGAATTCAAGGGCATGCTTTTGCATAGCCAAAGCCGCCTTTTTCGGATTTCCCGCCAAGACCGCTTCCACGATAGGCCGATGCATCCCGGCCGGGTGCATGACGTGATAATCAGGATCGACCGCCTTTATGACCCTCCAGGTTAAACCTAAAAGGGAAAGGATAAGGGCTTCAAATAACCGGTTGCCGCACATTTCGGCCAGGATAAAATGGACGGCTGTTTTTCTTTCCCGATCTTCCTCCAGGGAAGCGGAGGGTTGCTCTTCGGCGTCCAGAGCCTCTTTGAGCTTTTTGGCATAGGCGGCGGTAACTCGGGTCGCCGCCATCCGGGTCATCTCGGGCTCGATCACCAGTCTGACCTGATTCAATTCCGGGACGGATATCTTTTCCGCCAGAAAAAGGTCTAAATAGGCATCGGATAAATGTTGAAAAGATAAATTAGTAACAAAGGTTCCTCCCAGGGCCCCGGGCCGGGTTATGGTAAATCCGGCGGTTTGAAGGACCCGAAGGGCTTCGCGAATAGCCACCCGGCTGACTTGCAATTGCTCGGCTAATTCCCGTTCCGGAGGAAGACGGTCCCCCGGTTTAAAATGTCCCTGCAAAATAGAGCGCTTGAGTTGTTCGGTAACTTCTTCGGAAACACGGACTTGCCGGATGGGGGTAAAATTGGACATGGTCTTCATTATAAAGGAAGCAAAAATATTTTCAACTGTAAAAATTTTCTTGACTTAATATTTAATTTAATTAAAATAATAAACCATTAGACCATAAGCTTAATTTGGTAATAACGCTGGGTGGTTAAAATCCCAACGTCCTGAAAGAGATCGGGCTTCCTCTTTTTAGAAGGATAGCGATGAATGTTTCCGGGAAGACAGCACGGTGCGACCGAGTATTTCTCCAGCGATCCGCTCTCCGTCCGGGAAACCCGGCAATCTCTTTCCCTTCCTCAAACGATTCGGCCGGCCGGGCGGCCCCTTTCCTGATTCCGATTAAAAAAATACTTGGAGTCTCAATGATCCCTCTTTAAAATTTCCAGGGCATTTATCCCGGCACACCAATTCTTCAGGTCTACGGCCCAAAAATCCTGAAGGGTGAATAAAGAAAAGAATCGATCGCGCTTAGAGATAAAGGATTTGACATTATAGGATTTGACTTTTTAATGTTGATATAATAATCAAAAAAAGAAATTTTCTGAACAATTTTTCTGATTCCCAAACAGCAGGTCTTAGTCCCGGTCTTCATTCATTATCGGTAGGCACGAATCCGGTGCCGATGAGGAGTCTTTTCCTGATGGCGACCAATCCGGTTTTACTGCGGATCGAAAATCTCTCCCTCAGCTTTGGTGGTGTCGGGGCCCTGGTGGATATCAACCTGGACATCCTGGACAAAGAGATCTTGGCTATTATCGGACCCAACGGCGCCGGCAAGACCGCCCTCCTTAACTGCATCAATGGCTTTTACAAACCCCAGAAAGGTGAAATTTATTACCAGGGGAGAAAGATCACCCGCCTGCGCCCGAACCGTCTGGCGGGGCTGGGGATTGCCAGGACTTTCCAAAACATCGAACTCTACACCGGCTTAAGCACCCAGGATAACATCATGGCCGCCCGGCACGTGTTGATGAAGCAAAATTTCATCACCGGTTCATTATACTTCGGATGGGCGCTTCAGGAAGAAATCAACCATCGCCGCACTGCGGAGGAAATTATCGACTTCCTGGAAATAGCCCCCATAAGAAAAAAAGTGGTCGGTTTGCTGCCTTACGGCCTGCGAAAAAGGGTCGAACTGGCCAGGGCTTTAGCTCTGGAACCGAAGGTCCTGCTGCTTGATGAACCTATGGCCGGGATGAACCTGGAGGAAAAGGAGGACATCGCCCGGTTTATCCTTGATGTCTTCGAAGGTCAGGGGGACACTTATCCGGACACCCCGGTTCTGAGGGATGGCATCGGTTGCATCATCCTGGTCGAACACGATATGGGAGTGGTCATGGACATTGCCGACCGGATTGTGGTCCTTAATTTCGGACGCAAGATAGCCGAAGGCACCCCGGCGGAAATCAGCTCCAATCCGGAAGTGATCAGCGCTTACTTGGGGAAAGGGAAGTAGTCTCTTCGCAAAGGGTCATTTAAGAAATTCGTCCTGAATTTCTTGAATAGAGTAATGGAGAATTGGAGTGTTGGAGTGTTGGAATGTTGGTCAGCAAAATCCATTACTCCACCACTCCATTACTCCGGTTTGGATCCTTGTGATTGGTTATGGATTTATAATAAATATCAAATAGCGTTGGTATAACCCCATGCTTCAAGTCAACAATATTGATGTGGTCTATATGAACGTGATCCAGGTCTTGCGGGGCGTATCGCTGGATTTGGGGGATGGAAAAATCGCCGCTCTGCTCGGAGCCAATGGGGCCGGAAAGACGACGACCCTTAAGGCCATTTCAGGGATGTTAAAGACAGAGGAGGGAAAGGTCACCGAAGGCAGTATACTTTTTGACGGGAAAAGGATAGACCCCTACGGTCCCGAAGCCATCGCCGCCTTGGGCATCAGCCAGGCCATGGAGGGACGAAGGGTTCTTGAACACCTGAATGTCGAAGAAAATTTGCTGATTGGGGCCTACTGTCGAAAAGACCGGGGCGGAATAAAAAAGGACCTGGAAATGGTCTTTCAGTATTTCCCCAGGATCAAAGACCTTCGGAACCGGACCAGCGGTTATCTTTCCGGGGGCGAACAGCAGATGTTGGTGATCGGACGGGCCCTCATGGCCCGTCCGAAACTGATGCTCCTGGACGAACCCTCTCTGGGTCTGGCCCCCTTACTGGTAGAAGACATTTACCAAATCATCCATAGAATCAATGCCGAGCAAAGAACAACCATACTTTTGGTGGAACAAAACGTCAATGCCGCCCTGGGTATCGCCGACTACGGGTATGTAATGGAAAACGGTCGGGTGGTTTTGGGCGGACCGGCTGATCAGCTTAGGAACAATGAAGATATCCGGGAGTTTTATCTGGGTTTGTCGGCTGTCGGTTCAAGAAAGAGCTATCGTGATATCAAGCACTACCGGCGGAAGAAAAGGTGGATGGGATAGTAAGGTCTAAGGTCCAAGGTTTACGGTATACGGATAATCTTTTCCCTGGCAAAGAGAAATGACAGAAAACAAGGGTGACACCTGGCCCAAGATACTCAAATACAATTTTGAAAAGTATGGTGACCGCCGACGGGCCATGCGTCAGAAGCATTACGGGATCTGGCAGGCTTATACCTGGAGAGACTATTATCTGAATGTTAAGGCCCTGGCCCTTGGCTTGATGTCGCTCGGGTTTTCCCCCGGAGACAAGGTAATGATCGTCGGGGAAAATGCCCCGGAGTGGTATTATGCCGAACTGGCCGCTCAGGCCATCCATGGGGTTGCTGTAGGGGGATGCCCGGATTTACTGCCTCGGGAAATAAAAACCCTGGCAGAAAAGGCTGACATCCGTTTTGCCATTGTGGAAGATCAGGAGCAGGTGGATAAGTTTCTCGAGATCAAGTCCGAGCTCCCTCTCCTTCAAAAGATCATTTACTGGAATTATAAAGGATTGGCCCACTACCAGGACCCACTCTTAATAGGCTATAAACAGACCCTGAAAAAAGGGCAAAAATATGAGGCTGAAAACCCGGGGCTCTTCGAGCACCTGGTTGAGACCGGCCAAAGCGAGGACCTGGCCGCCCTGGTTTTCACCTCAGGAACCAGCGGAGACCAACCCCAGGCAGCAATCCATACCTTTAGAACAATGAAGGGGGGAGCTGAATACCTATTACAGCTGGAACCCTGGCGGGAGGATGACAATGTCATTCCCCTTCTGCCTCCGGCCTGGATGCCGGAGCAATGGTTGGGAATCGGTTGCCACCTGCTTTCGGCCTGCACCCTTAACTTCGCCGAGTCACCGGAAACCCAACAGCGGGATACTCGCGAAACCAACCCGAGTATCGTCTTCTATGATGGCAGGATATGGGAGAGCCTGGCTTCTGAGGTACAGGCCCGAATTAACAATAATGATGTCCTCCAGAGGTTTTGTTTCCGTTTGCTGATGCCGGTCGGTTACCGGAGAATGGCTTGCTGGATCCGGAATAAAAAACCGGGGCTGCCCTTAACTATCCTTTATAGGTTCGCTGACTGGGTTCTGTTCAGACCTCTTAAAAAGAGTCTTGGACTCTCCAAGGCCCGGATCTGCTACAGTACCGAATCCTTTCTCAGCCCAGAGTCCTTCAATTTCTTTCAGGCCCTGAATCTTCCTCTTAAAAGTCTATACCATACAACGGAAGGCGGACCTCTGCTCGATGCCAGGGAAGCGGACATCCCTACGGCGGCGCTCGGGCTGCCGCCCAAAGGGACGGAAGTAAAAATTACTGAGACCGGGGAATTGTTATATTTCCATCCGGGTACTTTCGTCGGTTATTATAAGGCCCCGGAAAGGACTGCCGAAGTGCTACAAGAGGGTTGGTTCATGAGCGGAGAAACCGGTTTTCTCCGGGAAGACGGGCATTTGGTTGGCCTGGACCGGACCGGAAACCTGGTTGAAGTAAAAAACGGGGAGAAATTGGCCCCCCAACGGTTGGAGAGCCGACTGAAGTTCAGCCCCTTTATCAAAGAGGCCTGGGTTCTAGCCGGCTCGAACAAGACCTTTGTTTCAGCGGTAATTATCATCAACTACGATACGGTTCGAAGGTGGGCCGGACAAAATAGGGTGCCCTATACCAGCTTCGCCGATCTTTCCCAAAAGCCGGAGGTTTACGAACTGGTAAAACAGGATATCGATCGGGTCAACCGGACCCTGGCCCCAGCCGGTCGCATCAAAAAATATGTTAACCTTTATAAGGAGCTGGACCCGAATGAAGGTGAACTAACCAGGAACAAAAAGCTTAGAAGACATCACCTGGAAGTTCAATTCCGCAGTCTTATCGATTCAATCTATGGGGAAGCCACCGAGGTCCCGATGGAAATCCCGGTCAAATTCTCGGACGGAAGGACGGGAACCGTCCTGACCACCCTCAGCATCCAATCCGTTGAAGGGGGGAGCGAATGACTTTTTTCCTACAATTAGTGGTAACCGGGTTTGCTCAGGGCATGATTTATGCGCTGATTGCTATAGGTTTTGTAATCATCCTTAAATGCTCCGAGGCTTTTAACATTGCTCAAGGTCACTTTGTCATGATCGGAGGCTACCTGGGATATACCTATCTGATCACTCTCAACCTGCCGGTCTGGGCGGGCTTTCTGCTGGCTATTGGATCGGCGGTACTCATGGGGTTATTGATTGAACGCCTGACTATCCGCCCCTTAGTGGGAGAACCGGTCATCGCCGTAATAATGATGACCATCGCCCTGGCGGCGGTATTGGAGGGCCTGGCCGTCTTGTTTTGGGGAGGGGAATATAAAGCGTACCACGGTGTGCTTCCAACCATACCCTTGAAGGTTGGCAAGATATCCATACCCTCTGAAACTTCCATTGGTCTTTTTGTCTCGATTGCTTCGGTAGTGATACTCATGCTTTTCTTCCGCTATACCAAATTGGGGCTGGCCATGCGGGCCACAGCCGAGGATCTGCAGGTGGTCCAGAGTATGGGGATCCGGGCCACCACGGTCTATGCTCTTTCCTGGGTTATTGCCTGTGTGGTCGGCGTCATCGGCGGCATCCTTTTGGGCAGTGTATCGGGTGTGATGGTGGAAATGACCAGTATCGGGCCGAAAGCCTTTGCCGTCGTTCTGCTGGGTGGAGTGAACTCCATCGGAGGGGCGATTATCGCCGGAATGATACTGGGTGTATTGGAAAATGTCGCTGCCGGGTACCTGGACCCCTTGTTGCCGGCCGGAGGCGGGCTGGCCCATGTCTTTCCCTTCATCGTCATCATCGTTGTACTGATCTTCAGACCCTACGGACTATTCGGTTTGGTCAAGATAGAAAGGATCTGAAAAATGGGTTCAGTAGCCGGGACCTTTCGGGAAAATTACAGCCAGGATATGGCCATCTTTCGGTCCAAGATGCAGTGGGCCTGGTTCTTGGTTCTCGCACTCTTCATAGCTTTGGGTCCATTATTTCTCAGTGACCGGCTATTGACCATCATAACCATGATCGGCATTTCTGTGATCAGCGTCCATGGACTCAATATCCTGACCGGCTACTGCGGTCAAATTTCCATAGGTCATGCCGGCTTTATGGCTGTCGGGGCCTATACTTCGGCCATCTTGACCGCGAAACTGGGATGGCCCTTCTGGGCGGCCCTTCCCAGTGCCGCCCTGGCGGCCGGAATCGCCGGATTGATTTTCGGCCTGCCGTCGTTAAGGATTAAAGGTTTCTATCTGATCATGGCCACTATTGCCGCCCACTTTATCATTATCTGGGTCATCCTCCAGTTGCGCACGCTTACCGGCGGGAGCGACGGATTGGCCGTCTCCAGACCGGGATTGGCTGGTTTTGTATTTAAGTCTAAAGCCAGTTATTTCTATCTGGTCATGATCATCGCTGTTCTGGCCACCGGCCTGGCCATAAATATTTCCAGAACCAGAGCGGGCAGGGCTTTTGTGGCCATCCGGGACAACGAACTGGCCGCCGAGGTTATGGGCATCAGCCTCTGGAGTTATAAATTGCAGGCCTTTTTTATCGGTTGCCTATACGCCGGTGTAGCCGGATCGCTGTTGGTTCATTACTTTGCCTTCGCCTCTCCGGAATTGTTTCCCTTTATGGATTCGGTATGGTATCTGGGCATGCTCATCGTTGGAGGGATGGGCAGTATCCCGGGGGCTATCATGGGTGCTATCGCTCTCAAGCTGCTCGATGAGTTGGTCACTATTGCAGGCCCTGTCCTGTCGGCCGCGGTGGCTGCCCAAGCGGCCGCCTCCCTGGCCCTCATTGCCCGGGGTTTGGTTATCATTCTCTTTTTGATATTTGAACCAAGGGGACTCGAGCATCGATGGATGATGATCAAGGCCTATTTCCGGCTATGGCCTTTTGCCCATGAAGAGGACTGAAAGGGGGGGTGATTGAGGGAAAGTATGAAAAACCGTTAGAGGGGAAAAAGTCTCTAAAGCCGTCACCCCGGCGAAACCGGGGTCCAGAAGTATTTGAGATTTCTGGATTCCGGGTCAAGCCCGGAATGACGAAAACGGGATTTGATGACTTTTAACGAACTATCATTATTATTTAAGGAGGAGCAGATGATTAAAGTTAAAATCGGTTCAATGTCGTTGGCATTCATTATGATTGCAGTTTTAAGCCTATTGGTGTTTTCTCCGGATGCCGGTGCGGCAGGAAAAACCGTCTATATCGGCGGCACTATGTCGTTGACCGGCCCCTATGCCGAGGATTCGGCGGCCATTCTGGCCGGCTTTGAGGACTATATCAAATATGTAAACGAAACCAAACAGTTGGCCCCATGGCTGAAAGAGAAATGGCCTGCTGATATAACCATTGAGCTTCTGTGGAGGGATGATGAGCTCAAGCCGCCTAAAGCCTTATCGATTTATGAGGAACTTAAGGCTAAGGGAATTTTGCTTTACCGGATATCGGGGTCACCCATCGCTCTGGCGCTTATGGACAAACTTAAAGAGGACAACATGGGTGCCACAAGTATGGCTTCGGGCCCTTATCTCTTGAAACCTCCCAAGACCATTTTCCCCCAGTACTCGATTTATACCGACGAAGCAGGGGCCTTTGGGGAATGGTTTTTAAAAGGATGGAAGGAAAAACGAAAACCGCGGTTTGCCTTCCTCACCGCCGATTCTCCTTTCGGCCGGTCAGTGGAAACCCCTGAACTTAAGGCCTATCTGGAGAAGATCGGCATTGAAGTGGTTGGAAGCCAGTATGTGCCGATGGTACCCACCGCCCCACCGACCACCCAACTGATGTGGCTCAAACAAAACAAGATCGATTTGACCTTCGGTTGTATGATCAACCCGGGAGCCCAACCCACGATCAAGGAGGCCGTCCGGTTGGGCATGGGAACAGATAAGCCCTTTAAGATAACTTTCGGTTTCGCCCTTCCGGCCCACCTTCAGGTGTTTGTCCCGGCTATGGGGGAATTGGGCAATGGTCTGGTAGTCGCCGGCGGCTATCCCTCCCACTGGCCGACCGTCTCGAAAGATGACCTGCCCGGGATAAAGTTTTGTCACGAACTGATAAAAAAGTATCGTTCCGGAAAAACAGTGGCTCACATCATGTATCCCCATGGTGCAGTGGAAGCCATGATTCAGGTGGAGGCCTTAAGGCTGGCCTTGCAAAAGACGCCTCTGGAAAAGCTAAAACCGATTGATGTCCTGCAGAATGGTTTTCACAAAATTAAAAACCTGAGCACGGGCGGCATCACCAATACCCCTTTGACTTTCGGACCGAATGATGTCGAAGGTATCGACGCCATACGAATTCAACAGGTTCAGAAAGGCCAGATTGTGGAACTGGGTGTTTACCCGACCCGTCACATTTATTAATCCGTGCGGTTAACTCGATCCTTAACATGATGGTGGGCCTTGTCAAAGGCTCCCCATAAAACCAAGGACCAAAAAAAATATTATCTGTCTCATAAAATGGACTCGCAAAAAGTCGCCGAAACCAGCATCTTGTCATTCCGTACGGTCGGCCGTTCGACTTTGTCGAACTAAAAGAAGGCATCCATTCGGATGCCGTATGCCGACCTTAAAAAGAGACTTCCGGAGGAAGTCGAGAGAAATCCGGAATCCAGTGTTTTTAAATAGTTAAAATTTTTCTGGACCCCGGTGCCTGCCCCGGACCTGATCCGGGGTTCGCCGGAGTGACGACTTTTGTGAGTCCATATCATAATAAAGACAAAATGTTGTAAGGAGGCCGGGTGATTTTCTCAAATGACCTGTATTCGGTTTTTGACAATTTCGGTTTCGAGGTGCCGCCCGTTGCGGTTAAATATCTGACCAGGCGGCCTGAGAGAATTGAGAAGCTCGGTGAAAAACTGGCCTTCTGTGAAATGCTCAAGAAGGCTCAGGAGGGAAAAACTTTTTTCGCCGACGACGCATCCCAGGCCTGCGATGCCGGGTTGTATGTCTTGGGTCAGGCTGAGGCCCCGGGGCCTTATATCAGCGGAGAATTCGGCGCCGGCTTGAAAATCTTCCAGGAACCCCGTTCCGCGGCCCGGCTTTACCATTATATTCCGAGAATAAATCCGGGCGTAGTCCATTATGTCGCTTTCGCCCCGCTGAAGGCCCTTTCCTTTGATCCGGATGTTTTGGTCATCCTCGCCCAAACCAACCAGACTGAGATTCTACTGCGGGCCATGAGCTACCGGACGGGCCAAATGTGGTCCAGTAAATTTTCAGCGGCCATAGGCTGTGCCTGGATCATGGTTTATCCTTATCTGGCCGGGGAGCTGAATTATGTCCTTACCGGGCTGGGGCACGGCATGAAGCGAAGAAAACTTTTTCCGGAGGGATATCAAATGGTATCGATCCCCTTTGACCTGCTGCCGTCCCTGCTTCAAAACTTGCAGGAAATGCCCTGGACCCTTCCCGCCTTTCAGCCGGACGGGCTGGAATTTGTTCAACGGCTGGCCGAAAATTTAAGCCTTGCCGGAACGGATAAAAAGAAAATCGAATGAGAATAGGGGAGGTAACTGTTATTCACTGCGCACCCAATCCTCAAGTTGTAGCCCCGTGATTTGTTTGAATTCTTTCACATTATGGCTGACAAGTATTCCTTTATTAGCCATTACCGTGGAGGCGACAATCAGGTCATTGGGTCCTATTATTTTTCCTTTCTTTTCCAGAGAAGCCCTTAGTTTGGCATAGATCATTGCCGCCTGATCATCAAAACCAACGATTTCGAATGGTTCAAGAAATTTTTTATAGATATTCAGATTTTCTTCTTTCCGTTCACTCTTTTCCACCCCCAATAATAGCTCTGCTTTTACTATCGATGGAATCTTGATTTCTTCCGGTTTTCTTTTTTTGAACTCCTTCAGAATAGATCGATAAGTCCCTTTTAAAAAATATATACAGGTATTGGTATCCAAAAAGTACATTATAGATTTAGCCTTTTTATATCCGCATCAAAGGATTGATCTTCCGGTCTTTTAAAGGACGGATCCTGAATGGCACCAAATAGTTCAAAAAAATCATCCGGATATTCATCCTTGATGAGCCTTTTAAGTTTAGTACCAACCCATTTTGAAATTGAAGTGTGGCTTTTCTGAGCTAACTGTTCCACTTTTATTAATGTTTCTTTATCGATATATAGGGAAACTTGCGGCATAAACACCTCCCAACATCTGATGGACTTGTAAAAAGTCCATCTACAGGCCGAGGACGATTAAGTCCCGGCCTGGGGTGAGGGTGGAACCGCTTGAATTTACTTCAAGCGGCGGGAGAGGGGAAGCCCTTTCCCGCCTCGTAAAAGTCGTCTTTTGACTTTTTACGAGGTCATCAACATCGGCTGATTCCAATATAATCCATTTCAAGTATATTTGCAAGTATATTCATTAATGGATTGCGCACCTTTCTGATAGAAACAGGAGCGGGGGATTTTCCCGGAGGTCCGGGGTTCTATAATTTATGTATTCATCCGTGAATGGGGCGGACATTTATCCAGGAAATGCCCTGGGACCTTCCCGCCTTTCAGCCGGACGGGCTGGAATTTGTTCAACGGCTGGCCGAGGATTTGGGCCTTGCCGTAACAGAAACAAAGAAGGGTAAATGAGGCTGAAGGAGGATATAGCGTCGAGGTTACCGGAAAACCGATTTTTTAGCTTTCCGGTTTAGTCGATTGTTGGACGATTTCATTATTTGAAGAGGTCGTTGTGTGTGCCTGTCCGTTCAAGCCGAAGCGAGTCGTCTTCAGCAGTGTAAATCAAGAGCCAGTCAGATTCAATGTGGCAGTCGCGCGAAGACTGCCACGATCCCACGATCGTGGATGGTCTTTGCAGTTCTCAGCAAGGGGGATGCCCTCGGCCAGAAGCTTGACCACCTCCCGCAGCTTGCCCAGGTCTTTCCCTCGTTTCCGCATGCGCTTGACATCCCGGGAAAACTGCCTGGTCTGCGAGACCGGCTTCATTTTTCCCAATTTTTGAACATTGCGTCTAAGGACTCGAATTCCTGAACGTCTTCACCGCGACGGCTCTTCTCCAGGGTGGAAGCCGTAAGATCGTTTGGTATTTCGATCGGGAAAGGCACCCCCCCGCGGAGAGATATTTGCCTGTAGAAGATACGGATGGCCTCTGTTGGAGTCAGACCAAGCTTCCGAAGGACCCCTTCTGCCTTTTGCTTTGTTTTCGGCTCGATGCGGGCATGAACGATTGCAGTTTTCATGTTATTATTGTGTCACAACCGCAACACAGATACAATATATTATTTTCTTTTTCTCATTTTCGTCCAACAAATTATTGAACCGTTTTCCGGACAATATCTGGAATTTTCACTCGTCCCCAAATACATCCTGACGTTCCTCCCTCGTCTCAGCTCATGAGAGACATGTTCCTTAGGAGCTGTTACTCTTGCAGTTCTCGGGTGAAATACGTCTTCTGAAATCCGTTTTCCCCCGGACCTATCTCGTGCAGCATCTGCAAGACATCGAGGCCATCACAAATATCTGCTTCTTCGAAATCAAATTCTTCCATAAATTTAAAACTGTCGGAACGACGTACTTGATTCCTTTTCACAATTAAATGATTTGATCTCAGCCCCTTTGAGCAACCAACTTGGGATAGGCTGATGCCGTTAAGGTTTTTCGATTAAGACAGCTTATACCATGCCCCCTTGCCCTTTCCCATCCTCATTAGTTTTCCTCTTCGCACTAATTCAGTCATATGGGCTTTAATAGTATTCCTATTGGCGCCGGTAATTTTCTGGGCATCACTTACGGTCACTTTCCCTTGTTGTCCGGTAATCCGGATGATCTCCTGAGAAAGTGGAGGAAATTCGGAAATTATCTTCTCGTTCTTGATCTTGGATTCAAGAACAGCCACTTGTTTCCTTAGCGATTCAAGAAAAAACAATATCCAGTCATTAAGGTTTCCATTGTCGGTGTAAAGGGTTGACTGGGCGCGTCTCAGGGCCAGGTAATATTGATCCTTATTGTTCTCGATGACTCTTTCCAATGATGAGTAAGGCATATAGGAATATCCAGATTTTAATAACAGTAATGTCGTGAAGATGCGGGACAACCTTCCATTGCCATCCTGAAAAGGGTGGATAGCCAAGAAATGAACAAGAAATATGGCCATAATCAGGATAGGATGAAGCTCTTTTCTCCCCCATTCCTTATTAAACCATTTAAATAATTCCGCCATCTTGAAAGGCGTTTCAAATGGAGAAGCGGTCGCAAAAATAACTCCCAGGCTCTTCCCGTCTTTGGCAAAGGCCTCTATATGATTCGGCAGCTTTTTGTATTGGCCTCTATGCCTGGAGTCTTTTGATGAATGCTTTAAAAGGACCTGATGCAATTGCTGGAGATGATTTTCGTCGGTCTGGATTTTGTCATAAGATTCATAGATCAACTGCATAACCTCGGCATAACCGGCAATCTCCTCTTCATCCCTTGACTTGAAAGAGGATTTTCCAAGTCCTGACAATAAATTTTCCACTTCATTATCCGTTAACTTGGCACCTTCGATTCTTGTGGATGAGCCCACCGATTCGATTGTCGCTACATGTTTAAGCATTGCCATCCGGTCAGGAGCAAACCCGCTCATGGCCTGCCATTTTCCTTTGAACTCATCGATTTCTGAGATGAGTTTAATATGTTTTGGGAGGATTTGAAGATTATTTATATCCATAATTATATCCATATATAGCCAAAAAGAAGATTTGTCAAGGAATTTTATGGATAATTATGGATATTTTATTGGATAACCGCCTCCAGGTGGTCTCGGTTTTCTCTCCATATAACAGTATGTTTCCGTTTGTCTGACGTATACGAAACCCTTCCTTATATACAAGCTTTCTGCTCGATTGCCTCTCAATAAGGCCAATTGTGCTACCAGACCACGCCCATCGGCCTGTTGTAATACCAGATCCAAAATGTACGAACCAACTCCCCTGCTCTGATGCTCCGGTAGTATAAAAAACTGCCCGATTTCGATGAAACCGTCACCTTCTGTTATAGCGTTTGTCCCAATTTTTTCGCTGTCAAACTTTATGATGTTCGGTCGTTTTTCTTTCCAGTCCTCCTTGTGAAAGGCCCTTTGAAAGCCTTCATTCCATCCAAAAGTATTGCTTATCAACTCACCTTCAGCAGCCTTCTTGACTTGGTAGGAAAACTCATAATCGTCATCTGACGCCGGAAAGATGACAATCAGTTTTTCGTTCATGTCTATGCCTGTCAAGGAGTCAATGGATTTTCCGGGATTTCCCGGCCGTTAATTTCCTCAATAAATGTTTTAAAGTACCTTTGTCATCCAGGTGACTTCATCAGCCAAATCGGGTTGTACTTCACTCCTGATAAATCCGAGATGTTGATAAAAAGGGACTACATTAAAACTGCTTGGGACGTGAAGAAATTCAATTTGACTAGTACGTGCCGAATGAAAAAGGTGCTCCATTAAGAACTTCCCAACTCCCTTGTTTTTCAGTGCAGTTACCGCAAAATGATCTTTGGAAGGAAACGGATTTAGGCAAATCCGCATTGGTTAAAACCGTTGTTAATCTGACGGCTGATCCGAGTGGTCTCGTGACCAATAAGGCGTTTTTGTCAATCCAGCCAAGTCCGGATTTTGTGGCGATGGTTTTGTGCGGCAGGGGAGTCGAAAGGGTTTCAGGATCAATACCAATATCCGTGACAGCCAGCTTAAAAGTCGCATACCCTCTGTCTTGAAGAAAATCAGAAGCATATTGGCCGAGTATCTTGAGAAGATTATTCACTCGGATAAACTCGGCATGGTATTCCATAGTGGGGCCGGAGGCAATCATGGATACAACCCGATAATCCAGTTTGACGGCAATAGAAATCCCGGTGTCAAAACCCTGTCGAATTTCTTTTGGCAGCTCTCGCAAATCAGCACTCGATACAAGATCCGCCCCCTTTTTTTCAAATAGTCAAATAGATCTCTTTCTATAGGTAGTAATCCCTATTTCCTACCTCACAGCTTATCGGCGGCCTGTTCGTGGCCGGAAGGGTAAGCCGCCTTTAACGAGAATTGCGAGAATTGGGGTCAATTCTTTCAAATTGATAATTTCAATTTAATCCGCTCAATTATTGCCGATCTTTTCCTGATTTAACTTTTTATACTATAATTCGATTTGAATATTTTGCAAATCCCAATTCGTCTCAATCCTCTGTTCCGGCATAAAGGATGATTTGTCAATTTGAAAGAATTGACCCCTTAACTAAGAACAGTAGAAAGCATTGCAACGCCCTGTTCTGTGAATGCGCGCGGTAAGACCGACGAATGTTTAAGGTTTTGGAACCGGTCACAAATTGTGACCAGTTCATTTTTTTCTTGTGAAGTCAATTGGAACATAAAGTCTGCCGGAAATCTTTTTGCATTTCTTTTAACCGCTTGATGAAGCACTTTAGTCGGAACATCATAAAGGGTCGCCAAATCCGCATCTATGATAATCTTTTGGCCGCGAATCAATAAAATGATTCGTTCAATACTTTCCCCAGGAATTCTTATTACATTTTCCTGCATGGTTTTAGAACTCCACTTGAAATAGTAGGATACTTCCCCAATTTAATCTATAAGTTAATCTGTTTTATGATTTTATCGTTCAAAAAAGAAATATCTGCTCCGCTACCACTTCAGCCGGTCGTAAGGCCACACAACTTACTTCTTAAGCAAGGAAATGCTAACTTCACAAATTGGGGAGCTCAAAGCTCATAGCTGAAAGCTCAAAGGGGGAATTTTAGATGCAACGTTCAGGGTTCGTCGTTCGGCGACCAAACCAAGGGGCGGGAGGCAAATATAGTTCGGAGTCGGGAGACTTCGGCGAGCCCTTCGACAAGACCTATCGACGAGTTCAGGTCGAGTCGTTCAGAGTAAAGCGTCTTTAGAGTCGCATCTTAATTGTACACGATTCTGGGGAAAAGAGGGCACACCAGTAATAAAGGGATTAATCTCCATGGATTTTCTTGGACAGATGGGGAATGCGCTAACTGTCTATTTTTGGAACTTATTTTATTACCCTGCTGAAAAAATTTGGTTAAAGATCAGGCGAACATTTTGCCTGACTTTATGATAATGGGTCACTATATCCCAGGAAGGCCAATCAGCACTGCCCAGGCCCAAGACATTCAACTCCGCTATCCGCCTTAATTCCTCCGGATCATAAGTGCGGGGGTCTTCTTTTCGATCAAACAACAATTGCAGTCCATGGTCCAACAGACCCAGGAATTGATAGGCCTCCTTGAGCAGGAGAAAGGTTTCCTCCGGCAAATACCCCGTTTCCTTCAGGGCCTTCAAGGTCTCCAGGGTGTTGGTCGACCGTAATTGCGGCCTGATGAATCCATAAGACCATTGAAGATACTGGACCATAAATTCAATGTCGGCTATTCCGCCATACCCCAATTTGGGATTGATGCGCCCGCCTTCTTCCCCTGATCTTTCTTTTTCCATGCGGATTCGAAAATGGAACATCTCCTCCCGGATTTCCGCCGGAGGCGGTGTCTGGTAAACCAGGGTCTGAATAAATTCCTGAACACGGTCGGCCAAAGGAGATGGCCCGACGATAACGCGGGCCTTGAGCAGGGCTTGTTTTTCCCAATTTTGGGCCTGGTTCCGGTAATAATCATAAAAAGAATCCAGGGAAACGATCAAGGGTCCGAAACTTCCGGAGGGTCTGAGACGGGTGTCAACCATATAACCCGGTCCTTCTTGTAAGGGAAGGGCGAGATAGGAAATAAAACGCTGGGCCAGCCGGACCAGGTATTCATGATAGGTTATCCGCTTGGGCTCCGGACTTGACGGGAAAGGGCCTGCTTTTACCTCCGGGATAAAGGTCCTTTCCAGGGAATAAACAAATATCAGGTCCAGGTCCGAAAGATAACCGAGTTCCCGCCCCCCCAATTTTCCCAATCCGAGAACGCAGAAAGGATTGGAAGGAACAGGAGCCCGTCTCCGGGGATAGAGCGGATGAACCACCTCCTGATAAAGTTTTTCTTCGGCCAGATAAAGGGTTTCCTGCAGCAGGAACTCGGATAGGTCAGCCAGCTGTTCCGAAACCTCGATGTAAGAAATCCTTCCGGCCAGTTCTTCCAAGGCCAGGCCCAGAAACTGCTCGCTTTTTTGCCTTCTGAGCACTGATAGGTATTCTTGCGTGTCCCTTTCCGGTCCTTTTCGTTTTTTTGAACCTTCCCCTGCCTGACGGTTTAAAGGATGCAGACCTATTGTTTTTTGGAGGGCCAGATGATCCATCATTTCCGGATTTTGAATAAACAACCGTCCCAACATCAGGCTTAGGGCAAAGAGATCCATGATTTCCCGGGCCAGGGAAATCTTTTCCCAAAGCATGGCCAGGATACCGGTCCGACCACCCACACTGCGCAAAAATCGGTCGGCCAGAGAAAGACTTTGATCCGGGTTGACGGTGTGCAGGGCAAAGCCCACAAGGAGAGGGTAACTTTTACCCAGAAAACCCTTTTCCTGATTCGGGGCGGTGAT
>JACQYK010000229.1:779-9702 GCA_016208255.1 Deltaproteobacteria bacterium | reverse complement strand
GGTTGCCCTCTGCCGGAAGAATATGGCGGGTCCGATCTGGGATTTTTTGCCCACACAGTCGTAACCGAAGAGATCGCCAGGGTCAGTGGGTCAATCCGGGCCGCCTTTAATATGCAGGCCATGGGTACGGCCTGGGAAATTTTTCAATTCGGAACCGAGGTCCAAAAGAACAAATATATACCTAGGCTGGTCAGTGCCGAGACTATGGGGTGTATCGGCATCACCGAGCCCAATGCCGGTTCGGACGTAGGCGGGATAAAGACCAGGGCCGTCAAAAAAGGCAATACCTGTATTTTGACGGGATCCAAGAATTGGATCACCTACGCCCAGGTGGCCGATGTGGGGATTATTTATGCTTACACCGACCCATCCCGAAAATACAAGGGACTCTCGGCCCTGATCGTCGAAATGAAATCCAAGGGGGTCAGTACCGGACCCATGGCTGAAAAAATGGGCTTGAAGGCTTGCCCTACCGGGGAAATCTATTTCGATGAGGTCGAGGTTCCGGCTGAAAACCTGCTGGGGGGAATAGAAGGAAAGGGCTTTGAGTACGTCATGGCCGGACTCGACAATACCCGTTTGACGGCTGCGGCCGGAGCCGTCGGGGTAAGTCAGGGGCTGATCGATGAATCGGTAAAATATGCCCAGGAAAGAGAACAGTTCGGCAATCCGGTTGGTAAATTCCAGATGGTTCAGGAAGAGCTGGCCCGGATGATCGTGGAAACGGAAGCGGCCCGGATGATGACCTACAGTTCTGCCCAGGAAAAGGATGCCGGAAATATTCACAATACTTTAGAGACCTGTATGGCCAAATACTTCGCCTGCGACGTGGCCTCCAGGGTGGCTGACGGCGCGCTCCGGATCCTCGGGGCCTATGGCTATTCCAGCGAATACGCTGTGGAAAGGCTCTTCCGAGAGGCCAAACTCTGCCAGATTGTGGAGGGCTCCGCAAACATCCAGAAGATGATCATCGCCACCGAGGCCCTGGGATACCGGAAGGCCAACCGTTAAAGAAAGGAATTTGATTCATGAAAAGGCCGGGGGTCAATCCTTTCATATTGACAAATTATCCTTTATAACTGGTCAAAGGATTGAGAGGAATTGGGATTGTTAAAATATTAAAAGAGAATTATAGTAAGGCAAACAGGCTCAAGAAAAGATTGGTAGTAGGTGAGTGGATTAACTTGAATTTGTAAGTTTGAAAGAATTGACCCTATTTCATTATTCAAAAAGGATAAAATGAACGTGAAAAAGATCAAAGTCGGTATCATATTCGGTGGCAAATCCGCCGAGCACGAAGTCTCGCTTCAACCGGCAAAGAACGTCTATGATGCGATAGACAAAAAAAGTATAACCCGATTCTTATCGGAATAGATAAGTCCGGAAAATGGTTGCTGAGTGAACGAACTAAATTCCTTATCAATTCTGAAAATCCTAAGCTGATCAGCTTGAACAAGTCACAAAATCAAGTTACCTTTGCGCCCGAAAGCAACGGAGAAATTTCCAGTGTTATCTGCCAGCAGGATTATGGATCCATTGATGTTGCCTTTCCTATCCTGCACGGTCCGATGGGAGAAGACGGAACTGTGCAAGGCTTTCTTAAGCTTGCCAATGTTCCCTTTGTAGGATCAGGCGTGTTGGGCTCGGCCGTGGGGATGGACAAGGATGTTATGAAGCGCTTACTGCGCACCTCAGGAATTCCGGTCGCAAAGTTTATTGCCCTCAGTTTGGATGATAACCTGCCCGATTTTAATGTTGTTATTCATGACATTGGAATCCCATTCTTCATAAAGCCCGCGAACATGGGCTCTTCCGTCGGTGTTCACAAAGTACAATCCGAGACAGATTATCATGAGGCCATAATAGATGCTTTCTCGTTTGACTTGAAGATAATCATTGAAGAATTCATTGAGGGACGAGAAATAGAGTGTTCGGTACTCGGAAACCAAAAGCCAATTGCTTCTACTGTTGGTGAAATAAAGTCCACCCACGATTTCTACTCCTACGAAGCAAAATACATTGATGAAAAAGGAGCGATTCTTGAAATACCCGCCAATCTTCCAGAAGAGATAATTAAGCATGTCCGTGAGATGGCTATTAAAACATTCAAGGTTCTGGCCTGCGAGGGATTGGGTCGGGTGGACATGTTTTTGAAAAAAGACGGCGAAATCATTTTTAATGAGATAAACACAATTCCTGGTTTTACCACAATAAGCTTGTATCCAAGACTATGGGAAGCATCCGGAATAGTTATTCCGAGTTAATTGACAGATTAATACAGTTGGCCCTGGAGAGATTTGAAAGAGAGAAAAAACTGAGAACCAGTTATTGGTGAGCGTCTGACAACCGTTCAACCTGACCTGGACAATGCAGCCCCAACGGAACTCAGCGGCTCAACCAGCCGCTGCAGTGAGGGGTGGCGTGGTTAAAAAATTGGAACAATGATACGTAAATTGCGCACTGATTGAAATACCCTGGAACCGCTGGAGGTCGTCATGGTTGAAAACATCACTTTAAAGATCAATCATAAACCCGTTCGATTGAAAGTTGACAACGACCGGACCCTTCTTTGGGTCCTGCGGTCCGATCTGGGTCTCACCGGCACCAAGTACGGCTGTGGTGAAAGCCATTGCGGCGTTTGTACGGTCCTGATCAACGACGAAGCCGTTCGCTCCTGCCAGACCACCATTAAAGAGGTGAAGGGGAAGGAGATAGTCACCATCGAGGGCCTGGCCGTAAACGGAACCCTCCATCCCCTGCAAAGAGCCTTTATCGAGCACGACGCTCTTCAGTGCGGCTTCTGCACTCCGGGAATGATCCTCACGGCCTATGCCTTTCTTAAAAAGCACCCCAGGCCAAGCCAAGCTGAAATTATCCAGGGCCTGAATGAAAACCTCTGCCGCTGTTCAGCCTATGTCCGTATCATCCAGGCCGTCCAGAGTGCCGCCCGGGCCATGAACAAGGGGAGGGCATAATGAAAACACGTAAGAATTCCAAAACGGCGGACAACAATCAAGGCATAAGTTTTTCACTCAGCCGCCGCGAATTTCTTAAGGCTGTAGGTGGCGGTATCATTATTTTCTTCACGGCCGGAGAACTCCCCGCTCAGGAGGGAAGCCGCCGTTTTCCCGGCTGGCAATCTTTACCCACCGATTTTAACGCCTTCTTGAGGATCGGTGCTAATGGCCGCGTCTCCTGTTTCACCGGTAAGATCGAAATGGGGCAGGGCATTGCAACCTCCCTGGCCCAGATGCTGGCCGATGAGCTGGACGTGTCCGTCGAACAGGTGGATATGGTCATGGGCGATACGGACCAATGCCCCTGGGATATGGGCACCTGGGGATCGCTCAGCACCCGTGTCTTCGGCCCACCTCTCCGTCAGGCCGGGGCGGAGGCGAGATCCGTGCTGCTGGAGCTCGCCGCCGAGCACCTCAAAGTGCCGGCGGATCAGTTGGTTATTAAGGAGGGCACGGTCACCTCCCGGCAGGACAAGACCAAGCACATTACCTATGCCCGGCTCTGCGAGGGAAAATATATCCGGAGGCACAGCCAGACCAAACCGTCCCCAAAGCAGCCGGGAGAATTCAAGCTTATGGGCAAATCTCTCAACCGCCTGGACAGTAGGGATAAAGTGACCGGGGAGGCCAAGTTTACAGGCGACATCCGGCTGCCCGGTATGCTTTACGCCAAGATCCTGCGGCCACCGGCCCACGGTGCCGCTTTGAAAAAGATCGATAGTTCCGCCCTCAAAAACAACAAGGAAATCCTCGGTGTTCAGGATAATAACCTGGTGGCGGTTCTCCATTCCCTCCCGGATGTGGCTGAAAATGCCCTCTCGCTCATCAAGGCCGAATTCGAGGGTCCTCCGAATCCGATCGACAACAGTACGATCTTCTCCCATCTCCTCCAAACCGCGCCCAAGAAAGGTGAGGTTTTCGGTCAGAAAGGCAATTTGGAACAAGGCCAGGCCTTGGCCAGCCAAATCTTTGAACACACTTACTATGATCATTATGTGGCTCATTCCGCCATGGAGACCCATACCGCCCTGGCCAGGATGGAAGGCGACAAACTTACTCTGTGGGCATCGACACAGAATCCCTTTGGGATCAAGGAGGAGGTGGCCCTGGCTCTCAATCTGCCTCCTCAAAAGGTGCGGGTCATTACCCCTTTTGTAGGGGGCGGGTTCGGCGGGAAAACTTTTAATCAGCAGGCCGTTGAAGCCGCTCAATTGGCCCAAAAGACCGGAAAGCCGGTCCAGGTCATGTGGAGTAGAAAGGAAGAATTCTTTTATGATACTTTCAGGCCCGCAGCTATTGTCCGGATCAGATCAGGGTTAACGGAGACAGGCCGGATCGCCTTCTGGGAATACGATACCTACTATGCCGGGCGGGGGGTGCAGCAAATATACAATGTGGCCCATTATAGGGAAACGGCCTATGGCGGTTGGATGACCCCTGCTGCAGGAGGCCAACTCTTCAGGACCGGCGCCTGGCGCGCGCCGGGAAACCCGACAAACACCTTTGCCCGAGAATCCCAGATTGATATCATGGCGGCAAAAATCGGGGCGGACCCGCTCGAATTCCGTATACAAAATATTAATGATAAACGAATGCTGGCCACGCTCCAGGCCGCTGCCGACCGCTTTGGCTGGAAAAAGGTCGTCAGCCCCAGTCGACAGGGCCAGGGTCTGGCCTGCTCTACGGATGCCGGGACCTATGTGGCGACCATGGCCGAGGTCGAGGTTGATCGAACCAGCGGAAAGGTGCGGGTCAAGCGGTTGATCTGCGCCCAGGATATGGGTCTGGTGATCAATCCCGAAGGGGCACGAATACAGATGGAAGGCTGTCTGACCATGGGTTTGGGTTACGCCCTGTCCGAAAAGGTGGAATTCAAAGGGCGAAAAGTACTCACCCAGAATTTTGACACCTATGATATCCCCCGCTTTTCCATGCTGCCGAAGATCGAAACCGTGCTGGTGGAAAACCGTGATCTTCCGCCCCAGGGCGGAGGAGAACCGGCAGTAACCTGCGTGGGAGCGTCTATTGCCAATGCCATTTTTGATGCCACCGGGGCCAGGCTCTTTCAGATGGCCATGACCCCGGAGCGGGTTCAAGAGGCTTTAGACCGTTAGTCGTCTCCCCCCAGTTCCAAACCACTATCCGGTCTGTATCTTCCCCTTCCCCCCTGACTGTGAACAGGATAACCGGCAGATCCAAATCCCACAGGACCTCTTTCAATATTTCCAACCCGTCCTTTCCTGTCACTTCTTTTTACCTTCTTTTACATTTATTTAACAAACTTTTACAGGCCCGAAAAAGATCCTTTACATTCGGCTGGTAAGCTCAAGATCAATTGAATACGGAAATAGGTTTCGCGACTAATCGTTGACTCGGCCTATTTTCATGTCCCGGCTTCTTTTAAGAAGCCTCCTGGTTAGGTCACCAAAGGTGACCGTATGATGGTAGTGTCACGCCACTAAAAAGCGTGGCATGACGGTTTAATAATAGATCACAAAACAAAAGGCCAAGAAAGGAGTAAAAAATGAAAACAAGAAACAAAGTTTTTATCGGTGGTGGTATTTTATTTCTGGTACTGGTGGTTGCCGGTTACAATTGGGTATCGGCCTATGGGCCCTGGAATGATTCCCACTCGGGTTTTTATCCCCGGTTCCATGGCCGCGGATTTCATTCCGGAGTGCACCACCAGGATATGGCGGATTTTATCCTTTGGAAGATGGATAAAAAGGCCAGGGAGTTGAATCTCACCGCCGGGCAAAAAGCTAAATACGAAGCCGTCAAGGAAAATTTCAAAGGTCATTTTTCCCAATTTCTGAACGAGCGCCAAAAAATGAAGGATCAATTCCATAAGGAATTGGAAAAAGAAGAGCCCGACTTAAAATTTCTGATGGACTCCTCCAGGAAAAAACTGAATGAATTTTCCAGTTTTATGGATAAAAACCTGGTTTTGCTTCTGGATTTCTACAACTCGTTGGACAACCATCAGAAACGACTCATCAATGATGAAATCAGGGAGAGAATGAAATATCACCGATCCTGAAATCTCTTTCCCTGAGAGAACCCTAACCCGGACAAGCCGGAACCAAATTTGAAAAATTCGTAACACTTTAGTCTTATGAAAATAAATTATCTGACAGGATTAACAGGATTTACATCTATTTTGCTCAGGCTCCGGACGACCCTGAGCAACTTCTATCCGCTTTCAGCAGAAAGGGGAGCTTCTGTCCGCAGGACGATAAGGTTTGTGCCTTTCTTCAGGAAAGGCACAAAAATCCAGATAATCTTGTAAATCCTGTCTAATATTTTTTTGAATTTTAAAAAGCTAAACTATTACGAAATATTCTATCCAATTTGGGTAGAATTTTATTCCTAAGCGACTAATGACTCTTCCTCTCAACCGCGCCATCGCCCCGGAATCCGAAAATCCGCGGCGTATGGCGCACCCCCACCAAGGGTTTAAATTGAAAAGGAGGGTTCGATGACACCCATCTCTGAATTTCTAAAATCCAAAAAGGCTGTGGGGGCCTTATTTCTCTTTTATCTGATCATCGGCTTTGAATTCTTTTACATGGCCAGCCCTTTTGCGGTTTATTTTTACTCCGTATATGGACCGGGGCTGAATTTTTTAAATAACAATCCTGCCTTTTTCTGGTTAAGCGGTCTTTTCCGGCCTCATATCGTTGCCGAGACCACTTCAACTCTGCTTAACCTGAGAAACGTGATTGGGGGAATCCTTAGCCTCGGCGGCTTTCTGGGATTCTGTATAGCCGCGGCCCAGGTTTATTATAAGAAAGTGACCCGGAAGGAGGCCGTAACCGGGGGACTTTATAAATGGATACGACACCCCCAATATGTCTCCTTGCTTGTTTGCGGCCTTGGGATGCTCTTGTTATGGCCCCGATACCTGGTCTTGCTTTCCTTCACCGCCATGATTTTCGTTTATTATTTTCTGGCCAAATTCGAAGAAAGGGAGTGTGAACAAAAATATGGAAAATCCTATCTTGATTACAAACTGAAGACTTATAGCTTCCTGCCCTTTCCTTTGCCTTGGTCTCCGAAACAATCCCTCCTTCCCAAATCCGGCTTCCGACGAGTCCTGGGGGTGCTTACTCTTTATATTCTGATCACCGCCGCCGCTCTGTCCTTAGCCGTCGGATTAAAAACCTGGTCCTTGTTTAGTCTTTACGGGGTTTACACCGAGGAGGCGGCCAATATCTCCCTGACCAAGATTGATCCGGAGACTCTCAATGAAATCATCAAAATTGCCCTATCCCATCCGTTCGTAAAATCACGGATCGACGTCGGCCAGGATATCGGCAAAAGAAAATTCATAAATTACATACTCCCCTCGCCATGGTATGTTTCAGAGATCCCCATGAACCCCGTCCCTGGGGTATCCGGGGGGCCCCACCCCCATTCCAGAAATTTTGACCGAAATAAACTTAGAATCGTTTTTACCCGGGCGGAATTGAGGGGGAAGGGGGAAAATCAAGGCCTGGAAATTCTGCGGAAGGCGGTCAGGACGGAACCGATTCTTGAGGTCCTGGTTGATGCTTCTCAAAAAAAGGTGACCGGTTTTTTGGAGCCTCCGATCAGGAGAAAGTATGCGGGGATTCCTGTTCCTCTTTTTTAAAAATATAAAGTCTTTTTATTACAACCTGCTATTATAAGAATATACAGATCATCTCTTAACGCGGACAAGCTGGAATTTGAAAATGCAAATTGAAAATTGCAAAGTGCAAATTTATGGAAAACGGCTGATCAAAAATAATCAATTGATCCTCTATTTATAATGCGTTTATGATTTTATGAAAATACTCTATCCATTTTGAGAAGATTTCTATTCTTTTGTTACTAAAAACCATTGCTCAATTTTTTTCCAGTTGGGTCCATTTAAGAAAGAGAGGCATCATGAAAAAAATGACCAGAAGGGAATTTATCACCGACGGCGCAATAATCGCCGGAGGGGCTTTAGGAGGTTTGACTCTGGGAAGGGATTTCTTTTCTCTCCCCAAAGCCTTGGGCGCCGCGATCAGCTTCCCGGAATCAAGCTGTCGGGCCGATAAACCCCCCAGGAAGAAAATACTGGTCGCCTATGCCAGCTTTTGCGGGAGCACGGGCGGGGTGGCTGAAGCGATTGGTCGAGATTTGTGCCGGCAAGGCGCCCAGATTGATATACGCCTCGTAAAAAATGTCCAGGATATTTCCGGTTATGACGGGGTCGTCCTGGGCAGTTCGGTTCGCCAGGGATCCTGGCTGTCCGAGGCCAAAACCTTCGCCCAAAAGAACCAGCAAAGGTTAAGCGAAATTCCTGTGGCCTATTTTTTGACCTGCCTGACCTTATACAGGGATACGGAGGAAAACCGCAGAATAGTCAAGGGTTATCTGGATCCGGTTCTGGAATCCGCGCCTCTCATTCATCCGGTCGACCTGGGATTATTTGCCGGGGCTCTGGACTACAGCAAACTGCCGATCGTCGTCCGGATGGTTATGAAATCAAAAATGAAAAAACTGGAGATTCCGGAGGGCGATTTTCGGAACTGGGAGGCCATCCAGGCTTGGGCCAGGGGTCTTGGGTCGCCATTATTGGGCAATAAAGGAGAGAAGTCATGAGCGACAGAAAGAATCGGGTCTGTCCGGTGGAACTGGCGGGCAGCCTTGATAACAGAATCCGCAGATGGTTTCAAAATCCGCAGAAAATCTTATCTCCTTATATTCAGGAAGGTATGACTGCCCTGGATTTTGGCTGCGGTCCCGGTTCTTTCACCATTGAGATGGCCCGATTGGTCGGCAAGTCCGGCCGGGTGGTCGCCGCTGACTTGCAGGAAGGGATGCTGGATCGGTTAAGAAGGAAGATTCAGGGAACGGAACTGGGGGAGCGCATAACCCTGCATAAAACCGAAGCG
>JACQYK010000229.1:0-667 GCA_016208255.1 Deltaproteobacteria bacterium | reverse complement strand
GGCCTGTCGGAAAAGGTTGATTTTATCCTGGCTTTCTATATGCTGCATGAAATTCCCGATCAAGAAGAATTTTTCAACGAAGCTGTCACTCTCCTCAATCCTGAAGGGCAAATGCTCATAGTGGAACCCCCCTTCCACGTCTCCCGATCGGCTTTCGAAAAGACCATTAAAAAGGCGGAAACCGCCGGATTCACATTCGCTGAAAGGCCGAAGGTGTTTTTTGGCAAATCAGCCCTGTTGAAAAAGGGCGATTAAAAAAGACCTGGGATTACGGGTCAGAAATTCCCCAAAAAAGAATAAAATATGAAAGTCAGGATTTCAATTGGCTGACAGTGTCAGAAAGATCCCGACAGCTTCCTGCTATACGCAGTAATTTGATGATTGACAGATAAGGAGAATGCGGTCATCATCTGTCTGATTTTCTTATTAAATTAAGAAAAGGAGGCAGAGATGACGAGCCTGGTTAATGATTTACAGAAGACCGATTTAAGTTCAAATCAACTCCAGAATCCCACCCATAACCCTGCCCGTTATTATCAGACGCGGTTACGATTTACCTCCCATCCGGAAGGAAGTTTAGCGGCGCTTTTAAAGATTTTGAAACGATTGTCCCGGCTGGATCTACCGGGGAAGGATCAGGTGGAAGCCTATCTTCGCCAACTGACGT